>NZ_JAGS01000001.1:632522-948783 GCF_000526775.1 Ruminococcus albus AD2013
GGAAAAACTGCTGATAGTCCCGACACCGGAGCTGATAGCCTCATATAAGGCAAATGAAGCATAATGGAATTCCTTTACCGCCGCGTGTTCTTTTCTGCGGAAAGTTACATATCCGCCTGTAAAGGTCATGGAATGTTCCTTGCTTATCACAACGCCGAACTCGTCCGTAACGGGAGTATTTTTTACAGCCCTCTGTAAATTCTCTGCGAGCTCCTGAGGTTCTTTTACACCGTTTCTGACAAATACCCAGAATTTCATTCCAGAATGATATGCCAGCACAGTACCCTCCGGGCAGACCTTTTCCATGCTTTCCAGCGCACTTCTGACAAATGCTTTTTCGTCTCTGCCTTCATCGATGTGCTCCAGCTTTATAAGCATCAGGAATGCGTCTTCTCCCGCTTCTGTCATATGTTCAGCCAGCTGATTCTGATTCAGCAGGGGATACATTTCGCCGATAGCCAGAGGAACAGCTGTGTCGCGGCGCACAACAAAGCCGGCGATACAGTCCTCATCGTCAATATGGACTGTCATCACCTTGGATGGACTTGAAGATACCTCTGCGTCAAGGGCACACTCCAGCACATTCTGCAAAGCCTCATAGGAGAGATACTCTCTGTCCATGCCAAGCAGTCCCAGCGCATTATCATCAATATAATATTCGCGGCTGTCGTTCCACAGCACAAAAGCTCCTACACTATCAGTGCAGTGCATAAGCTCTTCCCACAGACTGCCCAGCATATGCTGCAGCTGTTCGCTTCTGTTTTCATTCATTGTGTGACCTTCTTTGCGGCTGAAAAGCCCCATATATTTTAGATTATTCCATGTTAAATTATATCAGATTCGTATTCAAAAGTCAACTATTCTAACTTTTGGCTCACTTGGCTTTTATTCAATACGGATAAGTGTCTATGACCGCCTTGTTCAGCCATTTTTGCTACATTTTCAAGACTTGCTGAGAGTCAGATATCAACATTGTCTCTGCGAAAACTTTGTGTTAACAATTGTTTTAAATTTTAATATGGTCATATTTTAGCAAAGATTAGACAAAAACGTACAACTTTTTCTTAATTATTCGATGTTTTGAAATAGATATATGAGATCACATTATTATGACAAAAAAAACACGGAGAGGAAAACCTCTCCGTGAAGTAAAATATCAGAGATAGAATACAAGCACAAAAATAAGTATGCCAACCAGTGCAATAAATCCGAATGCCTTCATCATCGAAGCAGAAAGGTTCTTTTCAGCATTTTTATACTTGATGTACTCCTTGATGGGGTCTTCATGGTATTCTCTCTTCAGTGAGTTGCCCACAGTAGGATTGAGCATATCGCCGATGTTGATATTCTTGTACTTTTCCTTGATGGCCTCAGCAGCGTGAGCTTCGTCAAATCTGTGGTAGCCGTAAGCAGAATCAAGATTTGAGTTGTCCTTCTTCTTCATATCGATGTCTTCCATCGTGATCTCGGGACCCTTGTTCTCACTTGTACCGCCGCCGTTAAGATATACGTGCTCGGTATCAACTTCCTTCATCATCTTGCTGGAACGGTTGGAACGCAGCAGCTTGATAAGTGTATCAGTGTACAGCTCGTCCTCTATCTCCTGTTCGGTCAGCAGCTGGTCGGTAGTTTCCTCGGTACGGGAATCAACTTCGTTTATCAGGTAAGTCAGCGAACGGTTGCTGATCTCACGCTCTTCAACGACTTCCTCTTCTTCAACATGACGATAGCCTTCAGGTGCAGTGAACTGCATATCGATCTTCTCATCTGCGATCTCAGAACCTGTGCCGTCAAGACCTGTGAGATTAACAGACTTACGCTTTGTTCCTGTCGCTATGCTGCCTTCGTCAACGATCCTGGCAGAAGTTGCTCCGATATTTGCAAAAGGATCGATCGCTTCGAGTGTTCTTTCACCGACATTTGCAGAGGGCAGATCATCAACTTCGGGACGGTAGGAAACAGGTCCCATATTCTCCTTTGGCTTCTTATATTCATCAGGAGTTGCATTGACAGTAAAGCTGCTTGCGATATCCTTGTCAGAAGGTATCTCGAATGCACCGGGAGTCTTGGGCTCTTCCTTTTTAATAATAGGCTTGCGTCTGGGTGCAAGACCATCGATGGCTTCAACGTGCTTGACAGGAATCTCTTCCTCAACAAGTGAGGTCTTGCTGGAAGAACTGCCTGATGTATTTGACTGACTGCTCTGGGAGCTTGCAGCCTGTGCAGCGATAGCATCATCAACAAGGCTTACCTTGTGTTCTTCCTGAGGCTTCTGCTGAGCAGGAGCAGCGGGCTTGACAGTATTGACAACAGGTCTTGCAGCAGGCTTGGGAGCTTCTTCACTCATGATCGTATCAGCAGTTATAGCCGAAGCGGAAGCTACGAAGCTGTGAGCTTCCTCGACCTTTGATGAAGCTGCGGAACTTGTGATATCTTTTGATGCGATCCTCAGCTTTGAACCTGTACCGTTAGCCTGACTGATGTTGGGCATGGGATATACCTTGTCAACATCGATCTTTGCAGCCTTGAGTATCTGAGTTGCAGAAGTGCATCTCATCGAACCTCTTACCATCTCTTTGAGAGGCAGGAGTATTATATCCTTGAAAGTAGCATGGAGCTCTGCGAGCATCTGATCGCTGCCTGCGGACATTACCGACTGCGGGAAACGATTGTCGAACAGACGCTTCCATTCACTCTGCTTGGAATCTATGAGCTTATCGATGTGCTTGGCGAGAAGTATCCACAGATGCGGATGCTCGAATCCTCTGTCATTGGTGATGAGCCACATATAGCATCTGATGAAAGCATCATAGCAGGTGATATCTTTCAGGTTCAGCAGCACATCATCTTCGGTGAGCGCCTGAGAAAAACAGCCGTCCGAGAATGCAAAGCAGCGGTAGCCGTTGCTGGCAAGCTTAGCATAAGCAGTCCTCAGTGTGATGTCATCTCTTTTAAAAGGCGGCAGTGCGGTAGGAAAATCAAAGTCAGTCTTATAATTTTCCGCATCTCCCATTGAGAGCAGCTTCTTGTAGGTAGCAGTCAGCTCCTCATCTTCCGCAGTAACGGGCAGACCCAATATTCTGAAAGGATTGCAGGCGAACAGCTCGTTAGCGGTAACTCCAAGTTTCTGGTTTGCCAAAGTGATTCCCCCTTAAAGGTATTTAAATGTAAAAATTATCTGGAAAAAGTTTTAAACGGTTAAAAGATTATACATTGCATCCGCATAATAAACTCTATACTATATCAAACCAATTATATCAAATAATCTTACATGATATATCGATAAAAATAAAACGTTTAGTGAACTAAGTGTGAATACAGGTAAATATAACTAAATTGTTCTCTGAAATTTATCTCAATTAGATGACAAAAAGTATTTGCATTTTTGTGCAGATTATAGTATAATGAATTTGTATAGATATTGTCCGCGGAACAGGCATTTGGTGCGGGTGATCATATCTGAACATTTTTACACTAGGGGGAAATATATAATGGCTCTATTCAATAAAAAGAAACCTGCTGCACCGTCGGCAGCACCTGCGGTTAAGCCCGTTAATCCTGATGACATCTGGAATACTCCGTCACCCAGACGCAAGCAGACCGTTACTGTTAAGGAGTCAAAGTATGATGAAGCTGTTCCCGAGACTCTTGAGGTAGAGAGCGTTGACCCTGAGATGATCAAGACCAAGATGGCTCAGCTTGAAGCAGAACTTGAAGAGAAGAAGAATCAGCCCGTCAAAACTCATGCAGACTATGGCACCAGCACGGTCGGCCGTGAAGAGATCGTTGATGCTCAGACCGAGTATGAGAAGCTCTATGAAGTTGAGCATGAGAAATATATAAGGTCACATCAGGAAGAGATAACCGAGGCTAAGGAGCAGGGCATAGCCGAGAAGATGGAAGCTATGTATGCCGAGCATGAAGCAAAGGTAGCTGAGGTTGAGAATACAAAGTTTGAGTTCAGCGAGGTCGGACAGGCTGAGGTGGATAAGAAACTTGTGGATCTTCCTTATGCGAAGCGCCCCGAGGATTATGCGGAATATAAGGATATCGCTGCTGTTGCATCAGAACCTGATGAAGCTGAGATCGAGAAGCTGGGTGTTATCGACCATAGTGACGATCCCGATAATATCGGATTTGTCGATGAAGAATTCCTTGCTAAAAAAGTCGAGGAATTTGAGGCAAAATATGGTGACCGCAGGTAAGGTCAGGGCAAATGTTTTTTCTAGGAGCGATAGGTTTTGAACATCAACACGGACAACCCTATAATCAAGTATTCTGAAGCAGGAAAGGAATTTCCATATGATAAACTTTTCTATTCAACGGTAAATGATTATATTATGGAGTATAAGAACGCACGTCTTGAAAAGCTGACAGATCATGACGCTTCGGTGTGCCTGGCAAGGATAATCAGGCGAATGGAAGTCAATGGTGTACCTGTTCAGCAGTATTTTAAAGAGGAACTTGATGCGTGGAAAGATGCTTCCAACTATACAAGAGTTCTCAGACTTTGTGATCTTATGGCAAGAGATATCTTCTGCTGTTTTGATAAGAACAGGGTCGATGAGAACGGGAATTTTGAAAAGGTAAACAGATTCTACTGCGTAAATACAGATGGAAAACGCGATTTCTTCACACTGGACGAAGTTAAGAAGGCTTCGCTGTTCAAGAAGACAAGAACTCCCGAGAGTGAGTATTTTATGGATCTTCAGAAGAGATTTGACGCAGGTCTGCTGCCGAAGTCAAAGGAAGAAGAAAAAAAGTTTTACGGCTATGCCGAATGATAAACAAGAGAGGAAAGTGGAAATGGTTAAAATAGAAATGGAAAACGGTAAGGAGATACTTATCGAACTTTATCCCGAGAAGGCACCGATCACAGTTGCAAATTTTGAAAAGCTTGTAAAGCAGGGCTTTTATGATGGTCTGATATTCCACAGAGTTATCAAGGGCTTCATGATCCAGGGCGGCGATCCCGAGGGTACCGGCATGGGCGGCTCTGATGAGAAGATCAAGGGTGAATTTGCAAGAAACGGCGTTAATAACGATCTCAAGCACACAAGAGGCGTTATCTCAATGGCAAGATCTATGATGCCCAACTCCGCAAGCTCACAGTTCTTCATCATGCATGAAGATGCACCCCACCTTGACGGTGACTATGCAGCTTTCGGCAAGGTAGTAAAAGGTATCGAGGTAGTTGATGAGATCGCTGATGTTCAGGTAGATTTCAACGATAAGCCTCTGGAACCCCAGGTGATGAAGAAAGTCACCTTAGTTGACTGATAATTAACAATTTTAAAGCAGATGCCTCTGTATTACAAAAATATAGAGGTTTTTGCTGTGTATAGCGAAAAAATATATCTCGGGAGTGGAAAAAATGTTTATAAAAAGGTTTGCTGCGGTCATTGCCGCGGCTCTGGCGGTGACTGCTTCAGTTCCTGCGGTTCATGCGGAATACGGTTATGATCCGACATATGATTACAATACTTACGATTATAACAGTTATGATTATAATAATTATGATTATAATTACGATTACAGCTATGACAACGGCGGATATGAGGAGACCACAACTACCACAGCTCCTGATCCCGGCTTTGATCCAGCGCAGTCAGCGGGAAATGAAGTCACAGCCATGGAGAACAAGGCTACTACTCTTGTTCCCGATAAGCCCACATCTGCGCCTTCAAAGGTCTATCTTAAACCGGGTGAAATCAAGGACGGCAAAGTTTCTGCAGAACTGAGGATAGAGGCTGATACTACTGTATCAAGTGCGCTGATGTCGGTTACATTCGATACTGCGCTTTTACAGCTGGAAAGCACACAGATAAATCCCGAAGCAGGCGGCAAGGTGGCTGAGAACAGCTTCAACGGCAAGTATGTTTTCAATTATACAAATGATTCCGGCAGCAAATTTCAGGGAAATTATGTTACACTGAATTTCAAAGTGCTGGATAAGGATATGGTCTCCACCACACTGTTCCTTACTGTTACCACACTTGATAACAAGACAGGTATACCGATATCATATTCGGTTGAGAACGGTATAATCGCAAATCCCGATGCACCCGGTTACAGTGGCGAGGAAACACAGGCTCCAAAACTCAACAAGCTGGTAAGAGTTCAGAAGAGTGTCGGTCAGGCTCCGCCCTCGAAGATGGGTATCGAGGATTACAGGAACATTGTTGTTGCTGATGAGAGCATAGTTAAATTTGAAGACGGCGTTTTCAAGATGCTGGCTGCGGGTGAGACTTCTTTTGATGTAGTATTCAACAATGACGAGATTGAAACTTATGATATCGTGATCATCGATGATACCATAGTTACCGACGGACAGGACAGAACAGTATCCATAGCTGATAATAACGGCGGCGGTGTTGACAAGACTGTCCGCAACCTGTTCATCATAATTGCTATCGCGCTTACTGCAGTAATAATCGCTATTGAGTATCTTGTTATAATGAAGCCCACAAGCAAGCGTCGTAAGAAGCTTGCAGCGGCAGAAGCTTTCTTTGAGAGAGAAGAACAGGAAGATGACGATGATGACGAAGAGGAAATGCGTGAAGACCTGAAAAAGGCTTTTGCAGCACGTGATGCCCGACGCAGATCGCTCCGCGGTGAAGAATTGCCTGAGAATGAAGAAGATGATTCTGCCGAGGCGAATTCTGAAGACAAAGCAGATGCAGAGACTTCAGAAGATTCTGAGAATGTTGACGAAGAATAATTTTTCATGATTTTTACAAGACAGCTGTACTGTTGTGCGGCTGTCTTTTTGTGTGATACATTTGCGAGTATATCAATATGTATCTCGGCAGAAATTTTATATTTATGTGAATTTTTTTGAGAAACGCTTGCGAACGTTGACAGGGGAGTTGAAACGTGGTATAATCGTTGTACTGTTCTGAATTTTGGGAAATTTGGATGGAAAGATAGTTACATAAAATGTTGTGTCGGGAAAAGCCCGCACACTCGGATAAATATTATTGGGAGGGCAAGATATGCCTAAAAAGGTCATTACAGATCATTCAACCGGTGAGAGAAAATGTCGCTGTTTCAAGAGATGCGGCGGGTGTCAGCTTAGTGAGAGTTACAGCGAACAGTTAGCGAGAAAGCAGGAGAAAGCCGCACGGATGCTTTCGGGATTCGGAAAAGTCGAGAATATCATTCCGATGGAAGTGCCTTATAATTACAGGTGCAAGGTACAGACGGTATTTGCAACGGACAGCTCAAAACGGATAATTTCCGGTGTTTATCAGTCAAATGCCAGAAAAATGGTGGCAGTGGACGACTGTATGCTTGAAGCCGAGGTAGCTTCGCCTATCGTTCAGACTATCAAGGTTCTGATGAAAGATATGCGCATAAGACCATATGACCTCAGGACGGGTGAGGGATTGCTCAGGCACACGCTGATACGTACTTCTTTCAGCACTGGACAGGTCATGGTGGTGCTTGTTACGGTTTCACCGATGCTGCCTGCAAAGAATAATTTTGTCAAGGCACTGGTAAAGGCTCACCCCGAGATTACTACGATAGTTCACAATATCTGCCCGAATGGTATGCCGCTGACGCTTGGTGAAAGGAGCGTTGTTCTTTACGGCAAGGGCTATATTGAGGACGAGCTTTGCGGGTGCAGATTCAGGATTTCCCCTGCATCGTTCTATCAGGTTAATCCGATACAGACCGAAAAATTGTACAGCTTTGCTGTTGAAGCGGCAGGTATCCGCAAGGGCGTGAAAGTTATTGATGCTTACTGCGGAACAGGTACCATAGGTATCATCTGTGCGAAGAACGGCGCAGAAGTTACGGGCGTGGAGCTGAACAAGTCTGCTTGCAGGGACGCTAAAGTAAATGCAGAATTGAATGGTCTTGACAACATCAGTTTCTTTAATGACGATGCGGGTAAATTCATGCAGGCTATGGCTTCACGAGGGGATAGCTTTGATGTTCTGGTCATGGACCCTCCGAGGGCAGGTGCCAGCCGTGAATTTATCGGTTGTGCGGTAAAGCTTGCACCTGAGAAGATAGTATATGTTTCATGCAGTATCGAAACTCTTGAGCGTGATCTAAGGATATTCAAGAAAGAGGGATACAGAGCGACGTTCATTCAGCCTGTGGATATGTTCCCGCATACTATGGGCATCGAGAATGTTGTCTGTCTTGAAAAGTTCGAGAAGCCTGCCGAAAAGGCGCCAGAGAAAGTTACAGTACAGGAAAAACAGGTATTTCTGAAACCGAGAGGAAGATCTGTCAGAAAACCTGTAAACAAAGGTACCCGACGCAGAAAATGACATATTTTGTCGGGTTTTTCAATTAATAATGCATATTCGGGTATATCGGAAATGGTGGATCCGAATTTTGTATAATCTATGTATTTGTCGCATATTTGGTTGACATTGGTCCATATTTATGGTATAATAATATTGAATAAATGCGTTATTTTTGCGCATAAGTTATCCCTGAACAGGAGGATATTTGATGAACAGTAAGATCGAAGCTTTGGTAGCAAATATAGAGAAAGTCATCGTCGGAAAGCAGGAAACAGTGCTTAAAATCGTAACTGCAATGCTTTGCGGCGGTCATGTGCTGATAGAGGACGTTCCCGGCGTTGGTAAAACGCAGCTCGTGTCTGCGCTGGCAAGGTCGGTAGCGGGCAAATTCAACCGTATACAGCTTACCCCCGACGTTATGCCCTCGGATATCGTCGGTTTTTCGATGATAAATCAGGTGACAAGGGAACTTGAATACAAAGAGGGCGCTGCTATGTGCAACTTCCTGCTGGCGGACGAGATAAACCGTGCTTCGCCGAAATCGCAGTCCAGTTTGCTGGAGATAATGGAAGAACATCAGATCTCCATTGACGGTGTTACCCATAGTCTGCCTGTGCCTTTTATGACACTGGCGACACAGAACCCTGTTGAGACCTACGGTACTTATCATCTGCCCGAGGCACAGATGGATAGATTCATAATGAAGATATCCATGGGGTATCCCGATTATGAGGACGAGCTTCGCATCATGTCCAATGGTGAGAAGCTTATTTCAGCTAAAGACCTGAGAGCGGTAATGTCCACCGATGATATCGCGGTGCTTATGGAAGAAGCACAGAAAGTGGCCACTGCTCCAAGCATCAGAAAATATATACTTGATATCGTTACAGCTACGAGAAATTCGGAGTTTATAAGGCTGGGTGTTTCGCCCCGTGGCTCGATCGCAATGCTAAGGGCAGTAAAGTCCTATGCATACGTTATGGGCAGAAGTTATGTCATACCCGATGATGTGAAGTCGGTAATGGTTGAGGTGCTTGCTCACAGACTTATGCTTTCGCCCAAGGGCAAATCGAATTTTGAAGATAACGGCGCTGCACTTAAAGCTGTGGCGATGACGGTACAAAGTCCTACTACTGCGGAGTGATCAGATTGGAGACTGTAAAAAACCTGATAAGCTTTCTGGCGTGTCTGGCATTGTCGGTCGGACTGGGCTATATGATAAGCGGCAGCGGAGGAATATTCATCGCGGTGCTGCTTATAATGGCACTTATTACATCGCTGCTGATGCTGGCTTTATCTCATACTTCCATAGATATATCTATGGGATTATCGGGTAATATAGTCAACAAGGGCGATAAGTTGACTGCCAGACTGGATTTCAATAAAAAGTTCTTTTTCCCAAGCACATTTATTGAGGTGACGCTGTCAGTGACCCCGAATATTGAGGGCGGGGACGGTTCGCTGGCGTACAGGTTCATATGTACGGGATTGCGGGGGGACAGTATTGAGATACCGCTGAAAGCAATTCTTTGCGGCGGAGCTGAGGTATCGGTAGATAGCATATCTTTCACCGATTACCTTGGTCTGTTCAGCATGAAAAAGAAGACACTTCCCGAAAAATGCAAGGTGAAGATACTTCCGAGGATACCTGATACAGGTTCCCAGAACGAGGTGCTGAGGTCGGTATCCCAGAATATATCCTTTGACGACAGTGATGAAGAATCAAACGAGACTTCATCTGCACTGACAGGCGTTCCGGGCTATGAGCACAGGAGTTATGTTCCCGGAGACCCGCTGAAGAGGGTCAACTGGAAGCTTAGCTCAAAAAAGGATCAGCTGATGGTAAGGCTTGATGAGAAGGTGACTTCATCCAGCCAGATATTCAGAATGGATCTGCCGACAAGTCCGACACCCGACCTGATAAGCTATACCATGATGGATATCACGATAGAAGGCTCACTGGCCATGCTTTCGATGCTGATAAGGTCCGGGTATGAGAGTGAGTACAACTATTTCATTGACGGAAAATGGGAAATGGCTGAGATCGCTGATGAGGCATCGCTGATACAGCTTCAGGAGAGGCTGGCAGGTATAATGCCTTATCCTGATGAAAACAGGATGGTCGATCACGAGATAAACGAAAAGGGTAAGGCGATGATATGCTTTACTTCATGCACAGGGCAGATGACTGCCCAGCTGACTGAACTTATGGAGAACTTTGAAGGTACTCTGGTCGTTGTCAAAGAGAGCGGTCTGGGTGCTGTAAGGAACGATATGTGGACAGTCAGCCGTGAATTTGAATTTGAGAAACTGACATAAGGGGGCGTGGGCCATGACTGATAAAAAAGAACCGCTTAAATGGCTCTATGCTTCCGCAGCAAAGTATTTTCTTCCGCTTCTGCTTGGTGCAGTCGTGATGAATGTCATATTCGGAACTTACTACGATTATTTTGTTAAGGCTGTTACAGCGGGTTTTGTAGTATACGAATGTGTTCTTTTCTGGTTTTTTGAAAAGATAAAGAAGCGGAAGGGCTGGCGTTTCTTTATTTATACCGCACTTGGACTTGTGATACTTGTGCTTTCTGGATGGCTGATAGGCAACGGCTGGCAGGAAACGGGTGTCAGCTTTATTGACTGGTTTTATGTGAACTCCCAGGAAGTTGGTTCGGTAACTTACTACAATGCTTTTATTTTTGTAGGTATGGGATTTTTCATCATATCCATACTTTACTATTTTACCGTTTACAGGTTCAGGATATTCGGTGTTATGCTGACGACCATGTTTCCGTTTGTGATCTATGGTAAACGTGCGCAGAACATTAACACCCTCAGCCAGACATTCATGATGACTGTCTTCCTGGCGATGATGATCCATCAGAAGAGAGTGGCTGACGATTATACCGAAAAGCAGAAGCGAAACATTATAATGAACCGATCCTACGCTATCGGTATATCGCTGTTCGTTACTTTTGTTGGTGCGATTACCATGCTTATTCCGAAGCCTGCTTACAAGTCGCAGCTTGAAGCGAACAAAGGCGTTTTCAAGTACTATCTGAACTCCAACACTACTGACTATGATGACCTGAATGATGTATCGTCTCCAAGATTCGGTGCTGATTCCACAGGTGAGATACTGTTTACTATTGATGACCCTAAGGATATTGATGCAATATATATGCGCAGGCAATCCTTTGATCTGTTCAGAGCGGATCAGTGGGTGCTTAGGGATGAATACAGGGATTGGTACGGTGCTGAGGACGGTACCGATAACATAGTCAATTCTCCGTTGTATATGCATAAGCTTCTAAAGTCCATGGCAGCTACCGGAAGGTATGAGGATCTGGGACTTACAGAAGATCTGTTCGGTAACGAATACAAGAGAAAGGCATGGCTTAACCTTTCGGGCTCGACTTACAGCCCCAGCTATATTCCCGCTCCCTTAATGGCAGATACGGAAAGCCTTGACTACGGTTTCAGAAATGTTCACGGTGAGTTCTATTACAAGAACAGGTATTCTTCTGCTTACGGTGGCCTTGGGGTCAGCTATGGCTGTGTTGCCGAGGAAAGTGATGAGTATGCTTACGTGGGAGGACTGCCTTTCAGTTGGGAAAGCTTTGAGAAGCTGATGACCAGAGGTGTATACTATGGTGATGTCAGCCCCGAGGATTACTCGCAGATACTGAGTATCTTTGATCGCTACACTGAAAAGGGCGGTGTGACTGAGCGTATCGATAAGCTTGCCAAGGACATAACAAAGGATTGCAAGACTGATTTTGAAAAATGCTCGGCTATAGTTGATTATTTCGAGGATAACGGTTATATCTACGACCTTGAATATATACCCGATGATGAATCTATCGATTATTTCCTTTTTGAGAGCAAGACAGGCGTATGTACCAGCTATGCGACGTCGATGGTGCTGATGGCGAGGGCACTGGATATCCCGACGAGATATGTTGAGGGCTTTGCAGCGTACGAAAGAAATGATGATGGCGATATAGTTGTCCGTGACAGCCATGCTCATGCTTTCGTTGAAGCATATATCCCCGGTGCAGGCTGGGTGACATTTGATCCGACAGTTCCCGATTACAGGGGTGTAGAGAACTACAACAATAATAACGCGGCGAACGTTATCAGGACTTTCATGGATTATTTCAGCAAGATAGCATTGTTCCTGGGTGTTGTGTTCGTGCTTGTGTTCGTGATATTCTTAGACAGGATCATTGAGTTCTTCTTCCGTATAAGGATGAAGTTCCGCAAGACAACTCAGGAAAAATCTATGGCTTTGTATGAACGTATCGTTCGTCTGCTGGAGATATCATCGGACAAGGACAAACATATTCGCGGAATGACACCGGGTGAGATACTGGCTATGGGCACCGAGAGGGGTGCTGAGATAAGCAGGGCTGTCAGCCTGTTCGAGCAGGTATGCTTCGGTGGATATAAACCTGCGGATGTTGAGTTCGAGGCAGCGTACAGCTGTTACAAGCAGAGCTGGAAGGCTCTTGCCGGCAAGAACAAAGCTAAGACAGGGAACATTTCCGGTATGAAAAACGGCATATAAGCAAGGAGCAGAAAATGAGTATTATAAGAGATATCCTTCACGATGAGGGCGGACTTGACTGGCTGAATGGCAAGTTTGATTCGGTCTCGCTGTTTAATGGTGAGATGGATATAACGATATATGGTGATTCAGACGAGTATACCGAATATGCTGAAAAATGCATAGCCCATTATAACTGCCTTAATGAGAATCCCGAGCTTATGGCTGATATCCGTGAGAAGCTTGCTAAATTCATGTACTATATGCGTGATGAATGGGAGTCTATGGGCATATATGTTGATATAGCCGAGGATACTGAAAAGGCTGTGGAAGAATATGAATCGGGTGGGGATATACTGAAATATCTCACGAAACCCTGCCTTAATATTGAAATGTCTGAAGACTATTCAGATGAGACAGGCTACAGCATCACAGCAGAGTGTCCTTGGGAGCCCGAGCATCAGTGTTCGATCATCATAAGGGGAGATCAGCTGAAATATGTTGGTCCGGATGACGGAAACACCCCATGGGATGACGATGATGAGTATTACTGCATCTGGCTTGACGAGGAACAGTGATACTTTCCACAAAAGTAATAAGAGCGTATGCATTTTGACTTTGCATACGCTCTGTTTGTTTATTTCTTGTTTGCGTCAGGTGCAATGAACATGGAATCACCGAAGGAGAAGAAACGGTATTTTTCTTCCACGGCAATCTTGTAGGCGTTCATAGTGTTCTCGTATCCTGCGAAAGCTGATACCAGCATGATAAGGGTGCTTTCGGGCAGGTGGAAGTTGGTTATCAGACCATCGAGGACCTTGAATTCAAATCCCGGGTAGATGAATATTTCCGTGAATCCGTCGCAGGGCTTTATTTCGCCGTAGAAAGCGGCTACACTTTCGAGGGTGCGGCAGGAAGTCGTGCCTACTGCGATAACGCGGCCGCCCTCTGCCTTGGTCTTGTTGATGAGGTCGGCGGTGCGTTTGGGAAGTTCGTAGTGTTCGCGGTGCATCTTGTGATCAAGTACTTTGTCTTCCTTGACAGGTCGGAATGTTCCTAGACCGACATGGAGGGTCACATATGCAATATTAACTCCCATAGCTTCGATATCCGCGAGCTGTTCCTTTGTGAAATGCAGACCTGCAGTTGGTGCTGCGGAAGAGCCTATCTCGTTGGAATATACTGTCTGGTAACGCTCTTTGTCCTTGAGCTTTTCAGTTATATAAGGGGGAAGCGGCATCTGTCCTATTTCGTCCAGTGCAGCAAAGAAGTTTGTGGCATCACTGCACTCGAATTTTGCGATGCGGTTGCCGTCTTCGAGAACTTCCGTTATCTCGGCAGTGAGAAGACCGTTGCCGAATACGAAACGTCTGCCCACGCGGGCTTTTTTACCGGGACGGCAGAGTATCTCCCATTCAAGATTGCTCCTCTGTTCGACCAGCAGGAATTCGATGAATGAGTGAGTATCCTCGGTCTCGCCGTAGATACGTGCGGGAAGAACTCGGGAATCATTCAGTACCAGTAAGTCACCTTTTTTCAGATGATCGCATAGATTATAGAAGTGGTCGTGACCTACCTCGCCTGTGTTGCGGTCAAGGCAAAGCATCCTTGATGCGTTGCGGGGCTCGATGGGTGTCTGGGCTATGAGTTCCTGAGGAAGCTCATAGAAAAAATCGGACTTTTTCATGTTGTTGAGGTCTAGCATATTAACTCTCCTTGCTTATATCGTATGCCGCGTAATGAACAAAATCTGCGGCTGATTGCTGACAATTTACAGAAAATTCATATAAAACTTTTCGGAACATGGGCGCTTACTATTGACAAGCGGCGGAATATGTGTTATCCTTTATTTCAGAACAGATAGAGGTGCGGTTGAAAAGAGTAGCACGGTCTGTCATGCGGTATTCCGCGGACTAAGTTTCCCAAGCCGAATGACCGATGTGAAAGGTAAAACTGCCGAAGCTGCGATGTGGGGTATCGTTTGCTGACTGATGGTTTAATAGGTCATCGGTTGTCATCATGACTTTATGATGGAGTGCTATCGGCGGAAATTAATTTTGCCAACATTCTTATTATATTGTATGATGCGCCGGTTTTCAACCGGTTTTTTTGTTATTTGTCAATTTTTTATGTTTTGCGCAAAATGCTGTCGGAATACGCAAGTATATTTGGCGTAATTGACGGTGCCGTGCAAGAGGAAAAGGAGTTTTTAGTTATGGAAAAGAAATTCAAGGTAGGTATCATCGGTGCGACCGGTATGGTAGGTCAGAGATTTTCTCTGCTTCTCGACAAGCACCCCTGGTTTGATGTAGTATGTCTGGCTGCTTCCCCCAGAAGTGCAGGCAAGACTTATAAAGAGGCTGCAGGCAGCAAGTGGAAGCTGGCTGATCCTATGCCTAAGTCCATGGAGGATATGGTTATCCTCAACGCTGAGGAAGATGTTGAGAAGATCGCTTCTATGGTTGACTTCGTATTCTGCGCAGTTGATATGAAGAAGGACGAGATCAGAGCTCTGGAAGAGAAGTACGCTAAGGCTGAGTGCCCTGTTGTTTCCAACAACTCTGCTCACAGACACACTGATGACGTTCCTATGGTTATCCCTGAAATCAACCCCGAGCACATCGAGATCATCGCTTCTCAGAGAAAGAGACTCGGCACAAAGAGAGGCTTCATCGCAGTTAAGTCCAACTGCTCACTGCAGAGCTATGTTCCCGCACTGGCTCCTCTGCACGCAAAGTACAAGGTAACAAAGGCACTGGCTTGCACATATCAGGCAATCAGCGGCGCAGGCAGAACTTTCGAGACATGGCCTGAGATGCTGGATAACGTTATCCCTTATATCGGCGGTGAGGAAGAGAAGAGTGAGCAGGAGCCCATGAAGATCTGGGGCCATATCGAAGGCGACAAGATCGTTGATGCTACAACTCCCGCAATCACTGCACAGTGCCTGAGAGTTCCCGTTTCTGACGGTCACACTGCTGCTGTATTCGTAAGCTTCGAGAACAAGCCCAGCAAGGAAGAGATCCTCCAGACATGGAAGGAATTCGCAGGTGTTCCTCAGGAGATCAATCTGCCTTCCGCTCCTAAGCAGTTCCTGAACTACTTTGAGGAGAATGACAGACCTCAGGCTAAGCTTGACAGAAACCTCGAGGGTGGTATGGCTGTTTCCATCGGCAGACTGAGAGAAGATACTCAGTATGACTACAAGTTCGTTTGCCTGTCTCACAATACACTGAGAGGCGCTGCAGGCGGTGCTGTTCTGCTGGCTGAGCTTCTGGCTGCTAAGGGCTATTTTGACTAATTAAAAAAGATGATACGGTCGGCGGGCGGCAGTAAACTGCCGCTTAGCATGACTTTCAACAAGATCATTGATCTTAACGATCAAGGAGAATAATTATGAAGAATACAATTTTTACCGGCGCAGGCGTGGCTATCGTCACACCTATGAACGCCGATGGTTCTATCAACTTCGATAAGCTGGGTGAGCTTATCGAATGGCAGATAGCTGAGGGCACTGATGCTATCATTATTTGCGGCACTACCGGCGAAAGCTCTACAATGGGCGATGATGAGCACGTTGAGGCTATCAGGTATGCTATCGAAAAGGTCAACCACAGGATCCCTGTTATTGCAGGTACAGGTTCAAACCATACCGAGTATGCAGTTGGTCTTTCCAAGAAGGCTGAGGAACTTGGTGCTGATGCTGTACTGCTGGTAACACCTTACTACAACAAGACCTCTCAGAAGGGTCTTATAGTACACTATACAACTATAGCAAACGCTATAAATATCCCGATAATACTTTACAATGTTCCTTCCAGAACAGGCGTGAACATCACTCCCGAAACTCTGAAGGAGCTCTCAAAGGTAAAGAACATCGTGGCTGTTAAGGAAGCAAGCGGCAATATCTCGCAGATAGCAAGAGTTGCAGCACTTTGCGGCGATGAACTTGATATCTATTCGGGTAACGATGATCAGATCGTTCCTATCATGGCACTGGGCGGAAAGGGCGTTATTTCTGTACTGTCCAACGTTATGCCTAAGGAGACTCACGAGATCACACAGCTTTGCCTGGAGAACAAGTATCCCGAGGCACAGGCTAAGATGAATAAGATCCTCGATTTCGCAAACAGCAACGGTCTGTTCTGCGATGTCAACCCTATCCCTGTAAAGGAAGCTCTTAATCTCATGGGCTGGGATGTTGGCGAATGCCGTCTGCCTCTGGTTAAGATGGAAGAAGCTAAGATCGAGAAGCTCAGAGCTAAGATGGCTGAGCTGGGTCTTGTAAAGTAAAAAGCAATTGACGGGGCGGAGCGGTGAACGCTCTGCCCTTGATTTTTATCGTGTAAATGAAAGGACTGATAAAAATGACAAATATAGTTATATGCGGCGCAAACGGTCACATGGGCAGAGTTATCGCCGATGTAATAAGCAACCGTGATGACTGCAAAACTATCGCGGGAATCGACAAAGTGACTGCTCAGTATGCAGATTTCCCTATATATGAGAATGCTTCTGAACTTCCAGAAAAGCCCGATGTTATAATAGACTTTTCACACCCCTCAACTCTTGATAGTCTGCTTGATTACTGCCGTTCCAACGGAACTGCACTTGTAGTTGCTACCACAGGCTACAATGAGGAACAGACTGCCAAGATCAAGAAGGCTGCTGAACAGATACCTCTGTTCTTCACCTTTAATATGTCACTGGGCGTTAATCTGCTGGCTGATCTGGCTCGCAGGGCTACTAAGATATTGGGCGACCAGTTCGATATCGAGATCATAGAGAAGCACCACAACCAGAAGCTTGATGCTCCCTCGGGCACTGCTATTATGCTGGCTGACGCTATCAATGGTGAGCTTGACAACAGATGTTCCTATACTTATGACAGACACTCCGTTCGTGCTAAGAGAGGCAAGAACGAGATCGGTATGCACTCGGTGCGCGGCGGCACTATCGTAGGTGAGCATGAGATAATCTTTGCTGGCAGAGATGAAGTCGTAAGCCTGAAGCATGAAGCACATTCTAAGTCTGTATTTGCAGTTGGTTCTGTAAATGCTGCCATCTTCCTGAAGAACAAGCCCGCAGGTCTTTATGCTATGGATGATCTGCTGAAAGAGGACTAAGTAATATTTTATATTCTTTTGTATGAGACCTTCCCGAAAACGGGGAGGTCTTTTTGTATGTCGATGACTTGAATAGCAAAAAAATAATATCGAAAAACAATAAAAAACTATTGACAAACAGTTTGGAGTGTGATATAATACAAATCAAGAAAGATAGGAGACAACGATTATGAAAGAAAATAAATTTAAGATATTGAACGCAATAGTATTTGTGCTGACCTTTTTTGTGTTCCCTGCGTGGCTTGTCGGTATAAACACATCAAGAATTTCTTTCTATTGCATTTTAGGTACGATCGTGTTTATGATCGCTACGTGGAAATTTTATAATAATGACAGCGAAATAGAAAATAGCGTGATAATACTGATCTTTTTGAGGATAGCTTTGCTTTTGTGTTTAGCGGGGGTATATCTGCCGTCGATAGTGATCAATAATTTTGATGATACAAAAAGTATGTACATTTTAAAACGGCTGAATTACGCTCATGGGGTGTACGGATTTAGCGGAGAAAGACTGGAGTATTACAAAAAGATTTTCCCAGAAAACCTTCCCGATGAATGTGATGACTATGAATATCTGACTCAGGGTGGTATGTATGACTTCTATCCCGGATCTCGTCTGATGTTTCGCACAGATGAAGAAACTATAGAGAAGTATGCGGAATACTATGCCGGTTTTTGTGAAAGGAAATACAATGGTGCTCTTTACGATGATATAGATGATATAAGTATTGAAGAAGAGCTTGAAAAAACAGAGGTTGCGCTCGATGGTTTTTTGTCAAGATCCGGATTAGTAGACAGATGGGGTGAAGGGAAAGATAAATGGTTTGAAAAGTTCAAAAATGCTGAGATCTATTCGATAGATGGGATTTTTCGCGAAGGTGTGCTGCTTGATAAAGACAGCGGGTATGTGGTTATAACGATAGATGAACCAAAGTGATAAAATAACACAAGTTGCAAAAGAGAGGCTACAACGACGATGAAGGAAAGCAGATTAAAGAAGTTGAATAAATTGATACTTGTGTTGCATATCGTGTTTCCTCTGTGGTTTTATATGAGTGTATATACGATCGGGATATCGTTTTATTCTTTGTTAGGTTCGATCGTGTGTATGATCGTTACTAAAATAGTATATCAGAAAGCCAGATACATTAATAACGGAACGAAGATTATAAATGCCTTGAGGGCAGGTTTGCTTTTGTGCTTAGCGGGGATATATCTGCCTTCCTTGGTGCTTTTAAATTTTAAGAATACAAAAAGTATGTATAGTATAAAAAGGTTGGATTACGCGCATGGTGTCTACGGCAAGAATGCGGAGTATTACAAAAATCTTTTGCCTGAAAGACTTCCCGATGAATGCGAGGATTATTCATTCATTACTCGTGGTTGTATGATAGCACAAGATTATCATGCATCATCATGTCTGTCATTCCGCACTGATGAAAGGACGATAGACAGTTATGCCAAATACTATGGCGGTATATGCGATGAGAGAAGGGTGAAAGATGAAAGCGAAAACGAGATAAAGGGTATTGACTGGTTCTGTGATAATGCTCGGATAGATGAAAGCAAGCGGGACGAATTCGAGAACGCAGAACTTTACTGGATAAACGGGAACTTTCCCAATGGTGCACTGCTTGACAAAGACAGCGGTTATGTTGTGATACTGACATAGGAAATCCTAGGACAACAAAAGAGGGGGATCTTATCAGAGGATGAATGGAGATATACTTTTTTATTATAGAGTTTATGTTATATTTTTTACTTGCATTTTACAGCGCTGTGTGATATAATGTGTATGTAATATTTTTGTTTGAAAGGAACTGATCGCAATGCTGTCAGATATCGAGATAGCCAAGCAGGCTAAAATGCTGAAAATTTCCGAGATCGCCAAGAAACTCGGGATAACAGAGGAGGAATATGAACCTTACGGTCATTACAAGGCTAAGCTCTCAGAATCTCTTTATGAAAAGACAAAGGATAAGCCCAACGGTAAGCTGATACTTGTTACTGCCATAAACCCTACACCTGCTGGTGAGGGAAAGACTACCATTTCGGTAGGTCTGCATGAGGCTATGCACGTTATTGGCAAGAATTCAATACTCGCACTGAGAGAACCATCCCTCGGACCTGTGTTCGGCATAAAGGGTGGTGCTGCAGGCGGTGGATATGCTCAGGTAGTTCCTATGGAAGATATAAACCTCCATTTTACTGGAGATATGCACGCTATTACTGCGGCTAACAATCTGCTTTGTGCACTGATCGACAACTCCATGCAGCAGGGCAATCCTCTGCATATCGACCAGAGAAGGATAATGTTCAAGAGATGTCTTGATATGAATGACAGAGCGCTGAGAGATATAATCATCGGTCTGGGTTCTAAAGTCAACGGTATACCGAGAGAGGATTCTTTCCAGATAACCGTGGCTTCTGAGATAATGGCTATACTCTGTCTGGCGGCTGATCTTGAAGATCTTAAAAAGCGTATCGAGCGTATACTTGTTGCTTATACCACCGATGGCAAGCCGGTTTTCGCTAAGGATATCGGCGGCTGCGGCGCTATGGTGGCACTGCTTAAAGATGCACTGAAGCCTAATCTCGTGCAGACATTGGAGAACAATCCTGCGCTGATACACGGCGGTCCTTTCGCAAATATCGCTCACGGCTGTAACTCTGTAAGAGCAACTAAGCTTGCCCTGAAACTGGCTGATTACACTATTACCGAAGCAGGCTTCGGTTCCGATCTTGGCGCTGAGAAGTTCTTTGATATCAAGTGCCGTTTTGCAGGACTCAAGCCCAGCTGTGTAGTTCTGGTTGCGACTATCCGTGCGCTGAAATACAACGGCGGCGTTGCACGTGCAGATCTTACTGCTGAAAATGTACCCGCACTGGAAAATGGTATCGTAAACCTCAGGACACATATCGAGAACATGAAGAAGTTCGGTGTGCCTGTTGTTGTTGCTATCAACAGATTTGCATCCGATACGGAGGCTGAGATCGAAGTTATCAAAAAGACCTGCGCTGAGATGGGTGTTGAGGTATCACTGGCTGAGATATTTGCAAACGGCGGCAAGGGCGGTACTGATTTGGCTGAAAAGGTAGTTGCTACCATTGAAAATAACGAGAGCAACTTCAAGCCACTTTATGATGAAAAGCTGCCTATCAAGGAAAAGTTGGGCGTGATCGCTAAGGAGATCTACCGTGCTGACGGTGTTATTTTCACCGCTCAGGCTGAAAAGGCACTGAAAGAGATCAATGAACTGGGCTACGACAAGATACCTGTATGTGTTGCAAAGACACAGTATTCGCTTTCTGACGACCCCACCAAGCTTGGCAAGCCCGAGGGCTTTGAGATAACTGTCCGCGATCTGAGAGTATCGGCAGGTGCAGGATTTGTTGTAGCTTACACAGGTGATATCATGACCATGCCGGGTCTGCCCAAGGTGCCTGCTGCCAATAATATCGACTGTGACAATAAGGGCAATATCTATGGATTGTTCTGATAAATACAGAGGTGCGAAATGAAAACCAAAGTCATACCCGAAGAAGTGACAGCAAAGGGCGTTGACGTAAATGAGTCCGATAAAGCGGACAAAAAACATAAGCACACACAACTTAAATGGCTCATCGGCAGCACGGTTGTTTTCGTGCTGCTGAATGTGCTTGCATGGAAAAGCACACCATTCTGCGATTTTTACCAGAAGTGGATATACCCGCTGTGGGCACAGACCTACGGCCGTGTGACTTCACTGCTGCCTTTCTCTTTTGGAGAATTGCTGATAGCGATAGCTGTTTTCGGTATACCTCTCTCACTTATAGTGATGATCGTTCTGCTTATTATCAAAAAGGGCAGGCGTGGGAAAGTTGCAAGGATATTCGGGTTTATTTACGGATGGATACTGGTATTTATCCTTGGTACAGAAACGCTGAACTGCTTTATACTGTATCATACTTCTACATTTGAAAAGCTGAACGATATCAGTACAGAAGAGCACACCCATGAAGAACTGGAAGCGCTAGGATACCGCATAGTCTCTCAGGTTAACGTGCTTTCAAAAAAGGTGCAGCGTGATGAAGATGGTCGATTTGTGCTGACTGCGGATACCGACGATACAGCACGGGATGCTATCGAGGGTCTGGAAGAAGAGTTTGTAAACTTCGGCGGATATGAAGTTCACCCCAAACCCATTTACTGCTCGTTTTTTATGAGCCAGATGGATCTTATGGGGATTTATTTCCCGTTTTCGATGGAAGCAAACTACAACACTGATATGTACAAGGCGAAGCTGCCGAACACTATCTGTCACGAACTTGCCCATACGAAGGGCTTTATAAGGGAAGAAGAAGCGAATTTCATCGCTTTTGTTGCCTGTGACCGCTGTGATAATGTGGATTATAGGTATTCCGGTTATCTTTCGGCGCTGACCTATGTTCGCAATGAGATATTTGAGTACTGTGACGAAGAAACAATGGTTGAATTTGATAATGCCATCTGTGACGAGGTATGGGCAGATATCGACGGAAACCGTGCATACTGGGAGTCAGTGGAAGAAGCCGAAGACACAGTGTTTGAAAGCGAAAGTGTCAGTGAAGTTAGCGAAAAGGCTATGGAGACTTCTCTGCAGGCTAACGGAGTTGAGGACGGTCTCGAATCTTACTGCAGAATGGTTGATCTTATGTTGAATTATTACGGCGAGCACAAGTTCGTCGGTGAAGAATAGTGAGTTGAGATAAATTGAACTTTACTTTCAGGACTTCCTCTCCTGAGCAGACTATCGCACTCGGACGTGAGATAGGCAAACGTCTGCGCGGTGGCGAGGTTATCGCCTACCGCGGCGGGCTCGGTGCAGGAAAAACAACGATAACACGCGGTATCTCAGATGGGCTTGGGCTTGGTGACGAAGTGACTTCGCCTACCTTTGCTCTTGTAAACGAGTACCGAAAAAAGGGCTGCAAAATTAGCCTGATACACTTTGATATGTACCGTATAACCTCCGGGGAAGATTTGGAAACTACGGGATTTTTCGACTATATGGACGAGGATACGGTACTGGCTGTGGAATGGTCGGAGAATATAGACGATGACCTGCCCGATGACTGTATCAGGATAACGATAAACAGGATATCCGATGATGAGAGAGAGCTCACCATCGAGACCTGCGGCGGAGATGACAGATTTGAAAATATTAGCTATTGATACAAGCGGCAAAACGGCTTCTGTTGCAATAAGTGACGGAGCACGACTGCTGTGGGAAAAGACGGTTTTTACTAAGCTTACACATTCGCAGGTGATACTGCCGATGGTGGAGAGCGCTCTGGAAGAAACGGGAATTGACTATCCCGACATTGACTGCATCGCAATCGCCAACGGACCCGGTTCTTATACCGGGCTCAGGATAGGCGTTGGTGCTGTTAAGGGCATCTGCATGGGTGCGCCGAACATCAAAGCGGCAGGAGTATCGACTTTACTGGCGCTGGCTTACAACTGTGTGGGCTTTGAGGGAAAGATATTCTCAGTGATGAGAGCTCGCCCTAAGATAATCTACGCTGCGGCATTTGAAAGCAGCGGCGGAAAGATCATACGTATGACCGAGGATAAGGTCTGCGGTGAGGACGAATTCTTCTCGCAGATAGGCTTCTGCGGAAATGTCATGCTGGTAGGTGACTGTGCCGAGGAGATAAAGGCAGGTCGTTTTGCTGAGTCTGACAATGTGCGTACAGCTCCGCTGAACTGTGTTCTGCAAAGAGCATCGTCGCTTTGTCTTGCGGTCGAAGATGATCCGACGCTTATGTGCAGTGCTGATGAACTGGCAGTGTCCTATCTTCAGGCGACTAAGGCTGAAAAAGACAAGGCTCACCGCGACAGTTGAACGCGATCTGTCCTGCGGACAGTTCAATAAATTTGAATTGTGGTACAGGATATTTTATATTGAGGTGGAGTTGTTATGAAGAGATTTATCGACCCGTTTTATGCGTATGCATTGCTTTTATCGGCGACGGTTTGCCTTCTGTTAAAGGGGCATGGAAAAGAATTTCTTATAATATCGATTGTTCTTCATGTGATGGCTTTAATTGAATTCTTTATGTTGTTTGGAAATATGAAAAAGAGGAAAAGGGAAGATTTGGACATTTGAGAAAATGTATCTAAAATCAAAATGTGGAGGTAAACTACTATGAAACTTGCAATTGGTTGCGATCATGCAGGTCCCGAGCTTAAAAAAGAGGTACTTGCATATCTGGATGAGATAGGCGTGGAATATGTTGATCTGGGCGTTCAGGAAGGCGAAAAATGCGATTATCCTGACAAGGCTCAGGAAGTATGCGCTAAGGTCACAAGCGGTGAGTGCGAAATGGCTGTACTTATCTGCGGCACAGGTATTGGAATGTCTATGGCGGCAAATAAGGTAAAGGGCATAAGGGCTGCTTGCTGTTCGGATTATTTTTCGGCTAAGTATACTAGAGCTCACAACGATGCGAATGTTCTGTGTATAGGAGCAAGAGTAGTTGGTGCAGGTCTTGCCTGCGAACTTATCAAGGTATTTATCGATACTCCTTTCGAGGGAGGCAGACATCAGCGCAGAGTTGATAAGATCCATGCCATCGAAAATGTATAATATAAAAAATCAATTTATATAGTTGATTAATTTTGTTTAAATTGATATGATTTACTCCCCAAAATCGGTGATTTTTTACAAAAATTCCGACTTTTGGGAGTTTTTTTATTTGTTTGGAAAATTCTTTCTATTGACAAGCTTTGTGAAATCGAGTATAATATATGGCATTGAATGTAACCGTTATGTAATAAACTGTAACTTTTACGGAGGTCTATATTTATGAAATTTATCAAAGCGGCATCGGGCGCAGTCATCGCGGGTATTATTATCGCGGGCATGACCCTGACAGCCAGTGCTGATGAAGTCAGCAAGGAAGTTATAAGCGATGGAGCCATTGCGGTCACTAATGCTGAAAAGAATGACGATGGTGGTTATCTGAAATACAAGCATAACCTCATCGCTAATAAATTTGCGAGTATATCTCCTGCGGGCAGGATCAAGCAGAACTATTCCACAATATGCGGTACTTTCGGTTCTTACCTTAGCCACGACAGCAGATTCGACGGAATGAACAGAACATATCTTATCGACGTTTCGCAGTGGCAGGGAAAGATAGACTGGAAAAAAGTCAAGGCAGACGGCATAAACGATGTTATAATCAGACTTGGATATCGTGGTTATGGCTCAGCAGGCACGCTTATGATGGATAACAGTTTCTATGAGAATATCAATGGTGCAAAAGCTGCGGGTCTGAAAGTAGGAATATATTTCTACACTCAGGCTATAAGCTACGCTGAGGCTCGTGCAGAGGCTGACTTCTGTGCTAATGCGCTGAAAGGCTATACTCTTGATCTTCCTGTATACTATGATATCGAGAGCGTTGACTACGATTACGGCAGACTTGACCATGCAGGTCTTACAAAGGCTCAGAAGACAAAGCTATGCAAGGAGTTCTGCAACAGGATTGAGTCTTACGGCTATGAGTCGGGCGTATATGCTAACCTTTACTGGCTGAATAATATGATAAACGGTCCCGAACTTGGTAATGATTACAAGACCTGGGTCGCTGCGTATATGTCACAGCTTAATTACGCAGGCATATATGATATGTGGCAGTATTCAAGCAATGCTGATATCAGCGGCATCAAGGGCAGTGTAGATATCAACGTTATGTATGACGTGAATTACGCTCCTACAACCAAAGTTAATTTAAATATCGAAAACGGAGTGCTTACCTGGAATGAGGCAGCGGGAGCTGACGGTTACACTGTATATGGTTCTGACAACGGTACCGATACTTATGAGGTTGCCAATGTTACAGGTACAAGCTTTGAGATAGACGGTCAGACAGCAGGTAAATACTGTGTTGCAGCATACAACTATTTCAGCGGAAAGAATCACTACGGTAAAACCTCCAATATGGTTGACAGCTTCCGCCAGGCACCTGAAGGTGTTGATGCAAAGAGAAACGGTATCAACAAGGTCATGGTCAGCTGGGATGCTGTTCCTGAGGCAGCCGGATATGAGGTATACACTGTAACTGATGGCAAATTAATGCGTATTAGCAAGACAGCTGATACCGGCTTTGAGATAATCGGAAAAAATCTTCAGAAGAAAAAGGTCGCTGTAAGAGCTTATAACAAGAATGGCTTATGCGGTGAATTTTCAGAACAGGTCGATCTTCCCGGTAATGCTCCCGCAGGTGTGCCTACAGCTGAGTTAAGGGCTAACAGACTGGTATGGACAGCTGTTCCCGAGGCAGATGGCTACATCATAACCAGAAATCTTAATGGTAAAGTCAGTGAGCTTGCTGTCAATGACACCAGTTATTTTGTTGACGACAGCCAGACTGCTGATTTCTATGTTCAGGCTTATATAGAGCTCGAAGGTGAGAAGTTCTATACTGAACGTTCAAATATCTGCTCATTCAAGGGTGTTAATTATCCTCCTAAGGGTTCTATCGAACTGGATTCAGATGCAGATGGTCTGACATGGAATAAGATCGATGATGCCCTTGGCTATGTTGTATATGAGCTTACTAATGACGGCAGAGAGGTCGAGATAGGCAGAGTTGATCGCTGTCATTTCAGCACCGATGATACAGAGGCAACTGTTTTCCTGGTTAAGGGTTACAATGTCAAGAACGATCAGGAGTTTTATACCGAGGCATCAAACCGAGTGATAATATCACTGCCCGAAGTTACTGAAGCTGCACTGGTCAGCAAGACCAATGATTATGCAGTTATCTCGTGGAACGATATCGAGGACTGCGATGAATACATGGTTTACCTTGACAAGGGCGAAGGTTACGAACTGTATTCTACTGTAAGGGGCAATATGGCTATGATCGGCGATCTTAAGGATGCTGATTTTGCTAGTGTAAGAGTAAAGGGCTATATCGGAGACAAGAACGTCGTAAGTTACGGTCTGTTCTCGAATCAGCTTTATATCATAGGCGATGAAAAATCAAGACCGACTAAAGAGGTTCTTGACTTCGACGACATTTTAGGTTAATCACATATTTAGCGGCTCCGCTTTTGGCGGGGCTGCTTTTTTTGATGGTGGAAAAGATGTTGTCATTGCGGTGGAATTTTTTGCTCCGCGGTGTCTTTACATTTGCGGGATTTTGTGTTATAATGATAACGTATGGAATGAAACTGAAATGATCGGAAGTGATGTGGTGAGCTGTTTACGTTTGAGCCTTGCTGCGGCTGTGACGGCGCTAAGTGTCGGACTCAGCGGCTGTACCGGGTTCAGCTTTACGGTTGACGGTCTTCTAAATGCTCCAAAGCTCACCGAGGAGCAGGGCGAGATCCATGAAGCTCTGACGGCTGCTGTCGGTGGAAGCGTTACACTGAAGTATCCCAGAAACGGTGATAACCGTTCGGCTTTTGTTATAGGAAATCTTGACGGAGATCCCGGCAAGGAAGCACTGGTATTCTACGAATACAACACAGGTGCAGGCTCGGATAACGGTATAAGAGTCAATCTGCTGGACAAAGATGAGAACGGTAAATGGTTCTCGGTAAAGGAGCTTGCAGGTGCAGGTACTGAAGTTGACAGAGTTATAATCGCGCAGATGGGCGAGAAAAACCGTTACAATGTGCTGGTAGGTTATCAGTCGGTGACAGGTACAGATTGTGCACTGGAGATATACAGCTGTTATGACGGAGATTTCAAACGTGTTGGTACTGATACTTATTCGGTGCTGGATACGCTGGATATAAATTATGACGGCTATCGCGAGATAGTTACGATACAAAGGCAGACCAATTCGGAAACAAATGCAACATCTGCTAAGGCTTCGCTTCTGGATATGTCTGCGGATAATGAACTTGTCAGGACAGAGGGCATAGATATGTGCTCAAATGTCGTGAATTACGTCAATACCTGCTCGGGTCTGCTGAACAAACAGCATGAGGCGATATTTATTGACGGCATGAATTCTGACGGCAATCTTCAGACGGAGATAGTTTACTATCGGTATTCGAGTTTGCAGAATCCCATGCAGTTAAGTCCGCAGAAGCTTCTGCCCCTTTGTACAAGACCGTCGGGCTATTACAGCACTGATGTTGACGATGACGGCATAGTTGAGATACCATCGGTAAAGCCTATGACGGGTTATGAGAATGCTATCACCGATGAGATGGTATACATGACCACATGGAACGTATACAAGGATTTCTTTGACCTGACGGAGAAGTATCACGGATACTACTCAATATCCAACGGTTATTTCTTCGCTTTCCCCAACAGGTGGAACGATCAGGTGACGATCAAGAGGGAACCGGATATGTCGGAACTGGTGTTTTACAAATACAGCGGTGATATCAACAGTTCAAATACCGAAATTATGAGAATAGCGGCTGTGAGCCGAAAGGACAGTGAGTCCTATGCAGACGATGGTTATAAACTCATCGCCAGCAAGGGTCAGCTGGATTATTATGTAAAGCTTCCCGAGGATAAGAGGGAACAATTGATACTCACCATAGATGAGGTCAAGAACAATTTCTTTATCGTTGGCTGATGCACGATAATTACTGAAATAATAAACGAGAGGAGAACTTTTACTATGAAAAAAGTGCTTGTTTGCGAAGATGAAGACTCCATCCGCGAGTTTGTGGTTATAAATCTTGTAAGGAGCGGTTATGAGGTAGTAGATGTTAACTGCGGCGAGGATGCTCTTAAAGCATATGAAGAGAACGAGGGTGGCTTCGATGTTGCTCTGCTGGATATAATGATGCCCGGTATCGATGGTATGCAGGTATGCAAAAAGATACGCGAGAAGAACAATTCTGTTGGTATCATCATGCTTTCTGCCAAGAGCCAGGAAATGGATAAGATATCCTGCCTGATGAGTGGTGCGGACGATTATATCACCAAACCGTTCTCCATATCCGAGCTTATCGCCAGAGTTGACGCAGTTTGCAGAAGAGTCAACCGCTCTGCTGTTAAGCCCGAGGAGGCTTCTACTATAACTTCGGGACCTTTTGTGCTTAATCTCAAAAGCAGGACCGTTCTCAAGAACAATAAGCAGATAGATCTGACCCAGGTAGAATACCAGATAATGGAGTATTTCTTCAAGAATCAGAATGCTGCTCTGGACAGATCCAGTATACTCAACCATATCTGGGGCGAGAGCTATTACGGCGATGACAAGATCGTTGACGTAAATATAAGACGTATCCGCATGAAGATCGAAGATGAACCCTCAAATCCTAAGTATATACTGACGATCTGGGGATTCGGCTATAAGTGGTCGGGCGGAAACGGTTAAGGAGTACTGCTGAAATTGAGCGTTGATATTAAACGGAGATACCGCGGCAGAGAGAGCATAACTAGGCACTGGCTGATAAACAGCATGGGCATTGTTACGCTGATACTTCTGGCGGTGGAGATAGTGCTGATAGTGATAGTGCGGAGCTATTACTATACTTCAGCTAAGCAGTACCTGACTTCAAAAATGAATATCATAACCACTTCGGTGATGAATTCGGCAGGGGATACAACTAACTACAATGCTGAGATAAGAAGCATTGTGGAGAGCTATGAGGACAAGGACAGGATAGAGCTGATGGCTATAACCGCTGATGGTGATGTCGATGTTACTTCCTCGGGATTTTCACTGGAGGGCAGTGACAGCATGACCGATTACGCAGAGGCAAAGGCTTCGGCGGCGGGTACGGCTGCGCAGATAATCAAGCTGCCTACAGGTGAAAAAGTGGTGGCTGTAACTTCTGTCATATCCCCTAAGGGCTGCGACTATGAAGCTCTCAGGATGCTGAGTTCCATGAAGAACGTAGATAATCAGATAGTTATGATAATAGCGGTGATATCTGCTATCGTGCTGGGTATAATCCTGCTGATGTTCTTCACAGGTATGTATTTTATAAGGCAGATAGTTATACCTATCCGCGGTATTGCTGATATAACACATAAGTATGCTAAGGGCGATTTCTCGAAGCGTATCGAGAAAAAAAGCGAGGACGAGCTGGGGCAGCTGTGCGACTCCATAAACAACATGGCTGAAGAGCTTTCTAATACCGAGCAGATGAAGAACGAGTTCATATCCTCGGTATCACATGAACTGAGAACACCTCTTACAGCGATAAAGGGCTGGACGGAAACTGTCGCCACGATGTACGGTGATGTGGAGACTTTCAAGAAAGGTATGCGTGTCATCAACAGTGAAACGGAAAGACTTTCACAGATGGTGGAGGAACTTCTTGATTTCTCCCGTATACAGGATAACAGGCTGATGCTCCAGATGGACACCATAGACATACTTGCCGAGTTAGGTGAAACTGTGCTTATCTATCAGGAGAGGGCGAGGGCACTTGGTATCACACTGAATTATTTTGAACCGGATATGCTCCCCTTTGTTTACGGTGACAAGAACAGGCTCAGACAGGTGTTCATCAATGTTGTTGATAATGCGATAAAGTATTCCGACAAGGGAGATACTGTATCAGTTGAGGCTTATGAAGAAGACGGAGATATATGTATATCTGTATCCGATACGGGTATAGGTATATCAAAGGAAGACCTTCCCAGGATAAAGCAGAAATTCTTCAAGGCGAACCACACACGACGCGGTTCGGGTATAGGACTTGCTGTGGCTGATGAGATAATATCAAGACACGGCGGTGTTCTGACTATTGACAGTGAGCAGGGTGTCGGAACTACTGTTATGATAACTCTGCCTTGTATAGAGCAGGAAGATAAGTTGGAGGAAAGCGATACTGTCGATGTTGAGCTGATATCCTCTGATGACAAGCCCGAGGAGGCTATAGAAAGGAAAGAGACCGATGAGCAGTAATGCCGGTAAGGAAAAATTCAAATCAAAAATAGGCGGTCAGGCAGTTATTGAGGGCGTAATGATGCGCGGCATAGACAAGGGCGCTATGGCTAACCGTATGCCCGATGGCACTATCGATTTAGATGAGTGGGAGATAAAGGGCGGCAAAAATCCTGCCTGGTACAGAAAAACACCTTTCATCAGGGGCATATTCAATTTCGTGACCTCGATGATAGATGGCTATAAGTGCATATCACGTTCAGTTGACAAGCAGATGACAGATGACGATGAGGAAGAACCCACAAAGTTTGAGAAATGGCTGGAGGATAAGCTTGGCGACAAGCTGATGCCAATTGTTACCACTATTTCAATGATAATTGGACTTGTTATAGCTATGTTCCTGTTCATGTGGGTGCCCTCGGCTCTGATAAAGCTGGTTGAAAAGCTGGCGGGAACAGAGCTCAACACAGTTCTTAAAAACGTGATAGAGGGCTTTCTCAAGATAGGAATATTCATCGGGTATACTTCACTTACTGCACTTATGCCCGATATGAAGCGCCTTTATGAGTATCACGGTGCTGAGCACAAGACCATTGCCTGCTATGAGGCTGAGACCGAGCTCACTCCTGAAAATGTAAAGCAGTTCACAAGATTTCATCCGAGATGTGGTACAAGCTTTATATTCTTAGTGCTGTTCATAAGTATATTTGTGAACACTATTTTCAGAATATCATGGGCTAGTCTGCCACTGAGAGTGCTGTGCAAACTGGCACTTCTGCCTGTGGTGACGGGTATAGCTTACGAGCTGATACGTCTGGCAGGAAAGTATACCAACGCCTGCACCCGTATATTCTCAGCCCCGGGACTGTGGATACAGCGCATAACCACACGCGAGCCTGATGAAAAAGAGATCGAGTGTGCTATCGCTGCGCTGAAAGCCGTTATACCCGAGAATAAAGAGGACGATCAGTGGTGACTTACAGGGAGCTTCTTAAAGCGCAGGCTGAACGTCTTGAAAAGGCGGGCTGTGATAATGCGTTTTTCGATTGCAGTGAGCTTCTTGGGCTGGCTATGGGCAAGGACTGCCGAAGCGGGACTTTTGAATCTGCGCTTGACGAACAGGCTGAAAGTTCTGTCAGCGCAGCTTTTGAAGAGCTTTGCGGCAGGAGAGAGAATGGCGAGCCTCTTCAGTATCTGCTGGGAGAATGGGAGTTTTACGGTATCCCGATCAAGGTGGGTAAAGGCGTGCTCATCCCAAGACAGGATACGGAAACTCTTGTGGAATTGGCTGTTAAAAAGTACAAAAAATTGGATAATTTAGTTATCGCCGATCTTTGTTCGGGAAGCGGCTGTATCGCACTTGCATTGGAAAAATATCTGCGGTGCAGTGAAGTTTACGCCGTTGAGAAGAGCGAAGAAGCGGCGGGATATCTTCGTGAGAATGTTAAAATGAACGGTTCGGCAGTAAAGCTTGTGATGGGTGATGTGCTCGGATCGTCATGTGTCGAGATCATCCCTGAATGTGACCTGATAGTATGCAATCCGCCTTACCTCACAGGGGAAGATATGGAACGTCTTCAAAAGGAAGTTACTCACGAACCCGAAGAAGCACTTTTTGGCGGAGAGGATGGACTTGATTTTTACCGCACTGTTACACGCATATGGAAAAACAGGCTTAAAACAGGCGGTATGCTGATATATGAGATAGGTATGGGTCAGGAAGATGACGTTATGCAGATAATGGTTCAGCACGGCTTTGAGAACGTCCGCTGTAAGCCCGACCCCTGCGGCATAATGAGATGTGTTATGGGTACAAAAAAATGAATACAAAGCATATCACAACGGAAGAAAAGTTTTATATCTGTGACGGCTGCAAGGTCTATTTCAGCACCGAGGAAGAAGATGACGGCAGCATATGGCTGATAGGTACGCGCGAAAGTGTCAGTAATATCAGGAATTTCTATATCCCGAATACGATAAATGGTGCGCCTGTTGTTTATATCGAAGGTGATATTTTCGATTACAACAATGCGCTTGAACACTTTATCGTTGAAGATGATAATGAGTATTTCCGTATGTATGAGGGCGGCTTGTACTCTAAGGATATGAAGAAGTTCTATTTTATGCCGCCGAAGTTTGACGGAAAGGTATTTTTTGTACCCGAGGGTGTCGAGTGGATAGGGGACACGGCACTGAATGCTAAGTCACTTGAAACTATCGTTATACCCGAGGGCTGTCAACGTATGATAGAGTACAGCTGTGCCGGGATGAGATCGCTGAAACGTATTTATATCCCGAAAAGCATGAAATTTATAGGCTTCAAAGCCTTCAACTTCACTGCACCCGAGGAAGTTTTCTACGAGGGCAGCGAGGAAGACAGGACAAAGATAGACTTCTGCGATGAAGGCTTCAATGCAGGGCTTCTGAACGCGAAGTGGCATTACGACTGCACTATACCGAAGTCGTCTGACGAAATAAAATAATGCCGGTATGTCGGCGGTGATGAAATTTGAAAAACAGGAAGAACTACCTTAAAAGACGTGCAAAAATGCGCAGACTGGTAAACGAAGGCTTTGCCTTTGAAACGGGTCGTGTCTGCGAAGTGTGCGGTGCGGAACTTTATGATTTCCCGATGTATGATGCACTTGGATGCCTTGCCTGCGATAGGTGGGCAGAAGATGTCTGCGGCGATCCTGATTGTCCTATGTGCGCAAAACGTCCCGCAAGACCCTGGGGTATTCTGTTTGATGCAGAATCCGAACTCAGCGGACATATGGCTGTACGTCATGCTCTGATGAGAAAAAGAAGTCTTCAGGATAACTATTTTCATAAGAAAAACGGTTCTGAACGTCGAAAAAGACGCATAGAGTACATTAAAGAGTACAGAAAACGATAATAGTACGAATTTTAGTACGCAAATCTTTAATTTGGCAAAAAATCACTTGCAGTCCGTACAAAGGGACAGTTAATGTGTTATAATATATGCAGGAAAGAAAAATTTCCGATAAAATTGATTTTGAAAGGAAATAAAAAATATGGCTATCGATAAGAAGAAAAAGGAAAAGGACGTTAAGGTCCACAACATCACCGACGCTGAGGAGAAGAAGAAGGCACTTGAAACTGCCATTGCTTTTATTGAAAAGCAGTTCGGTAAGGGTGCTATAATGAAGCTGGGCGATGCAAGGGCTATGGACGTTGAGGCTATCCCCACAGGATCTATGATGCTTGATATGGCTCTTGGTATAGGCGGTGTTCCCCGCGGACGTATCATCGAGATATACGGACCCGAGTCCTCGGGTAAGACAACAGTTGCACTGCATATTATTGCAGAGACCCAGAAGATGGGCGGCGATGTTGCTTTCATCGATGTTGAGCACGCTCTCGACCCTGTATATGCAAAGAATCTGGGTGTTGATATCGACAGTATGCTGGTATCACAGCCAGACAGCGGCGAGCAGGCACTGGAGATAGCCGAAGCACTGGCAAGATCCGGTGCTATCGATTGCATAGTTATCGACTCTGTTGCAGCTATGGTAACAAAGGCTGAGATAGACGGCGAAATGGGCGATACCCACGTAGGTCAGCTGGCAAGACTTATGTCACAGGCTATGAGAAAGCTGACAGGTGTTGTTTCTAAATCCAATACTACCTGCGTATTTATTAATCAGGTGCGTGAGAAGATAGGTGTTATGTACGGCAACCCCGAGACTACTCCCGGCGGACGTGCGCTGAAGTTCTATGCTTCGGTACGTATTGAAGTCAGACGCGGTGAGCAGATCAAGGACGGCGGAGAAGTTCTGGGCAACAGGACTAAATGTAAGGTCGTAAAGAATAAAGTCGCTCCTCCTTTCAAGGAGTGTGAATTCGATATCATGTATGGCAAGGGCATCTCCCGCGTGGGCGAAGTTCTTGATGCGGCTGTTGATCTCGGTATCGTCAAGAAGGGCGGCGCATGGTTCAGCTATGAGGATTACAAACTGGGTCAGGGCAGAGACAACTCCAAGCAGTTCCTGCTGGATCATCCGGATATCATGGCTGAGATCGAGGAGAAGATAAAGGCGGCTTCCGTTGATGATGCACTGGCTTCTTCAAATAAGAAATCTGAGAAAAAATCAAAGCTTGAAGAAAAGGCTAATGCAGGTGCAGGCATCACCGCTGATAAGGCATCTGTCGAACCCGAGAATCCTTCAGATGAGGATTTTGAGGAGTTCGCACCGATAGATATCGACAGTCTCGGTGAGTAAAAAAATGCTTAAAATAACCAACGTATCCCTTTACAAGGGCGCGACTTATATGATCGAATTCGAGGACAGGGATGCTGAATTCCTGAATCGTGAGATAGTAAGCAGATATAATTTAAAGGCAGGCATCAGTCTGCCTTTGTCTGCGTGGGAAGATATCAAGGCAGAGGAAGAATACCGCAAGGCGCGGGAAAGAGCGCTGTATCTGCTGGATTATAAGGACTATTCGTATATCGAACTCTTCCGAAAGCTTGAAAAGAATTATTCCGAAGACACCTGTTATCGTGTAATGGATAAGATGGTGGAGATGGGCACTGTCAACGACAGACGCTATGCTGAGGGTATGGCGCGTCATTATGTTGAAGTCAAAAAATTCGGCAGAACAAGGGCGTTCCGTGAGATGCGAAATAAAGGTCTCACATCGGAAGTCATTAACGAAGCCCTTGACAGATATGACGAAGACGAGGAAGATACGTGGTATGACCGCCTTTATGAATTGGTGGAGAAGAAATATCTGCGTTACCTTGATGACGAAAAGGGCGTTAACCGTGTAAAGAATGCGCTGGTAAGATATGGTTATGGTTATGACCTCATAAAAGAGGTCTTGCGAGATATTGAAGAAGAATACGGCGAGGAGGAGTAGATTTTGGATAAGATTAAGTACAACGAGGAACAGGAAGCATTTGAGATATCTTACGAGATTTGGGGCAAGCCTGTGACGGTCCTGTTTTATATGGAAGATCAGCAGGATATAATGGATAATATCTCCGATATTGCTGACAAGCTGGGCAGGGTAGAGCGCAACAAGTCAAAGCTTGCCGAGATAATAAAGCGCGATGGAAAGTACGACAAGAAGAAATTCCCTCTGCTGACTTCTGCGCAGATAGAAGAGATAATGGAGATAGAAAGTGCTTTTGTTGATGAAGACGATGAGGGCACTGTTCTGAGTATAACAGTAACCGCAAAAAATGGCGCTCTCGGTGAGGGTGTTATGGTCGAACTTCTGGGAGATGGGTCGATCGAGATATCCTGTGAAGGTAAATTAATGTAAAATATTTTTACAGCTCTTTACAAATCAGGAAAAAGGTGTTATAATGTAATAATGTGATCGAGCAGAATGTTAAATTGATAGGAGTTCTTATTTTATGTCTACACGAGTGGGTATGGTTTCTCTTGGATGTCCCAAAAATCAGGTGGATGCCGAGCATATGCTTTATGACCTAAAAAAAGAGGGCTATGAGCTTGTGAGCGATGCAGCTCTGGCTGATGTGGTCATTGTTAATACCTGCGGTTTTATTGAATCCGCAAAGCAGGAAGCTATCGATACGATACTTGAATTCTGCACCCTTAAAGAAGAGGGCAGGATAAAGCACGTTATCGCAACAGGCTGCCTTGCCGAGCGCTACCGCGATGAGATGAAAAAGGAAATACCCGAGCTTGACGCAGTCGTAGGACTTGGTTCAAACGGCAAGATAGCCGATATAATCAGGGATATATACCGCACCGAGGAAAGCGTTTGCGCCTACGGCAGCAAGACAGACCTTCCTATGGAGGGCGGCAGACTGATATCCACCGAGCCTTTCTTTGCATATCTTAAAATAGCAGAGGGCTGCTCCAATTGCTGTACCTACTGTGCAATACCTGCCATAAGAGGAAAATTCCGCAGCAGGAAGATGGAAGATATTCTGGAGGAAGCTAAATGGCTGGCTGAACACGGTGTTACCGAGGTCGTAGTCATAGCACAGGATACCACCCGCTACGGTGAGGACATTTATGGCAAGTCAATGCTCCCTGAACTGCTTAAAAAGCTCTGCGAGATAGAGGGCTTCAAATGGATAAGAACACTTTACAGCTACCCCGAGCGAATCAGCGATGAGTTCATCGATGTGCTGGCGACCGAGGATAAACTGGTAAAATATATAGATATGCCTATACAGCACTGCAACGGTGATGTTCTGAAAAGAATGAACCGTGCAGGAGACGAGGCTTTTCTGCTTGAACTGATACAGAAGCTGAGAGCGAGGATACCTGATATTGTGCTGAGGACTACCCTCATTGCAGGATTCCCCGGGGAGACCGAAGCTCAGTTTGAGGAACTTTGCGAGTTTGTAAAGAATGTCGGTTTTGAAAGACTTGGCTGCTTCGCATATTCTCCCGAGGAGGGCACAAAGGCATATTCAATGCCCGATCAGGTAGATGAAGTAACAAGAAATAGACGCGCTGATATCATCATGCAGGAGCAGATGCTGGTGACCGAAAGATATAATCAGGCACAGCTTGGCAAGACAGTCGAGATAGTTTGCGAAGGATTTGACCGCTATGCGGAGTGCTATTTTGGCAGAGGTACAGCAGATGCGCCCGAGATAGACGGAAAGGTATTCTTTACCTCCGAGAAAAAAGTCGCAGTGGGACAATACGTCAAGGTCGAACTTTTTGATACTCTTGACTACGATCTGCTGGGAACTGTAACGGAATAAGGAGGACTTTCCGATGAAGAAAATGAATTTGCCAAATAAGCTCACGGTGCTGAGAGTTATACTCATACCATTCTTCATGGTATTTATGCTTTGCTTTGAGATAGGTCCGAGACTGCATACGATACTTGCAATGTCGGTATTTATAATCGCATCGCTGACGGATATGCTGGACGGCAAGATAGCAAGGGCACAGAATCTTGTTACAACTTTCGGCAAATTCCTTGATCCGCTGGCTGATAAGCTGCTGGTCATGGTGGCGCTGATATGTTTTACTTTTGAAAGATGGATAGATCCTATCGCTGTTGTTATCATACTTTCAAGAGAATTCATGGTAACAGGTCTGAGACTAGTTGTTGCAGGCGAGGGAGTTGTTGTTGCCGCAGGCATCTGGGGCAAGCTTAAAACAGCTTTCACTATGGTTGCTATGATAGCTATAATGTTTATGCAGATAATCTACCCCGAGCTTAAAGGTGCTCCCGATCTGAACTGGACACACCCTGTTTTCCTGATGAATGAGGTGCTGATCTGGATAGCTGTTATACTTACAGTTATATCGGGCGGTGTTTATCTTAAAGCTTACGCGAAGTATATAGACCCTAATGAATAATTGAATATTCCCGAAATGCGCATCAGCAAGAGTACCCCGCATCAGTGACGTCAAGAGAAAAGCCGTTCGGTGCAAGGCTAAGTTACGGCGGTGGGAAGTGCGGCTGACAGCAGGGAGAGGGGAACAGCAATGCTCAGTATCCCTCCTCGTTTATCCGCGTTAAGGATATCAAGGCTGTACAAGATATGTACAGTGAAACGGAGTGGGACCGCGGGATCTCTCGCCTCCGAATGCGCATACGTTGCGTGTTCGGGGGCTTTTTTATTTAACAGAGGTCTGCTTTTTCCGACTGAACGCATTACAGTAATTATAAATGATATGTTTATTCAGAAACACGGAGGGTCAACATGAGTAAGTTGATAACCAGAATCATAAGAAGCTACAAAGATGAGATACAGTCCATCAAGGACAGGGATCCTGCAGCGACAAGTACTTTAGAGATACTGACTTATTCAGGACTGCACGCGGTGGCTATGTATCGTGTTGCACACTGGTTCTATCTTAAAAATTTAAAGTTTGTAGCCAGGGTGATTTCCCAGACGGCTCGTTTTCTTACGGGTATCGAGATACATCCCGGGGCAAAGATAGGCAAGGGTCTGCTGATAGACCACGGCGCGGGAGTCGTTATCGGTGAAACAGCCGAGATCGGCGATAACTGTTTGTTGTATCAGGGCTGTACCCTCGGCGGTACCGGCAAGGATCAGGGTAAGCGTCATCCTACACTGGGCAATAATGTAATGGTGGGCTGCGGCGCAAAAGTGCTCGGTCCTTTCAAGGTCGGAGATAATTCAAAGATAGCGGCTAACGCCGTGGTTCTTGAATCTGTTCCGCCAAACTGTACGGCAGTTGGCGTTCCCGCAAAGGTAGTTAAGCAGAACGGCAAGCGCACACTCGATCTCGATCAGGTGCATATGCCCGATCCTGTTTCTCAGGAGCTCTGCAAGGAAAGGATCGAACTTGAACGCCTTAAAAAGCGTGTTGAAGATCTGGAAAAGCTCATAGGACAAGAGGGCAGATAAATGGATACGATAAAGCTTATTGAACATATGCTGGCAAAGCCATATCTGTTTACGGGCGGCGAGGATCTGACAGCACTGAAATACTTTCAGTTCGGTTATGATTTCTGTCTGGCTTCAAATATGATACTGAATGAAAGCCCTGAAAAATATTCGCTCCTGCCCGCTGACTGGAGACTATTCACTGAATTCATCAGGTGTTCGCTGACCTACGATGAACCCAAAGCCGACTGGTACGATATACTCATGACATATTTCGGCAATAAAGAGGGCTACCGTATGTTCGTGAATTACTTCGATAATTTCCGCAGACTGGAGATAAGGTCATACAAAAGGGTAATGCTTACCGATGAACAGCAGCAAGCCTTTGTAAAGATAACCGGTCTGGATAAATACCCCACAGTTTTTTATGCTGTTGAACTTGCAGATGGCGCAGGTTGGCTTTCAGCTTATGAAACGGACAGCGTTATATATCAGCGCAGGCATTTTTTTAAAGATGAATCTGCTCTGCTTGAAGATGCACGGTCACTTTTTGGAAGTGAACTCAACTGGTTCAGTGTTACTGGAGTGAGTGAGCTGAATTTCAAAAAGCCAGTCAGACTTGAACTTAATAAAATTTCCAAGTAAATTATCAGGAGGAAAAAACAATGAAGATCTATAACACACTCAGCCATAAGGTTGAAGAATTCGTACCGAACACTGCGGGAAAGGTATCCATGTATACCTGCGGACCTACTGTATATCACTTTGCCCACATCGGTAACCTGAGAAGCTACATCATGGAGGACGTTCTGGAGAAGTATATGCGCTGGACAGGCCTTGATGTTAAGCGAGTAATGAATATCACTGACGTTGGTCATCTTACTTCTGACGGCGATACAGGTGATGACAAGATGCTCAAAGGTGCAAAGCGCGAACATAAGACTGTTATGGAGATCGCTAAGTTCTACACCGATGCTTTCTTCACCGATTGCTCTAAGCTGAATATCAAGACCCCCGATGTTGTGGCACCTGCAACGACCTATATCGATGAGTTTATCAAGGTCATTTCTTCCCTTATCGAAAAAGACTATGCTTACGAGGCAGGCGGAAATATCTACTTTGATACTTCCAAGCTGAAGGAGTACTATGTGTTCCACAATTTCAGCGCAGAGGATCTTGAAGTAGGTGTCCGTGAGGGCGTTGAAGAGGATACAAATAAGCGCAACAAGGCTGACTTCGTGCTGTGGTTCACAAAGTCCAAGTTTGACGATCAGGAGCTGAAATGGGAATCTCCCTGGGGCGTAGGCTATCCTGGCTGGCATATCGAGTGCAGCTGCATATCCATGAAAAATCTCGGCGAGTATCTTGATATCCACTGCGGCGGCGTTGATAATATATTCCCCCACCACACCAATGAGATCGCACAGTCCGAAGCTTATATCGGACACAAGTGGTGCAACTACTGGTTCCACGTTCATCACCTGAATACCGATACAGGCAAGATGTCCAAGTCTAAGGGCGAGTTCCTGACAGTATCCTTGCTTGAAGAAAAGGGCTATGACCCGCTGGTATACAGATTCTTCTGCTTACAGTCTCACTACAGAAAGTCACTGGTATTCTCATGGGAAAACCTTGACAATGCAAAGACTGCTTATGATAAGCTTACTGCAAGGATCGCTGCACTGCTGAATGAAAAGGACGCTTCTGCCGCTGATGCAGCTAAAGTTAATGAGCTGAAAGCTGCATTTGCTGCTGCTATGGACGAAGATCTTAACACATCAAACGGCATGACAGTTCTTTATGATATCCTGAAATCCGATGCTTCCGCTGCTACCAAGCTTGCCGCTATCGAGGATATCGACAAGGTGCTTTGCGTAGGTCTTATCAATGCTGCAAAGAAGCAGAACGAAAAGAACAGCGGTGCTGATATCCCCGCTGAGGTAATGGCACTGGTTGAGGAGAGACAGGCTGCAAGAAAAGCCAAGAATTTTGCCAAGGCAGACGAGATACGCGACAAGATAACCGCTCTTGGCTATGAGGTCAAGGAAACTCGTCAGGGTACTACCGTGACTAAGCTTTAAGCGGAGGAAATGATGGAAAACAAGAAACCAAAAAAGAATTATTACGATGTGCAGCGCAGCAGACGTTTCAGGATATATTTCAATTTCTCAATGATAGCCCTGGCTTTTGTGCTGGTTTTTACGCTGTTCAATGCTTGTCAGAGAATGAAGACAGGCACACTTGATCCCGATAATGTTGATCTTATACAGTATCAGGTACCAAAGGACGATGCACCTGTTGTTGTGTTTGAAACTTCCGAGGGCACATTCACTGCAGTGCTTTATCCCGATCAGGCACCGAAGTTCGTTGAGTATTTCGAGGATCTGGTCAAGGACGGATACTACGACGGAACCTATGTATTCGCAGTACAGAAGGACGTTTATTTCATGGGCGGTTCAAAAGCATCGGACGGTACTGAAACTGACGATACAGATAAAACTCAGATCGAGCCTGAGATAAACAAGGACCTGTGGCCTTTCAAGGGGGCACTGATATCCTATGGTGACAAGGGCGGCTCCATCTTCAACAAAAAGATCATGTCGGGCAGCCGTATACTTTTTGTTGATACGGTGGAATTCACCGACGAATTCAAGGAAGAACTTGATTCTGCGGGCGGCAACACCGAGCTCGTTGAAACTTTCAAGAGCAAGGGAGGCATACCGAATTTCTCTCAGCAGTACACCATTTTCGGACAGGTGTATGATGGCTTTGATGCTTATGATGCTATCTGCCGTGCCGAAGTAATGAAAGATGATGACGACCTTCGTCCTAAAAAAGATATCATCATCAATAAGGCATATTTATCTACCTACGGCGAACACAGGAACGATAGTTTCTTTAGTTTGGGTCAGGATAAAAACACCACCGATTCAGAATAATATTACATAATAAAAAGAGCTAAGACCGATCATTATCAAGTATTAGCTCTTTTGGTTTTATGGGTTTTCATTTTGAGAATCAGCCATATTATGCCGATGACAGCAAGTATTATACAGAATACCTGTGTTAGTGAAAGTATAATGCCTTCATGCGATGCGCGGAGAAAATCCAGCGCACATTTTGCTGATGCAGATGCAATGAAGATCATCTGCACAGCGTACCGCATCTTTTTAACGTAAAGCATAACGCCGATCAGGAATATGATAAGGAATGTAAGTGTCTCGGTCGCCTGTACAGGAAAAGCAGGATGGTCATGTGCGTAGCGTCCCGAATACTCAATGGCTAATGCGCCGTTATATTCAAAACCGTAACAGCACCCTGCCAGAAAACAGCCGATTTTTGAAACGCTGTACATCAGCGGAAGCATTACCGTTGCTGTTTCTGTCATTACAGGTATATCACTTTTGTTAGGAGACATAAGCCCCATTGTGATAACAGCAGCGTATACTCCAATTAATCCGCCGACAGAGGATAGCCCGTAGTTCTTTCCGCCGCTTGTGATATATGTAAGCATTACAGCACAGAACAAGCTCATCAAAGGCAGAAGCAAAAGCAGATAACGTGCTATATTTTTCTGAACTCCTTTTCGGATATTAAGTATATACATCCCCGCCGCCCCAACAATAAACGACATTATTATCATCAGACCATAGGGCTGTATGTGGGAATGTGTAGTGTTTATATGGATATGCATAGTCGTCATTATTAACATCCCCTACAGTCATTAAAGAAGGAATTGCACGAGGAAATAAGGGAGTAGCACATGATAATAACTGCTATTATCCCTATAAGTATTAAAACTGCTTCTATACAATAAATTGTCATTAGCACTATGCCGAATTTATTTTTCGGATAATTAATACGCACATAGATCATCAGTATAAAGCTAGATATACCGAGTATTGCGGTGAGCGGAGAAATACCCAGTTTATATGTCTTTGAAAGTACAAAACTTAATACGCTTAACCCTTGACCAAATATCAAGGATATCAAGCACAAGATGTTTGCTTTCCTTTTATCCTCGGGAGATTCTTCTGATGAATTGGGTAAACCAGAATACCCATACTCTGGCAAGTCAACAACAGCCATATTTCTTTTGGATTCGAGATACGCGTATTCCTGCGGAGTAAGCTGTTTGTACCACCTTCCGTCGGCGGTGGTATAAAAACCAAGCTGCTGAAGCGACTGAACTTGTACACCTGCGGGGGCTGACAGAAATACACCATTCTGATCCCATATGCATTCGCATCCGAGAATACCATAATAATTAACTATCATAAATTCACCTTAGTGTTGACATCACATTCACGAGCAGTCGTTCAAGCATGAAGCACACGCAGCGATAATTGCGATTAAAACTATAATTGCTATTATGATTTCAACAATATAAAGTATCATAAGTACCTTGCCGAATTTATTCTTCGGATATTTTACACGTACATATATCATCAGGATAAATGCGATCAGACCTGCTGTTCCAAATATGGAATAAGTATGCATATCACATATTTGTGTAAGTATATAACTGAATAAACTTAGTCCGTGCCCTAGTATCAATGATATCAAGCACAGAGTGTTTGCTCTCTTTTTATCCTCGGGGGATTCTTCCATATCTGATGCTGTACCTGACACCATACCGAAATTATAGCCTTGTGAAGGCAGATCAACAACAGACACATTTTTCATGGAATTCAGATATGCGGATTCCTGCGGAGAAAGCTGTTTGTACCACCTTCCGTCGGCAGCAGTGTAAAATCCAAGCTGCTGAAGCGACTGTACTTGTACCCCTGCGGGTGCTGCGAGAAATAAACCATTCTGATCCCATATACATTCGCATCCGAGAATACCGTAATAATTGACTACCATAAATACACCTCAAGATCTCAATAATAAGTATGATTGATTATCTATTTATTATATCATACAATTGACAATAATGCAAGCTATTGCACATTCGGTTTGGACAAATCTCAGTAGTTTTTAACCGGTATGGAAACAGTAAGCAGAGTTATATTTTAAATAAAGCTGAAACTAAGAACTGCGATCAAATGACGTTATTTGCGTATACCAGGTATTGGTATAAAATTCGGCTTGAAGGCGAATTTTTAGCTTGAATTGTACTGGTTGCACAGTTATTGACACGATTTGAATGAAAAATATTACATCGAAAATGATTACTTCACTTTTTGTTCACTAAGTATATCATGAATATTTAATCTGTTGTGCTATAATAAACCATATGTTATTATATGAGTAATATAAGCTTTTTTTAATTTCTATAAAGTGAGGTAGGAAATGGTAAGAAGCAGTTTGAAGCTTTGGATAGGGATAGCTGTTATTGTGGTAGTAGTCTTTTCGGGACTGCTTATCAAATACTCACTCAGAAGAGATCCTTTCTCGATCGAACGTTCCGGAAAGAACCTTTCTGATGAAGGTGATGTCACGGCTGAAAATGATGGCCTTACAACTGATGCTGATGATGTGTTACCAGACACTGATTCCAATATTACGACTACGATCAGCGGCGAGGAAAGTCAGCCCGATGAAGAGACCCCTGTGGTCACACAGTCTACCGAAAAGATAGATAACCGCCGCAAGACTGAGACTACAACTACGAGATCGAATAAAGAAGTAAAAGAAGAAAAGCTGAAGAAGGCTAAGAAAGAGCTTGAAGCAGCTTCAGAAAAATTTGAGAAAGCGGGCGAAAAGCTCGATCAGTGTAATCAGGCTCTGGACGATGCAAAGAGCAGAAGAGACCAGCTTCAGGGTGAATACGATAACGCAAAGTCAAAGTACGAAGAGATCAAGCGTAATTATGATGAGAAACAAAAAGAGAACTTCAACAAGGGTATGCTTGGCTTCTTTGAAAGTATACACGATCACAAAGGTATTGAAACTCTGAATGATTCTGATCTTGTATCTCTTTCAAATATGGGTGATTCTGCTGATGCAGCATCGCTGGAATGCATGAAGAGAAGCATAGAGTATCTTAATTTCATCAACGAGATCAGAAAAGCCGAGGGCAAGCCTGAGGTCAAGGTAAGCTGTAAGCTTATGGCTCTTGCAGCGCTGAACAACGATCTTTATTCTGCGGATAACAGCAATTCCAACGGAACCGGTCTAGACGAAGATCTTGCTATCGGTTTCGACGATCCTTTCACCATATGGTATTATGATGAAAAGGACGATAACGGCGGCAATTATCTCAGCCTTGTGAATGAAGAACATATCGCTGCCGGCTTTGCTTACAGTCACAAGAATGGCAATGTTCATAATGTGCTTTTCTGTGATAAGGGCTATGATGCAGGACGGATGATGCCTCTCGCTGAATTTTCCGAGAAATTCAATACCTATTATTCAACCGCTATCAAGGGCAAGAGTTACTCGGGCGCGGAGGAAGCGATGAAACGTGCTGAGAGTGCCCTCAATTCTGCTAAACAGGCAGTTACCGACAAAGAAAAGGCTGCACAGTCAGCTTCATCTGCTTACGGTTCAGCTAAAACTGTTTATGAGCAGAAGCAGAATGCTGTTGATGAACTTGAATAATGAATCTTAAAAAAATTAACTGCCTTGTCCATTTGGGGACAAGGCAGATTTTTTGGAGGTGATGCTCATGAAGCTCAGTAAACGTATATTAAGTATAGCTGCCGCCTGTTCGGTTCTGTTTGATATGTTGAGTTTCCCTGTTTCTGCTGATGAAAGGGAAACAATAACAGTATCCATATCCAATAGGCTTTGTGTGTTTTCAGGGTGGGGTACAGGATTTTCACAGTGGGCTGTAGATGCAGGCAAGTCAAAAACTGTATCCGACAAGGCTGCCGAAGTTCTCTTTGGTGAAGATGGATTGAAAATGAATATGGTCAGGTACGAGATAAGCGGCGGTGATGACCCGACTCATTCACATTTTCTCGATGCTGATAAAATGCCGCCATCCTGGACTAAAGCTGTTACCGACAAGAAAGGGAAGACCGATCATATTATCGATCTTTCAAAAGATAAGAACAGGATAGCACTGCTTAAAAAGTGTATAAACAGCGCAGGCGGTAATCTTTCGGTCGAGCTTTGCCCTACCTCGCCGCCATACTATATGACGGTCAGCGGCTGTACAGCCGGGGCTGTGTATTCGGGAAAGGATAATCTGCGTTCGGAGTGCCGCGGTGCTTACGGAGAATATCTTGCATCAGCCGTGACTGCTATGGCAGCTCAAGGTATAAGTGTTGCAGGCATCGCACCTATGAATGAGCCGTCTTCGCTTCACTGGAAAGCAGGCGACACAAGGCGGGAGGGTTTTCATGTCTCTCAGGGAGAACAGCAGTCATATATGTTGCTCGCTGTAAGGAATGCTCTGAATAATGCAGGCCTTTCAAAAGTGTATATCTCCGCCCCTGATGAAGCAGATATCGATACGGCATCAGCTTCACTTAAAGCTCTTACCGGTAAGGCAGCGCGTATTGTCCACAATGTGAATATACATTCTGCCGAGCATGAAAACTCTGATTTTACTGCGGCTTCAAAGAATTTCGGAAGTGTGAGAATAACAGAGGCCGATGGTCTTTACACCGCAGGTTCAAATGCGGGAGAAATGTCAGCAGCGCTGGGCATCAGCAAAAGAATAATCTCCGATCTTCAGAACAGCGGTGCTTCGGCGTGGGTGATATGGCAGGCTGTATGCGATGGCAGACCGGATCTCGACCGCGGCTACCTGGGATTAGTGTATCGTGACGATCTTACGAGAAGACTTGAACCAACACAAAAGTACTACGCCTTCGGGCAGTTCAGCAGATATATAAGCGCGGGATCAACGCTTATCAAGGTCGATGAGAATACGATAGCTGCATACAACAGGTCAGAAAACAGGATGACTATCGTCGCGGTCAATGACGGATGCGGAGTAAAGAAAGTGAAGTATTCTCTTGATGGCTTCGGTATGCTGAAAGGAAGCACTGTGAAAGAGATACGTACTTCAGGAAGTCTTGATAACGGTGAGCATTGGTCTGTGACAGATGATTCGGCAGTAGTCACAAGCACTGGTTTTTCTGTTGATCTTGCGCCGAATTCAGTGACAACCTGCGTTATTGACGGTGCTGTGCTCCTTACAACAGGAACTCTCGGCGATATTAACGGTGACGGTAATATAAATGTGACCGACCTTACCCTTACGGCGGCTCATGTAAAATCTGCAAGATGTCTTACTGACGATGCACAGCTCCTTGCCGATATTAACGGTGACGGTAAGGTAAATATCACCGATATTACACGTCTGGCAGCTCACATCAAAGGTAAGCGTATTATCACGGATGTTCGCAGGTACAATGAAGACAGCTTTATAACTGATGACGAAGATATTGTCACGTCGGATGATGATATAACTTCTGATGGAGAATTTTGATGATATTGCCCGAAAAAGCTTAGCTTTTCGGGCTTTCTTCTGCATTTACGGCAATTGACATTCGGGTGCGATTAGGGTATAATATACTAAATGCTATGGCAAAAGATGTCAGATATGACGAAGTTAACGGCTTTTGGAAAAAAGATAATGGTATTTGTATACTAACGATCGGAGGAAATATGTTGAATAAAAAGTTTGCAGCCTGTCTTGCGGCGGCAGTTTTTGTGTTCGGCGGCAGCGGAATACTGCCTGTCAGGGATAGCATATATAGTGTATCGGCTTCAGCTGAATCTTACGGCGATTTTTACTATGAGGCTGTCAGCGGGGGAGTTTCAATAACCGCTTATGGCGGCAATGGCGGAAAGGTTTCGATACCTTCTAAGATAAACGGCAAAAAGGTTGTTGCAATTGCGGATAATGCGTTCTTTCAGTGTGACGCTGTTACCGCTGTTACTATTCCCGACACTGTTGTGACCATCGGCGAAAGCGCTTTTATGGAGTGCGATTCTATGACATCGGTAACTATACCTGATTCTGTGAAGACCATCGGCGTATGTGCTTTCAGCGGATGTACAAGCCTTAAATCTGTGAAGCTTCCAAAGAATTTACAGACTGTTTCAGAAGCAGCTTTTTCGGATTGTACTGCGCTGAAGACTGTAACCATACAGGATTCTGCTGTAACATTCAAGTATGAGGCTTTTATGGGCTGTACTTCTTTGAAATCGGTAACTATTCCTAAGAACGTTGTCAAAATTGAGGACGCAGCTTTTGGTTTCACACTTGATGACAATGATGCGGCTTCTTACACGAAAATAAGCGGGTTCAGGATAAATTGTTATATGAATTCGCAGGCTTATATATATGCGGTGGTCAATGATCTTTCATACGAAGTTCTTGATCCCGAAACCCCTGATATAATATTTGATGAGGAAGATGAGGATACCTCCGGTGAGGAAACTGCGCCCGGTGATATTAACGGCGATGGTTCTGTAAATATTGTGGATATCACTATGACGGCAGCCCACGTTAAGGGTAAAAAGTCTTTGAGCGAAAAGCGAAAGACGCGTGCAGATGTCAACGGTGATGGCAAAATCAACATCTCTGATATCACTATGATAGCTGCCCACGTCAAGGGTAAAAAGCAGCTGAAAAAGCACTGATGTTTATTTCTGTATAAAAGTTCAGCCCCGCGGAACAGTGGATCCGCGGGGCTTTTTCTGCCTGTGACTATACAGTGTAAAAGAGCTCAGCGACCGTATTGTGGTCATCTGAGCTCTTGACATTATGTGGTAAAATTGTTCCTTGATAATTCAGATATTACTGTACAGTTACGATCACTGCGTTCTTGATCGCATTGTTTACATTCCAGTCGCCGTTGACTTTTGCGGCAATTGCAACTTTGTAGGTCATGCCGGGTGTCAGGTTTTTGGGAGTTGTGAAGTATGTAGCAGATGCGGGGATAGAAGAAGTCTGAACTCTCCACTTGCCTGCAAGATAAACTGCGATGCCGTAGTTTGTAGCGCCGCTGACAGGCTTCCACGAGAATCTTATCTGATGGTACTGCTGGTTGTACAGAACACTGATATTGGTGACATAAGGAGTGTTGTTGATCGGCTGTGATGTCTGTCTCGGAACAGCCATTACAATGTAGTTGATGGAGTAGCCCTCGCCGCCGTTTGTGCCCAGAGTTACCTTTGTTCCCGAATTAACATCTTTTTTATAAAGTGCAAGCTCAACGTCGTTTGAAGAGTACAGAGATGTGCCAACAGGTGTCCATGAGTTCAGCCAGCTGAGCTGATAGTTTACTCTTGTATCAACTGCAATGTAGAGGGTGATATCCGAACCTGCTGTGAATGTTGCAAGATCAGATGTGTATATCTTGGAATCGCAGGCAGTACGGATAGTTTCAGCATTTACGAGATAGCTTGGAACATTCGATACCGTGAAATCACGGTCGCCGAATATCTGGAAGCCGTTGTTCATATCGTTTCTGATGGACCAGTCAGATGCATTTTCAGTATCGTTTACCACGAGATTTCTGATGTACTTTCCGTTCAGAGGCTCGGGAGCATTTTCGGTAACAAGAACAATATAGTTAACACAGCCTGTTGAACCGCCGTTTGTTCCGAGTGTTATCTGGCTGCCCTTAGAATATGTCTTCTTGAAGATCTCCAATGTAAGATCGTTGGAGGTGTAGATGGAATCGCCTGTCTTTGTCCAGCTTGAAAGCCATGAGGGCAGACCGCTGCTTGTAACACGGCTGTCAACTGCTGTATAAACAGTAATGTCAGAACCTGCAGTGAATGTACCGAGGTCAGATGTTACAGTCTTGGAATCGCAGGCAGTTTTTATAGCTTCTGCGCCCACCAGATAAGAAGGTACACCGGTGGCTGTGAAATCACGGTCGCCAAAGAGCAGAGAGCCGTAACCGAAGCTGTTGTTTATTGCCCAGTCAGCAGCGTTTTCGTAATCGCTCACTGTCAGATCCTTTACCAGTTTGCCGCTTATCGGATCAACTGTAACGACAGCACCTGAATAGTTTAAATAATATGGAGTCCAGCCGCTGAGGTATGAATATACATCAAGTCCGCTTGCGGAGTATCTTACAGTACCCGACACACGACCGGAAGTATTTACGCCATAGCCGTTAGCTGTGGTGTTGTATTCCTTGAATTTCGCATTTTGTGGCTGGTTTCCGCTCATGCTTGTCCAGCCTGCGGAGGTGATCATGTTTTCGGAAGAAAGCTTTGTATTAACGAATGCAACATCTGCATAAGGACCCCAGGGTCTGCCGAAATAGCCGGAGCCTACATACATACCGTTTGTTCCGTATACATTACAATCGGTGAACAGATATTTGCCTTCACTCTTGGCTGCTGTTATATAGCCGCCGACAGCCCTATCGGTATAGCCGGCCCATACGAGGTCGCAGGTCTGGAATACGCAGGTGCCCTGACCGAAGATATAGTCGGTGTTGCCTTCGATGCGGCAGTTGCGGAAATATTCGTGTTCACCTCTTGTGAACAGAGTATCCTGGCTGCCAAGGAATTTACAATTATAGAATTCGCTGTAATCGCCCTCGATAGCTATCGCAGCTGCACGCTCAGTAGCTGTCTTGCTCTTTACATCTGCGCCCTTGTAGCGCTGGAATGTAATGGATTCGCTGCCCGATACCTGAACACCATCTGCGATCTCTTCATCGGTAACATAGCGGTTGAAAGAGTTCTCAAAGGTGATATTTTCAGCGCGGAAGTGTGAAGCACTTGTGTGGAGTGCAACAGCGCTTCCCCAACGGGTAGCTTCGCCCTTTGAGGACTTGCTTTTTGCATTTGATGAATTGTAGTATCCATCGCTGCCCATGCTGTAATACTTATAGCCTATGCCATAGTACCATGTTATCTTAACTTCCTTTGAGGGATCGTCATTGACGAAGCTGATATAAGGTGTGTTTACACGAACCTGCTCGCGGTATGTGCCGGGAGCGATATGTATGCTTACACGGGTCTGCTCGGATGAAGGGTTTTTTGAAGCAGCTGCGTTTACTGCTGCCTGTATGGTATTATAATTGTTTGACTTATTGCTGTAGCCGACATAAAGATGTGTACCCTGTGTCTGTGTAGAAGAACTCGAGGGTTCAGGCAGAGTACCCAGCTTGATGTTGTTTGCGCACCAGGTGCCGTACCATGAATAGCCTGTTCTGCGCTCCAGGCTTATCTGTGTAACATCGGAATACGCTTTGCCGTCACGGTCTGCGAAGAGGGGCTTGCAGTACTGGAGATCGTAGAATCTTGCCCATATAGTCGAGCCGCTGGAGTATGTAACAACTTTATCGGACTTATCGGAATTCCAGTCCCACTTCCTGTTCTCTATCTTTACTGAATCGAACCACCTTACAGCAGCGTTTATACTGCGGATAACGTCTGCGGATTTTTTTGAATCGGGAAGCGAACGCAGGAAATCAACTATGCCCGCACTCTCGGAAGTACATACCGATGGCAGCTCATAAGCTCTTGCTGCAGCGGGAGCAAGTGTATATTCATCGTGCTGCTGACCCCATGCAGTCAGTGTGCCGTTGACCTTTATCTGTGTTTTAAGGATACAGCTTATACCCTTATTTACAGCGTTTTCAGCCTTGCTCTGATAGCTGCTGTCAACCCATGAGAAAGCTCCCGACTTCTGGGAAACTTCAAGCATGATCTTCAGTACCTGTACCATTGCACTGTCGTTGTAGGTAATGTGAGCATGGTAAGTACCTGCATCATTGAATACCTGAGGCCAGCCACCATTGGAATACTGACCGTTTATCAGCAGGTCAAGACCTTTCAGGCAGGCAGATTTGTACTTAGAATTACCTGTTGCTTTGTATACGCTTGCGAGGAAGCGTATCTGTCCCCATGTGGCGTTGTTGTCGATGGTGGACTTGTTCCATGAACCTGTGGTCGCGTTCTTCATATCCTTTCTCCAGCCGCCGTCGGAGAGCTGATATGCTATCATCTCATCTGCAAGGGAAGTTGCTTCATAGCTTGACCACCATGAAGAATCCTTCTTTGAGTATGCGCTCCAGCTGAAATCATTTTCACCTGCATATGCTATGAGACCGCTTTGAGACTGCGGTATAAGAGGTGTAGCTGTTGACATCACCATTCCTGCGGCGAGCAAGATGCCGGCTGCTTTTTTTGTCCTTCTTTTCATTTCGGGTTCCTCCTTTAAAATATGATAATATTAAAATATTCCTGTAGTTTCAAATTTTACGTTTGAAATATTAACTAAAAACATTATACCATTGTTAAATACATTTGTCAAGGGATTATTTAGACATAAACGTATAAATTTTTATGATATGGTTAGTTTCTTATTTTTTTCAATATGTAAATTTCGGACAATCTTTTTCTTGCTTGGTCAACATCGTTTTCGTTACCGCTTTTTTATCGGGGTTGACTTTTCTGAGTAAATTATGATATAATTCATTTGTTATTTATAAAACGGGAGGGCGGTATTGTGAAGATCAGGATAGCAGTTGTGGAGGACGATCGCGAGATCAGCAGTATATTAAAAGAGCTTCTTGAAATCAGCGGGTATGAATGTGTTCAGGTTTTTGACGGTGATGAAGCATCAAAACTGCTGTCGCGGGAGAGCTTCGATATGGTGCTGATGGATCTGATGCTGCCATACAAAAACGGTGAAAGGCTTATCGCTGAACTCAGGGAAAATAGTGAAACTCCTGTTATCGTTATATCTGCAAAGTCCATGATGGAAACTAAGCTTGAAGTTCTCAGGCTTGGTGCAGATGATTATATCATCAAGCCTTTTGATCTCGACGAAGTGCTGGTAAGGATCGAAGTAGTTCTCAGGCGAAGTGGTGCTTTTTCTGCAAAGCCTGTACTTGAAGCAGGGGAGCTTTCGCTGAACACCGAAGAAAATCGGCTGACGGTGGGCGGGAAACAGGTTCAGCTCACAGCAAAGGAACTCATGCTGCTGAAACTATTTCTTGAACACCCGAAAAAGGTTTACACAAAGGCAGAGCTTTATGAAACTGTCTGGAATGAGCAGTATTTCTACGAGGACAACACCATCAATGTTCATGTGAGCAATCTGCGTTCAAAGCTGAAAAAAGCTTCGGGCAAAGATCACATTGAAACGGTCTGGGGCATTGGCTACAGGCTGAAAGGGTACGCACAATGATCGCCGCGATATTTATACCGGGGGTTATCTGCGTAGGTCTTCTGATATATATTCTGATTATGAAGCACCAGCTTCGGGTAATGCGACGGGAGCTTGAACGCACAGCTGAGTTCGACTATGACCGCCATCTGCTGATATCGCTTTTCGACAAGGACGTTAATGATCTGGCGGGGGAGATCAACAAGAGTATCGACCATCAGAAAAAGCTGAAAATGGAAACCGAGCAGGCTGAGCTTTCTCTGCGGCAGTCGGTTTCGGATATAGCTCACGATCTGCGAACGCCTCTTGCTGTAATTAAAGGCGATCTTCAGCTTATACTCCGTGATGATGGTATAAGTGAAAACTGCCGCGGCTATGCCGGGATATGCCTTGAAAAAACTGAACGTCTGAAAGAGATGTGCGATGAGTTTTTTGAACTGGCTGTTCTTGAAAGCGAGAGCGGAACTGTTGACGTCGGTAAGATAAATCTCACGAACCTTCTTATGAGTTTTATCGCGGAAAACGAGGGTATGATAAGGCTCTCCGGACTTGAACCGGAGATATCACTTCCCCCTAAGACTGTTTTCGTTCATGGTGATACTCAGCTTGTGGGGCGTATGCTTGGAAATCTTCTGGGCAATGTGCTTAAATACTCACATGAGTTTTTTACGCTTACCCTCACCGAGGATGGCTGTTTGACGATCTCAAATCCCATCAGCATGAACATTCCCGAACCTGAGCGGCTATTTGAACGCACCTATCGTGCCGATCGCGCCAGGGGCGGAAAAGGTGCGGGTCTCGGACTTTATATCGTCAAACTTCTAGCGCAAAAACAGGGCGCGGAGGTCAGTGCCGATGTAAAAGATGATATGCTTTCGGTCAGGATCAAGTTTTTATGTGCTGAATAGAATAATTATTATATGACACCTCTGCTTTGCCGGGTGTCTTTTTTACTTGTGAATAATTTGTAAACATTAAGAATATTTAAGAAATTCTTTAAGGTATTGTTTTAGAATTAATATCAAGGAAAGATCATACACAAACGAAAGGAGTATGTACTATGAGTGATATAATCATCAAGACGACGGAACTTACAAAGCAGTATATGAAAAACACGGTGGTCAAAAGTGCTGATATCTCTATTAAAAAGGGAATGATATGCGGACTTGTGGGACCTAACGGCGCGGGCAAGACAACTATCATGAAAATGCTGGGAGGACTTGTTCTTCCAACGGAAGGGGAGATAGAACTCTTTGGTGAGAAGAGTGAAAAGGGACTGGCACATTCCCGAAGCAGAATGAGTTTTATGATAGAAACGCCCTACGCTAAGCAGAATATGACAGCTAGGCAGAATCTTGAAAAGTTAAGGCTTCAGAAAGGTCTGCCCAATAGTGACAGAGTTGATGAGGTGCTGAAACTGGTAGGTCTTGCGGATACGGGCAATAAATCGGTTAAGAATTTTTCGCTTGGTATGAAACAAAGACTGGGCATAGCAGGGGCAATGCTGACAAAACCGGAACTTATGGTACTTGATGAGCCTGTCAACGGTCTTGACCCCGAGGGCATAGTTGAGATACGCGAGCTGCTTCTGAAACTGAACCGCGAGGAGCATATGACCATAGTTATATCATCACACATTCTGTCCGAACTTTCTCTTCTCTGCACGGACTATGTGTTTATCCGCAAAGGTGAGATAGTTGAGACCATATCTGCCGAGGAACTTAATCATAAATGCCATGAGTTCTATCACATAGATTCGGATAATAATGCAGCTCTTCCCGCTATGCTTGAAAACAAGCTGGGTATACATGATATCCGTGTTCGCAGGGACGGTTCTGTTGAACTTTATGAACGTATCGATGAGATAAGGCTGATATCAAAGACCATGTTCGAGAACGGTATCATACCGACAGAGATACATATGCACGATGCTAACCTTGAAGAATTCTACATGAAACTGGTAGGTGATGAAAATGATCAACGTGATAAAAGCGCAGAAGTATCAGCTGCTGAGAAGCATTAGCACTTATGTGATATTGCTCTGCTCGCTGTTATTTATTGCCGCTATCCTGTTTGCGGAGATATCAGGTGAACAAGCAGAAAAGATAACCGGAAGTATGTTTGTCAGCTACATAGGTGAGATAAATATGACGATCCCGCCTATGCTGATCCTAGTTTATACTGCTGTGATATTCGGCAATGATCTTACCGATAAAACGGTCAACTACGAACTGCTTTGCGGGATCAGACGAAGTGATGTTTTCTTTGGAAGATTCTTTGTAGTACTGGCTGTAAATATTATAGTGTATCTTATCATAACTGTTCCGCCGATGCTTATATTCACTGCATTGAACGGCTGGGGTCATACTATGACGGTCAAAGAAGTAGCCATTAGGTATTCTTTGGGTCTGTTGCCTGTGATTCGATATACATCGTTCTATACTTTTATAACGATGGCCGTCAGAAACAAAGCTGTTGTTATCGGTATAGGCTATGTGTTCTCAATGATAACGATGCTTTTAACTATTCTGATAAATGAACTTTTTGATACTAAGGTAACGATGTATTTGTTTTCAATCGATATCTTTGATAGGCTGCTGAATCCTAAAAATATGGGCTACGGCTTTTTTGACGGAGAAGATGTTATGGTGGTAAAGGATATACTTGAAACAGATACTATGTGTCACGCTGCGGCAGCAAGTATCCTGGGCACAGCTGTATTTTTGCTTATCGGCTACGCTGTAATGCGCAGACGCGACATGAATTGAGGTGAGTACATGAAGAATTTGATAAAAGCGCAGTTGTATCAGATATCCCGCACCAGGGTGTATTATCTTGTGTTTATAACATTGATGATGCTTGCTGTTCTGTTCGGTGCGGTAGAGTACCTTAACGGTGCAGATAATCTGGAGGAATGGCAGAAACTGACAGCATCTGACTTTGCTACCCGCATGGAAATGGTAGTCAGTATAGCAATGATGGGGATAGCTTTTTTTGCGGCTTTTTTCTGTGCAGATGATTTCAGCGATAAAACTGTGAATTATGAGATGATGTCAGGCAAGCTGAGAAAGCAAACTTATTTTTCAAGGGCTTCCGTAACGATAGTTCTGTGTACGATTTTCGGTCTGGTCATGGTATTCACCTCGCTTGGGATCAGCTTTATGCTTACAGGCTGGGGAGATTCAGTTCCGTTCAGTGCGGCTGCAGCAAGGATACTTCTGCTGGCATTCCCTTTTATTCGGGTATCATGTCTTTTCGTAATGATCGCGTATTTTATTAAGCGTGCGGGTTTTGCATTTCTCACAGACTATATGATCTTTGCTGTTTCAAACATGATAAAGGGTGCTGATGATGAATCGGGAGTGCTGACTGTTTTCTCTACTGTAGGCACTCTCATGAGATATAAGGAATGGCATATCTTTGGTCTGGAGAGTCCTGTGGAGATGGTATACACTCCTATGCCAGAAGCGGGATTCATCGTCAGGTGCATATTGGTCTCGCTGGCGGTGGGGGCTTTATATCTTTTGTTAGGTTACAATTTCTTCCACACCGATGATCTTGAATAGGGGGCGATAAAATGAGTAAACTTGAAACTTTAGATATAGTCACGCTTGTTTTGCTCCCATTGATGAGCGGTGGGCTGTGGTTTATGGCAGGTCTTGCGGATAGAGTTAAGAATTCAAAGTGGAGACTTTTATGGCTTATCCCAGTGGCATCCTGTTTTTTGATAGTATATGTTGGCGGAGTAGAAAAGCTTTTGATCCCTGCGTATCTTGGGGCTGTGATACTTGTAGCGGGATTTTTCATACACAAGATAAAGACACGTAGGGCAGCATCGGCAGTATCATGGGTGCTGGTGCTGATAAGTCTTCCGATGTGTCTTTTCAATAAGGCGTACAGAAGTGTGGATTACGTCAGTGATTTCAAAGATGGCTTTGAGAGTATGAAAGCTCATTATGTTCTTGCCGAGCATAAAGAGGTCGACTGGGATGCGCTTTATGAAAAATATCTTCCCGAATTCAAAGCGGCGAACAAAGCGCATGACAAGGTTGCCAATGAGATAGCATGGTACAAATTCTGTGCTGAGTTCCATGACGGTCATGTGAATTTCGGCTCAGACGAGAAAACCAGAGATGCAGCATACGCAAGGGTATCAGGCAATGATTACGGCCTTGTGATATGTACGCTTTCTGATGGCAGAACAGTTGCAGCCGAGACTGACAGCAGCCTGGAAAAGCTCGGTATACATAACGGCATCGAGATAGTAAGCTGGAACGGTATGACACCTGCCGAAGCTGATGAACACAATGAAATGAAACAGCTTTACACCTTTGCAGATTCCGATAACGAGAATTTTTTTGAGGGTATGTTTGCAGCAGGCACAGGCGGAGACAGTGTTCAGGCAGTTATAAAAGACGACAGCGGAACAGAAAAAACAGTCACTATTGATAAGCTCTCCGATAATTACTATGAAAGAGCAAAAGAAGCATATAAAAAACTACTAAATGGTATGAACGTGGGTCATATGACGATAACAAAGATAAACGATACCACAGCCTGCCTGCGCATCAAGACCATGAGCTTTGATTCTATTTCTGAAAAAGACAAACACAAGAAAATGAAAGAGGAACTTCGTGAGCAGATACTGGATGCGAAAAAAGAGGGCGTGCGCGATATCATTATAGATATCCGCGAAAATAACGGCGGTTCCGGAACAATGGTTAAAGCCATTGGCGAACTTTTTGCACCCGAGGGCGAACACTATTATGTTACCGATGCATATTTCGACCATGAAAATAAGTGCTATGTCAGCGAGGGTGATGGAAAGTGGAAAACAGCGGGAGATGTTTTCGTTGATGGTGAGAATATCCTGGGCGATGAAGGCAGGATAGTTCTTCTTGTGGGAAGCTATTCGGTAAGTGCTGCTGACCATCTTACAAAGCTTATGAGCGGATTTGAAAATACTACGGTCATGGGTTTCACGGGACCTCTCGGTTCAGCACAGGGTGTATCTCCCATAAAGCTTAAAAGCGGGACGTTCAGCTATTCAAGTTCGCTTATGCTGAATAAGGACGGCACTGTCTATATAGACTGCGGTACCGATTATAATGCCGATGATGATGCGGAAGTTATAGTACCATTTGATGAAAAAGCATTCCGCGAGATATTTGATGAGGGCAATGACTACCTTATGGATACAGCCGTAAAATATCTTGAAGAAATGGAACGCTGAAAAATAAATAAAAAACAGTTCCCGGAATATGATGTATCGGGAACTGTTTTTGTATATAAAGGTAGATTATTTCTCTGTACAGAACTCTACGGTCTTACCTTCGAGTATCATGTTGGTAGTTCTTACTGCACACATTTTTCCGCACATTGAGCAGGTATGTCTGTCAGCGGGGGGAGTGCTCTCAAAATACTCACGTGCTTTTTCAGGATCGAATGAAAGCTTGAATATTTCATCCCAATCGACTTTGTGTCTGGCTTCTGCCATGGCATTGTCCTTGTCACGTGCATGAGGTACGCCCTTTGCGATGTCAGCAGCGTGTGCAGCTATCTTTGAAGCTATGATACCATCCTTAACGTCATTGACATCTGGCAGACGCAGGTGCTCTGCGGGGGTAACATAGCAGAGGAAGTCTGCACCGCTTGATGCGGCAATAGCACCGCCGATAGCAGTGGTGATATGGTCGTAGCCGGGAAAGATATCTGTAACAACAGGCCCCAGAACATAGAAAGGTGCATTGTGGCATATGCGTTTCTGGAAAGTCATATTTGCGGCTATCTCGTTCATAGCCATATGTCCGGGACCCTCTACCATGACCTGTACGTCCTTTTCCCATGCGCGAAGTGTCAGCGCACCAAGTTCAATAAGCTCGGATATTTGTCCTGCGTCGGTGGAATCGTCTATACATCCGGGGCGAAGCGCGTCACCGAGGCTGATCGTAACGTCATATTCACGGAGAATATCAAGAACCTCGTCATAGTGCTCGTAGAAAGGATTTTCATTGCCTGTCATCATCATCCAGGCGAACAGTAGTGATCCTCCGCGGGAAACGATATTCATCTTTCTGCCCTCACGTCGGAAAGCTTCAACGGCACGTCTGTTGAGACCTGCGTGTATGGTCATAAAATCAACGCCCTCTTCAGCATGGGCACGTACAACTTTCAGGAAGTCTTCTGCTTTTATTTCCAGCAGATCCTTTTCAAGGTAGCCGATAGCGTCGTACATAGGCACAGTGCCTATCATTGCAGGTGATTTCTCCACCAGTTCACGGCGGAAAGTATTTGTCTTGCCGTAGTTGGAAAGATCCATTATAGCTTCAGCACCGAACTTATGAGCCATTTCGACTTTCTTCATCTCGTTCTCATAGTTTTTGGCATCGCCTGAAATGCCGAGATTGACATTTATCTTGGTACGCATCTTTGTACCGATGCCCTCGGGGGAAATAGCTTTATGGTTGATGTTGCAGGGGATAGCGACTTCACCCTTAGCCACAAGCGCACGGAGTTCTTCGGGGTCGATGTACTCCTTTTCTGCAACTATCTTCATTTCAGGTGTGATTATGCCTTTCTTGGCAGCTTCCATCTGGGTAGCGTATTCTCTCATGTTAATAATTCCTTTCGGTTCAAATAGTTATCCTTGCTCTTAATGTATCCGTAAATAAAGATACCTCTTCCGCCTGCATAAATCCGCTCATAAGGCAGATACCGTCAGCTCCAGCACGTATACATTCTGCGGCATTATCTGCTGAAATCCCGCCTATTGCGTAAACAGGCAGATAAACGGCTTTGCAGACTTCACTCAGAAATCCCGTGCCGCGTCCTGCAAGACCTTTTTTGCAGTCAGTCTCAAAAATATGTCCCGCAATGATGTATCCTGCACCCAGCGCTTGTGCTTCAATAGCGTCTTCAACGGAGTGGCATGAGGTGCCGATTACATCGAACTGTGCTTTGTCATCTGCTGACATATTCCGCAGTATGTGCAGAGGAAGATGAACTCTTTTTATACCAAGCTCTGACGCAGTTTCCCAAAAGCTGTTCACAGCAAGGGGAACACCGTATCCTTTGCATATTTCAGTCGAGATCTCAGTAAGCTCGGAATATTCCTTTTCGGACATATCCTTTTCACGAAGTATCACCATATCGGGTCGAGCTGCTGCGATTTTTTTCAGCTGTTCGGGAAAACCTGCGCGGCAAAGTTTTCGGTTCGTTATACAGATTATCTTACACATAAAGATAATCGTTCAGTACAGGCTGTAATCCTTCTTCGGACATATCCTTGTACATCGTATCAAAGCTTCTTGTATCTGCTATCTCGAACTGTTCATCGCCCTCGTTTTCATTTTCCTTGCCTGTGTACTTGCTTTCGTGGTCGCCTATACCTGTTGAAACACCTGCGGATATCTTGGTAGCGGCGATCTTAACTATGCCGTCGCGGAAGCTTTTGGTCTCTCGTGATGACACCGTAATACCTGCAAAAGGAAGGAAAAGTCTGTAAGCACAAAGTACCTGACAAAGCTGTCTTTCGCCAACGTCCATGTGATTGATCTTGTCATTGTTTACTATGGGGCGAAGTCTCGGACATGACAGTGATATCTCGGCATGTGGGTACTTTCTTTGCAGATAGTACATATGCAGACCTGTTGCGAGAGCGTCTTTTCTGAAATCGGAAAGACCAAGAAGTGCCGAACCTGCGATACCTCTCATGCCGCCCATAAGAGCTCTTTCCTGAGCTTCAAAGCGATAAGGCCAAACACGTTTGTGTCCTGCAAGGTGGAGAGTTTCGTACTTGACATTATCGTAAGTTTCCTGAAAAACAGTGACATAGTCCACTCCGCACTCGTGGAGATATTTGTAGTCTTCCACATTAACGGGATATATCTCAACGCCCACCATTCGGAAATATTTTCTCGCAAGCTTGCATGCCTCACCGATATACTTTACATCGCTCATGGTTTTGCTTTCGCCTGTGAGAATAAGTATCTCTTCCATTCCGCTGTCTGCGATGACTTTCATTTCGTGCTCGATCTGCTCCATACTCAGCTTCATTCTTCGGATATGGTTATAGCAGTTGAATCCGCAGTAAACGCAGTAGTTCTCGCAGTAATTTGCGATGTACAGCGGAGTGAAAAGGTACACCGTGTTGCCGAAATGCTTTCGTGTCTCGATGCGGGCTCTTTCTGCCATCTGCTCAAGAAACGGTTCAGCCGCAGGGGAGAGAAGTGCCTTGAATTCTTCTACGCCGATAGTGTTCTTCTGCAAAGCTCGGGATACATCAAGTGCTGTATAAGCATTGTAATCGTAGCTGTTGAACTGCGCCATGACTTTTTCAAGTATATCACTTTTTATTTGCTCCTGATCGTCCATATACTTCATATGGTCGGTACGGCAGGAGGGGTCATTTTCCAGCTTGTGCTTGCGTTTTAATGCTTCCTCGGAAAGTCCTTCGGAATCAAACAGAAAATTGTTTTCCATCTTCTTCACCCCTTAGTCCCTGAGGAAACCTGTCAGTGTATCCGAGGGTGATGCCCCTCTTACAAGTACTCTGCCGAGACCTGAAAGGTAAGCCTGTCTGCCTGCTTCTATCGCCTTGCGGAAAGCATCTGCCATCATGGGCAGGTCACCCGCAGTTGCAAGAGCTGTGTTTGACATTACTGCTGCCGCGCCCATCTCCATAGCCTCGCAAGCCTGAGAGGGTCTGCCAATGCCTGCATCTACGATTATGGGCAGGTCTATCTCGTCTATCAGTATCTGTATGAAATCCCTTGTTGCAAGACCCTTGTTTGAACCGATAGGAGAAGCCAGAGGCATTACCGATGCAGCACCTGCGTTAACAAGGTCTCTCGCAGTGTTCAGGTCGGGGTACATATATGGCATTACGATAAAGCCTTCTTTGGCGAGTATCTCTGTTGCTTTGATAGTCTCCGCATTGTCGGGCAGAAGATATTTTGTATCACGCATGATCTCAATTTTTACGAAATCACCGCAGCCCAGTTCTCTTGCAAGCCTAGCTATGCGCACAGCTTCTTCGGCGTTTCTTGCGCCCGAAGTGTTGGGCAGGAGAGTTACTCCCTCGGGGATATGATCGAGTATATTCTCATGTTCCTTGGTGTTAGCTCGTCTTACAGCAAGGGTGATAAGTTCAGCACCTGCGTTTTCCACTGCCGCTTTTATAAGTGAGAGGGAATATTTTCCCGAACCGAGAATGAATCTTGAATTGAATTCGTGCCCGCCTATGACGAGCTTGTCATTGTTTTCCATTAATATCGTCCTTTCGTTATCAGGCATCATATTCGCCTGAAATTATCCTGAGTACCATTGTAGCCTGATGTGCGGCGCATACAGCAACACGTGCTGATATTAGTCCAAGACCTTCGCCAACATCGCTTTTGCCGTCACCGCAAAGCCAGAAATTTTTTGCTATCTTGCGTGTGACTATGCTGTTCGCACTGTCAAGTCCTGCCATTCCTGATGCTGCTACCAGATTTTTTTCCGGGAAATGTTCAAGCACCGCGTTCACAAGCATGGCTTTTTGTTCGGCATTGTCGAAACATTCGCATACTATCGGAAAATCTGCCAGAAGTACAGGTATGTTTTCCTCATCAAGCTTGACTGTCTGTGAAGTTATATCGCAGTAGGGTGCTAATTTTAAGAGTGTATCTTTCAGTGCATCTGCCTTGTACTGTCCAAGCTGTTCGGGAAAGTACTGCTGACGGTTCAGGTTTGAGATATCGACCTTGTCAAAGTCGATAAGGTGTATCCTTCCGATACCTGCCCGGGCAAGACTTACCGCAACATTTGAGCCAAGTCCTCCCAGACCGCATACCACTACCGAAGCTTCTGCGAATCGTTTTTGAAGTTCTTTTCCGTGACGTTCTTCGAGTGCGGCATACATTTCTTCTTTTGTGGGTATCATCTAGCCGCCTCCCACAAAGCTTACAACTTCAACGGAGTCGCCGTCTTTGAGAAGTGTACTGTCATACTGAGATTTAGGCACTATCTCAAGATCAAGCTCAACAGCTACACGCTTTGGGTCATAGCCGTTCTCGCTCAGCATTTCGGTCACGGTCTTTCCCGAGAGTTCACGCTGTTCGCCGTTCAGTTTTACCATGTTCATTCCTCCCAACAAAAAAGGGGGACTGTACGCAAAAAACAGTCCCCCGAAATATCGGTATCATATTCCCTACGTTGGCATTATCCAAATCAGGTTATGGGTCGATAACTCGGTCGCTATCCTCTCAGCCTGTCTACAAGCTCCCCTTATTTTATTTCAACTCTAAATATTATAACACTCTTCAAATAAAAAATCAAGTATTTATCGGGACTTTTCGGAAATTTTTTTGATATTTCATGTAAAAAATCTTTGCTGTCCGTTGAAACGTACAGCCCGCACTTGAATTTGAGAGCGGTTTATGTTATAATATAAAAATAAATTGATTTTCGGTTGGAGGTGAGCGCGTGAAGAATATCGATGATCTTATCGAACTGATAATGGGTGACCCGAAGATACGCGAGAGCAAAACTCTCGGAGAAAAAGTCTACCACGATGAACCCATACTCAAACGCGCTTCACAGCTTGTACGTGATATCGTCCCACCTAAAGATAATACTCCTGCTCAGCTTATGGAGATGCGCAGGATGGTCTATTCTCCTGAAGCTCAGTGGCGCTCAAGAGAATGGCTTTTCGGCAAACAGGGCAGTTTCATGGCAGACTTCGAGGACAGCTTTGAAAAGATCATTCCATTTGAACACTATTTTCCCACCTACAATGATATGACCCTTGAACAGCAGCGCACATACTTTACGTGGCGCACACGCATTAGGCGCGGTGAGTACAGAGAAACAAGTCTTTCTTACATATTTGTGTATGTCTATGAGTTGATAAATCTCATCGGTGTTAAAAACGCACGCGAGGGATATGACAGGCTGGAAGCTGTGCTTGAACATTACGGCGAAACTCAACCAAAGCTGAAAAAGTTCGTTTTAGCTTGGCTTGATGATATGGTCATATATTATGGTCTGGATATCGCTCTACTTAATAGTAGCGGTATCTTAGAGTTTGATGACTCTCTTTGTGTTTTGCTTGATTTGGACGGTCATACAGATGATGAAGTCTTTTCAGCACTTTGCACTATGTCATCTTACAACGCCGAAAAATCAGCATTTTATAAGACCTATCCCGAGGAATTCCGTACCGTGGCAGTGCGGAGCTATAAAGCTTTTTCCGAGTATTACGGTGCTCACCGTAAAAAGACCCTGTTTGAAAAACTTTTCGGAAAAAGCACCATAAGTGTACATCAGATGTTTGGTTCCGCGGTGTTTTGCTATTACCGTTCATCACCGCAGAATTCGGTGGTCATAGACCAGGTCCGCCGTTGTTTTTGCAGGGGCGGAGAATGGTTTACGGAAGGGTACGCCGGCAAAACTCACGGCAACAAGCAGGTGGGCGACTTTTTTCGTGCTATTGACAGCATCATGCGAACGGGATTCGATTTCAAAAATAAGCTGCAAGCACCTGATATTACAAAACAGCTTTCAAAGATAATAAACGAACAGATAACCATACTTCAAGATGAGAAAAGACAGGCGGAGAAACTTCGCGTGGATATCGACCTTACAAAACTTGGCAGTATCCGCCGCGCCGCTGATATCACGAGGGATAAGCTTATCGTCGATGAAGAAGATCTTGAAGAGGATAAATCTCCTCAGCCTGATATGCAAGAAGATGTTGCCGAAGAGAGTGTTCAGGAAAATACCACTCCCCTTGATAGCGGCGAGTATTCGTTCATGCAGGCACTGCTTTACGGCGGTGATCATCAGGCGGCTGCAAAAAATGCAGGGGCGATGCCCTCTGTTATGGCGGACAGTATAAATGAAAAGCTTTACGATATTTTTGCTGATACTGTTATCGAGTTTGACGGCGATATCCCAGCTGTCATTGAGGATTATGAAGAAGAACTGAAAGGAATGATACTTCCATGAAGATACCCAAGAGGATAGCGCAGGCTGTTATCAATTCGCTGAAAGGCGGAGTTGTGCCAAGAATAGGTCTGCCATATATCACGGTCGGCAGAGAAGTCGAGATTGACGCTTTGCTTCACGATGTTGATATAATCGAAGAGGGCGGTGCTTCATTCAGGTTCATAGTCGGCAAATACGGCAGCGGTAAGAGTTTTCTTTTGCAGACAATACGCAGTCATGTGATGGACAGAAATTTCGTTGTGGTCGATGCTGACCTTTCACCTGAAAGACGTTTGCAGGGTACAAAGGGTCAGGGGCTTGCGACCTACAAGGAACTTATACGTAATATGTCCACAAAAACAAGACCCGACGGCGGTGCACTGACTCTCATACTTGACAGATGGATAAGCGGTGTGCAGTCCGAGGCTGCTGCTGAAAGCGGACTCGATATATCTTCTCCCGAGTTTTCTGCTGTCGTGGAAAAGAAGATATTTGAAGTCATAAATGCACTTAACGAGATGGTACACGGCTTTGATTTTGCAAAGCTTTTGACGATATACTATCGCGCTTCTGTATCGGGTGACGATGAACAGAAAGCAAAAGTGGTAAAATGGTTCAGGGGCGAGTACGTAAACAAGACGGAAGCCAAGAGCGAGCTTGGCGTAAACATCGTTATCACCGATGATGATTGGTACGAATATATCAAGCTGTTCGCTATGTTCCTGAAAAAAGCGGGTTACAGTGGTCTGCTGGTGCTGGTAGACGAGCTTGTGAACATTTATAAAATACCCAATGCCATCACCCGACAGTACAATTATGAAAAGATACTCACCATGTACAACGATACTTTGCAGGGCAAGGCTAAGTATCTTGGCATAATAATGGGCGGAACTCCCCAGTGCATTGAGGACACACGCCGCGGTGTATACAGCTATGAAGCTCTGAGGTCAAGGCTTGCAGAGGGTCGTTTCGGACGCGAGGGAATACGTGATATGCTGGCACCTGTTATACATCTCGTTCCGCTGACATATGAAGAAATGCTGGTGCTGACCGAGAAACTTGCTGACATTCACGCTCAGCTTTTCGGGTATGAACAGCGTATTACTCAGGAGGATATGATTGTTTTTATCAAGACAGAGTTCGGGCGGATAGGTGCTGACAGCCATATCACTCCCCGTGAAGTGATACGTGATTTCATCGAATTGCTTGATATAGCTTTTCAGAATCCTATGCTTGAGATATCAGATTTTATATCTTCGGGTGGGATCGAGTATTCAAAACCTGCCGCAGAGGAAGAAACTTCCGAGGGCGATTTTGCCGAGTTTGAGATCTGAATAGGAGTGAAAAATTATCTCGGAGGTGCAGAATGAAAAAAGGAAATATTCACAAGCACATGACCGAGGAGGACGGATTTGACCGCCGTTTTGCCTGCTGGTGCAATAACCACAACAAGGTATGGCACAGGGAAAAGGTACGTCAGCGCAGAAAATTCCGCCGAAAGATGAGAATAATACTTCTGAAAGAAAGAGGACGAGATGAACGTTTTTGACCGCTATGCACCCTTTGTGCAGGACTTCATTTACCGCAATAACTGGGAAAGTCTGAGGGCTATTCAGGCAGCGGCCGGTGATGTGATATTCAATACCGATGACAATCTGCTGCTTACGGCTTCTACTGCTTCTGGCAAGACGGAAGCAGCCTTCTTTCCGATACTTACATTGTTTTCCGAGGATATGCCGAAGTCTGTGGGGGCTATATATATCGGTCCGCTGAAAGCGCTGATAAACGATCAGTTTTCCCGCCTTAACGACCTTTGTGAGGACGCGGGCATACCTGTCTGGCACTGGCACGGCGATGTTGCGCAGTCTCATAAGGCGCGTATGATGAAGAACCCATCGGGCATATTGCAGATAACCCCCGAATCTCTTGAAGCCATGCTGATACGCCGTCATTCGGCGCTTGTGAAGCTTTTTGGCGACCTTAGATTCATCGTTATAGATGAACTTCATTCCCTTATGCGCGGTGACAGGGGCGGACAGACCTTATGCCTTATCGAGCGACTTTGCAGACAAGCAGGAGTGAATCCACGCAGGATAGGTCTTTCCGCAACGATAGGCGATCCAAAAGCAGCAGGGGAGTTCCTTTCTTACGGCACAGGCAGGCGCACATCTGTCCCGAAAATTGAAGCCAAAGGTACAAAATGGCGGCTTTCTATGGAGCATTTTTATATCAGCAGTGTTCAGGCGTCTGATGGAAAGCTTGAACAAAAGGCTCTGCCTGTGCTTGAACAGGCGACGGACAAAGCTCCCGAAAATGCCGACCCGGGAATGGGATATATTTTTGAACACACGCGGGGAAAGAAGTGTCTCGTATTTGTAAATTCCCGCGAGGAGTGTGAAGCTGTAACTACAACTCTCAGGTCATACTGCGAAGCAAAACATGAGCGCGACCGCTTTCTTATCCATCACGGAAATCTTTCCACAAGTTACCGTGAAACTGCCGAGGCTGCCATGAAAGATGATGATGTTCAGATGACTACTGTTACCACCGCCACCCTTGAACTTGGCATTGATATCGGCAGACTGGAACGCGCTTTCCAGATAGATGCACCCTTTACTGTGTCATCATTTTTGCAGAGAATGGGGCGCACAGGCAGACGTGACCTTCCGCCCGAGATGTGGTTCGTTATCCGAGAAGATATGCCCGAACCGAGGACGATGCTTCCATCGACAGTACCGTGGAAGCTTTTGCAGGGCATAGCGCTGGTGCAGGTATATCTCGAAGAACGCTGGGTAGAACCGCCGCGTCTGGAGAGACTGCCGTTCAGTCTGCTTTATCATCAGACCATGAGTACATTGGCATCATGCGGCGAACTTACTCCCGCTCAACTTGCACAGCGTGTGCTGACGCTCAAATATTTCCATCGTATCTCTCCCGATGATTATAAGATACTTCTTCGCCACCTTATCGAGATCGACCATATACAGCGCACAGATGAGGGTGGGCTGATAGTTGGTCTGGCAGGGGAGAGGATAGTTAATAACTTCCGATTTTATGCAGTATTTCAGGAGAATGAAGAGTACACTGTCAGGTGCGAATCACAGGAACTTGGTACCCTTGTTATGCCGCCTCCGGTAGGTGAAAAGATCGCTATTGCGGGTCAGGTCTGGATAGTTACCGAGCTTGACCACAAGCGGCATCTGGTCTTCTGCGAACCTGTCAAAGGTAAAGTTCCTGCATATTTCGGAGATTGCCCCGGGGATATAAACACCAAAATTCTCACCCGAATGAAGCAAGTCCTCTGCGAAGACAAGACTTATCCCTACCTTATGAAAAACGCCGCGGCGCGTCTTTCACAGGCGAGATTTTCGGCGAGAAATTCAGGGGTAGTCTGCGAGAATCTTATCAATCTCGGCGGAGATATGTGGGCACTTTTTCCGTGGCTTGGTACTTACTCTTTCTTTGCACTTGAACGTTTCCTTAACGTAAGGTGCAGGGAAAAACTGCGAATGCGCGGTCTGGATAGCTGTCGTCCATATTTTATACAGTTCACTATGGCGGCGGACGAATACACTTTTTTCAGCACTCTCCGTGAAGAAGCTTGCCGTCCCATCGATCCTATGGAACTTGTCTATCCCAAGGAAGTTCCGATATTTGAAAAGTATGACGAATATCTTCCTGCCGAACTTGTACGTAAAGGCTTTGCCTATGGTGTGCTCGATATCGACGGTATGCTGACTGCGGTGAACAGTTGGTGCGACAGATTTTTCGGTGACAAAAAGGAGATAATATGCTTATAGTTCTTGACAATATACACATTCAATTCAATATAAATATCATTGAAAACAATGGAGCTTCCTGTAACCAAACAAATCAAGGGGTTGCAAAAAAGAACACCTCAGTGTAGAATGTAAATACTGACGATGCGAAAGTTAGTAATACAAACTACAGAAAGGTGTCCTCTATATGTATTATACACAAAATGAAAAGATTTTGCAAGTAGGAGAAGAAAAAATAATTGTCGGGATCGATGTAGGCAGCGAAAAGCACTATGCCAGAGCATTTGACTGGAGAGGGATGGAATATTCAAAGAAGGCCTATGTGTTCACAAATGACGCAGAAGGATTCGCAGGCTTTTTTGAATGGATCACCGGGATCATGGAAAAGAGCGGAAAAGAAACCGTTATGCCGGCTATGGAGCCGACAGGACATTACTGGTTCGATCTCGCTAAGTTTATTCAGGATAACGGAATGCAGCCGGTACTGGTCAATCCGCTCCACGTTAAGCGAAGCAAAGAACTTGATGATCACCTTCCCAGCAAGAACGACAGGAAGGATCCCGAAACAATTGCGAAACTCGTCATTGAAGGCAGATACGCTTATCCGTATATGCCTGAGGGTATATACGCCGAGCTAAGAAACGCAACCGTTCTTAGGTTTCAGGCAGAGGCAGAACTCACACGGATCAAAAATCGCATACAGCGCTGGTTTGCGATATACTTTCCGGAGTATAAAGACGTTTACGGTAGTTTCAGTGCAGTCAGCAGTATGATGATACTGAAAAAAGCTGCACTGCCGTGTGACATCATAGCGCTCGGAGAGGAAAAGATCAATGAGATATGGCGTGAAGCCAAGCTGAGAGCAGTCGGTAAAAAGAGGGCTAAGACCCTGGTAGAGGCTGCAAGGCGAAGCATAGGTCATACCGAGGGACATGAAACTGCGAGGTTTGAGATAACTCTGCTGCTTGAGGACTACGACAGACTTCAAAACCGACTTGAACAGATAATGGAGCTGATCGAAACACTGGTCAGTAAGGTGCCATATGCAAAGAAGCTGATGCAGATAAAGGGCATCGGGATAAAGACCGTATCAGGATTTATCGCAGAGGTCGGAGATGTAAGCAGATTTAATGACCCCAAGCAGATACAGAAGCTTGCAGGGCAGGCAATAGTTGCGAACAGCTCGGGCAAGCACAAAGGGCAGTCAAGGATAAGTAAGCGAGGGCGGAAGCGGCTTAGGTTTCTTCTGTTTGAGGCAGTCTTATCACTGACAGCGACAAATCCGGAATTCAAGGAAATACATCACTATTACACAGGCAGAAAAACGAATCCGCTGAAAAAGAAACAGTCGCTGATGGTACTGTCAAACAAGCTGATACGAGTGTTTTATGCCATACTGAAAAGTGGTGCTGACTATGATCCTGAAAAACTGTTAAGAGACATCAGGCGTCCCGAAGAGCTGCAAGCAGCTTAACGGGTGTAAGACCTACAAGCTGAAACTGCAGGCAGCGTCCGCCGAAAGGTGCTGCAGAGGAAGCAACACTAAGAAAACAACAAAGGATGAGCCGGCAGTCGGCAGGAATTATTACCAAGGGGCATGACCTCGAAACGGAGCTGCGCCGACGCCCTGTTATGGATAGGCAGAACGAAGGAAGTTGGGACTTCGCGTGACGAATGATCCCGTTGGACAGAGGAGGTTTGCTGCCGTAACGGATATGGGTCGCATCAAGGCTGTCAAAACAGATCTCTCAAGACGTTTTGTTTGCCGTACCCTGATAACGTTAAATCCGGCATTCAATGCTTTGGATCATCCATAACTTGGTTCATTTCTTGAACATAACTTTATGAAATACTGAGATTTCGCGAGTATTTATGAGATTTTACAAGATATTTTGAGGAGGTAATTAAATGAAAACAGCAATCGTTTATTATTCGCTTAACGGCAACACCGAGCAGACAGCTAATAAGATAGCTGAAAAGATCGGTGCGGATCTTATCCCTGTTCGTCCTGTAAAGGCTTATCCCGATACGGGTTTTGCTAAACTTTTCTGGGGCGGAAAAAGTGTAGTAATGGGTGAAAAGCCTAAACTTCAGCCATATACTTTTGATGCTGATAAATATGATCTTATTATTTTCGGTTCTCCTGTCTGGGCTAACACTATCGCTCCACCCCTGCGCACATTCATTGTAGAAAACCTTTCTGCACTCAAAGGCAAGAAGTTTGCAGGCATTACCTGTTTCACAGCGGGCGGCGGCGACAAGGCTCTCGCTAAACTGAAAGGATATCTCGGTATCGATAGTTTAGTTGCTGAACTTTTCCTTGCCGATCCCAAGGATAAGCCCGATCCTGCCAACGAACAAAAGATCAGCGAATTCTGCGAAAAGATAAAGTAAGGTTAAGTCATGTTATAAAGAAAGGCTGATATCTCTGATCTGAGCTCAATATCTGAACTGATCGCTTCAGCTGTTGAAGAAATGGAGCGCAATGATATCCAACAGTGGGACAGCATCTATCCTGCCGATTCAGATCTCCGGGCCGATATCGAAAGCGGCACGATGACAGTAGGTATAAAGGATGATGATATCGCTGTTATATACGTCATTAACAAAATCTTTGATGAACAGTATCGTAATGGAAACTGGCAGTATCCTGACAGTGATTTTAGTGTGATACATCGTCTTTGCGTTGCACCGAAATATCAGCACAAAGGTATTGCAGGGCATACCCTGACTCACATAGAAGACGAGCTTCGCAGGAACAGTATAGATACCGTAAGGCTCGATGTCTTTACAAAAAATCCATTTGCGCTCTCATTGTACCGTTCCAATGGCTACACTGAAGTCGGTACTGCCCATTGGCGCAAGGGCAGCTTTTTACTTATGGAAAAACACCTATAAAACAAAAACGCACACGTTTGAGAACGTGTGCGCTATTTGTATATTATTTAAGGAATCCGTTGATTATCTGTTCCTCCGCCTCAGCCTCGGTAAGACCGAGAGTCATCAGCTTGATAAGCTGTTCACCTGCTATTTTGCCGATAGCAGCCTCGTGAACAAGTGCTGCGTCAACACTGTTCGCTTCAAGTGAGGGAACTGCCAGTATCCTGCCGTTGTCCATAATTATTGAGTCGCATTCGGTATGACCTGTGCAGGCCGCATTACCGTTCACGCAGAGGTCAAGTTTCTGATAGGAGTTATCCCTGGCAACAGATCTTGAAACAACATCAGCAGCAGAACCGTCGCCGTTGAGTGATACCTGATAGGTACTCAGTGCCTGCTGATCGCCGTGAGTCATAAGTCTTTCGCGGACATTCAGCTTAGCACCTGCCTTCAGCTCGGCGATAGTTTTTCTGTCAGTAGAGTCAACGCCCTTTATCTGCACCATTTCCATATCGACAGTGCTGTTTTCTTCCATATAGACCTCGGTAACAGGATTGAGAACTCTCTTGCCTGTTCCGTCGCCCGAACCGTAGTGCTTCTCAACGTATCTTACTTTGGAATTCTTTCCTACAAAGAATCTGTGTACGCCGTCATGCTCGGAATCCTGATTGCCGCAGTTGTCGATACCGCAGCCCGCAACTATCAGAACATCACAATCATCGCCTACGTAGAAATCGTTGTAAACAGTCTCTTTCAGACCGCTCTCACTGAGTACGACAGGTATGTGTACACTCTCGTTCTTTGTTCCCGATTTTATCTTGATGTCTATACCGCTCACATCGGTCTTGCTTACTATCTCGATGTTCGCAGTAGAATTTCTTCCCACAGATTCACCGTTGGCACGGAGATTGTAAGCACCCTCGGGTATGTCATGAAGCTCTGCGACTTCCTGTAAAAGCTGTTTCTGTACAGCGTCCATTTTCAGCATCTCCATCGCCTCCTTATTCTTCTATCTTAGGACAGATAGTCTGTGCATAATTGCTGTGCATTATCTCAGGCAGCACTTCATCAGCAGGACCTCTTCTTACAAGTTTGCCATCTGCAAGGACAATGATCTCATCAGCTATCTTCAGAAGTCTTTCCTGATGTGAGATAACAACAACAGTCCTGTTCTTGTCAGACTTACGCATATTTTCAAATATCCTGATAAGATTATTGAAGCTCCACAGGTCGATACCTGCCTCGGGCTCATCGAATACAGCAAGCTTTACGTCTCTTGCCATAACGGTAGCTATCTCGATCCTCTTGAGCTCACCTCCTGAAAGGGAAGCGTTTACTTCACGCTTGATATAATCCTTAGCGCAGAGACCTACCTCTGAAAGATAGGAACAAGCATCGGATACTGAAAGATTCTTGCCCGCGGAGATACGCAGAAGATCAAGTACAGTCAGACCCTTGAAACGTACAGGCTGCTGAAAAGCAAAGCCTATGCCTGCCTTTGCCCTTTCGGTTATGCTCATATCGGTGATATCCGTATCATTAAAAATAAGTCTTCCGCCTGTGGGCTGAACTATGCCTGCGATTATCTTGGCAAGAGTGGATTTTCCTCCGCCGTTTGGTCCTGTTATAACAACAAACTTATTATCGGGTATCTCAAGATCTATCCCACGTATAATGTCGGAAGATTTTCCGCCGTCAACGGCGCTGAAAGAGATATTATTAAGTTTCAGCATTATTATGTTTCCTTTCTATAGAAATTTTCGATAATGTATCATTCGACTCATTAGATTATTATATCACATTATTCTGCATTTTACAATAGATTTTTTATTAATGACCTTAATTTCAAGTTGTGTTGACCTGTTAATATATTTAGCTGATTTGCCGACTTATTTAATTATGAAATCGTATGAAAACTCTTGAAATTGCATGAAAAATATGGTATAATATTATATATTTGTTGCGAACACCGGAAATTGTAAAACAATTGACCGATATTTATCGAAATATATGAAAGGGTGTGGTCTCGATGATAGATGACATAGTACAGGCTTTTCAATATTTTATAAAGCAGATGTCAGAAGTCACAAACCCTCTTGATACCGATAGCATAGCTGATGCTATTAAAGATATATGCAGATTATCAAATGTGGGAGTAATGAAAGTTGATGTCTATATGAGCATCACACTGATCGATACAGATGAAAAGGAGATCCATATCTTATATGATGATGGTGAGCCTGATGAGAATGTGATAAAGATAAAAAAGGTCACAGGCGGTTCAGGCGCTATCATATATACGATATTCCATAAAAAAGGAACAGAGCCATGGACTGAAAGGATCCACAACAGACTGGATCTGATGGCTTCTATATTGTATATGTTTACCAGCAGCTTCGTTCTGAATAATATCGCACAGAAATATGCTTTTACTGATGAATCGGGTTACCATAATCTCAGATATTTTGGCTCCGAGCTTATCAAACTGGTTGACGATAATAAGTTGAAAGGTCTTGCTGCTGCTCAGTTCAACCTTAAACATTTTCAGGGTGTAAATCATCAGGTTGGCAGGGATAACGGCGATATTGTCATGCACTCGTTCATAAACGGTCTTGATGAGGTCAAGGGCTGTTTTGTTCCTGTTTGCAGGATGGGCGGTGATAATTTTATTATGCTTATGTCTGCCGATAAGATCGATGATGTTATTGACTACCTCAAAGGTTCGACAGTATCTTTCGGCGATGGATTCAGTGAACGTGTCAATGTGAGTGCGACCGCGGGCATATACATATTTGAGGATGATTTTGAACTGAAGATCCTCGGTGACCTTATGGACAAACTGATGCCAGCATCAAGTCTGGCAAAAACTGCGGGACGCGATGATTTTATATTTTGCGATTCCGAGCTGATGAAGATCAGGCAGCAGATAGCTTCTATACAGCATCTGTTTCCATTGGCAATAGAGAATTCAGAATTTCTTGTGTATTATCAGCCAAAGGTGTCCATAACCGATGGCACTATCGTTGGTGCGGAAGCACTTTGCCGCTGGGCTCATGACGGCAAGCTCATCCCTCCCAAAGAATTTATCCCCATACTGGAACAATCCATGGATATCTGTAAGCTTGATTTCTATATGATAGAACAGGTATGCCGTGATATCAGGCGCTGGCTTGATGATGGCAGGAAAGTTGTTCGCATATCAGCAAACTTGTCACGCAAGCATATGCTGGATGTTGATCTTGTGCAGCATCTGCTGACTATCATTGATAAATATGAGATACCGCATGACCTTTTTGAGGTCGAACTGACAGAAACTACCACCGATGTAGAGTTCAAAGACCTTAAACGAGTTGTTCGCAGTCTCCAGAATATGGGCATTTCGACTTCTGTTGATGATTTCGGTATCGGGTATTCGTCACTTAACCTAATAAAAGAGATCCCCTGGAACGTGCTTAAAATCGATAAGAGCATAGTGCCTGTAGATGAAGATGACGAGAACAGCCCAACCAGTGTTATGTTCAAGTACGTTGTAGCTATGGCGCGTGAGATGGGTCTTGAGATAATCGCCGAAGGTGTTGAGACCGAAATTCAGGTTGAAGTGCTGAAAAGGAATGGCTGCAATATAGCTCAGGGCTTTTATTACGATAAGCCTCTCCAAGTGGCAGAATTTGAAAAACGTCTTGAAACAGGTGTCATCATAAAATAAAGATAATCACAGCATCTCTTTGCGGAGATGCTGTTTTTTGTCTGAAAGCTTTGATAAAGATTATCTTTGCGGTAAAGCGGGTCATTATTTCGGACAAACTGCCATATAATCAAACTAAGAAGGAGGACTTGCCATGGAAAATATCAAAAAAATCTTTATATTGTTTGTTTGTCTGATGATGCTTGGTTTTCTTGTACCGAAGAATACTTATGCCGAGACCGTGTCCATTGAAGATATACTTGAAGCTATGCCCGCAGAGGAGATAATTGCCGTTGAGTGTTCAACAGGTCAGGTGTTAATGGAGAAAAGATCTACGGATGTATGTGAGATATCTCATCTTGCAAAGCTGATGCTTGCACTTTTGGCGGCAGAAAAGATTGAAAGCGGAGAACTTTCTCTTACCGATACGGTAACGGTTTCTGCAAAAGCGAATTCTATGCCAGCACCTCAGATATGGCTGGATAAAAATGAAAAAATAACCGTGGAGGAACTTATCAAAGCCATCACGATAAGCAATGCAAATGATGCTGCTGTCGCCCTTGCAGAGTATATTTACAGTTCAACAGATGAAGCAGTAGCAAAAATGAATTGTAAAGCAAAATCGCTTGGCATGGATTCAACTACCTATGCAGATGTATGCGGACTTGACGACAGAACACGATCAGATGCCGCAGATACGGCGATTCTGGCATCTGAACTTGTCAAGTATGATATACTTACACCGTATTTCACGTCATGGATAGACCATGTCCGCGGCGGTAAAGCAGAGCTGGTCAACCTCAACCGTCTTGTCAGGACATATAAAGGTATAACAGGAATGAAAGCCTGTTCATCAGCTACGGCAGGTGAGTGTTCTGTTGCAACAGCAAAACGCGGGAAAATGGAGATCGCTGTTGTTGTACTTAAATGCAGTGACCGTACACTGTGCGATGATATCGCAAAAAAATTGCTCGATATGTGTTTTGATGTGTATTCGCTGTATACTCCCGAAATTTCAGAAGATATGCTCAAAAAGATACCGGTGATCCTTGGTGAGGAAAGCAAAGTATCGGTGGGATTCGGTGAACTATCAGCGGTTATAGTGCCTAAAGGTTCGTCAGAAAGCTTTGACATAAGCTTCGATAAGGAAAAAGAATTATCAGCACCGGTCAAGAAAGGTCAGGTCTGTGGAAAACTGGTGTGCAGGTATGGGGATCAGGTCATTTATTCTGCCGATCTTGTTGCTGAGAATGGTGTAAAGGAAAAAGACTTTTCGTTTTGCTTGAAGATTTTGCTGAATTATCTTCTAAAATTTTAAAACATATTTTGTTTGAATTACACAAAAGTGACAAGTCTATCTGAAATGACTTGCAATGTTATAAAAAATATTGTATAATGAATTAAAGCAATTTATTTAGAAAGGCTGATTAAAATGTCACTTACATTAAGAACAAAATATCTTGAGGGCTTTGTTGCAGATCATGAGTTCGATGCTATCGCTCCTGCTGTAACTGCTGCTCACAACACGCTGGCTGCCAAGAACGGTCTCGGCAATGATTTTCTGGGCTGGGTCGAACTGCCTACCGATTATGACAAGGAGGAGTTCGCAAGGATCAAGGCTGCCGCTGAAAAGATAAAGGATACTGCTGATGTGCTTATCGTTATCGGTATCGGTGGTTCTTATCTCGGCGCAAGAGCTGCTATTGAACTGCTCAAGTCGCCGTTCTACAACAATCTCAAGAAGGATACTCCCGACATCTACTTTGTCGGCAACAATATAAGCGCTACATACCTCAATGAAGTACTGAGTATCTGCGAGGGCAAGGATGTAGCTGTTAACGTAATTTCCAAGTCCGGTACTACTACCGAACCTGCTCTTGCTTTCAGAGTATTCAAGAAGCTGCTGGAAGATAAGTACGGCAAGGACGGCGCTAAGGAGCGTATCTTCGCTACTACCGATAAGGCAAAGGGCACACTGAAGGAGCTCTCCGACGAGATGGGCTATGAGACATTCGTAGTTCCTGATGATGTCGGAGGAAGATTCTCCGTACTGACCGCTGTTGGTCTTCTTCCCATCGCTGTTGCAGGCTGCGATATCGATGCTCTGATGAAGGGCGCACAGAATGCTCAGAAGAAGTACGCAAATGACGACGGCAACGACTGCTACAAGTACGCTGCTGCAAGAAATATCCTTTACAGAAAAGGCAAGAGCGTTGAGATGCTGGTTTCCTACGATCCCGCTTTCACACTGATGGGTGAGTGGTACAAGCAGCTATTCGGCGAGAGCGAAGGCAAGGACGGCAAGGGTATATTCCCATCTGCTGCTACTTTCTCCACCGATCTGCACTCTCTGGGTCAGTTCATTCAGGACGGTTCCAATCTCATGTTCGAGACCGTTGTGAACATCAAGACCCCCAAGCAGGACTTCTTCATTGAAGAGGATGCTGAGAACAGAGATGGTCTGAACTTCCTTTCAAATCAGAATATGTCTGTTGTTAACCAGAAGGCATTCGAGGGCACTATCCTTGCTCATACCGAGGGTGGCGTTCCTAATCTGGTCATCGACGTTGATAAGATCGACGAGGAGAACCTCGGCGAACTGATCTATTTCTTTGAGAAGGCTTGCGCTATCTCGGGTTATATGCTGGGTGTAAATCCCTTCAACCAGCCCGGTGTTGAGAGCTATAAGAAGAATATGTTCGCACTGCTGGGCAAGCCCGGCTACGAAGATCAGAAGGCTGCACTTGAGGCAAAGCTGGTTTGATCTGAAGAAATTATGCGGCACCGCCGCTTAAAATAAATGCTTTTATAGCAGAATGGAGAGTTATTATGATTAATTTGATTCCGGGAAAAAAGGGTACAGGCAAGACTAAGATACTTGTTGACTCCATTGTTAAGGCTGCAGAAAATGCAACAGGTAATGTTGTATGCATCGAGAGAGGCATGAAGCTTACTTACGATATCCCCCACAGTGTAAGACTTGTTGATGCTGAGGATTACGGCATCACCAGCTTTGAGACCTTCTATGGTTTCGTTGCAGGTCTGCTGGCTGGCAATCACGATATACAGGACATATTTGTTGATGGTATTCTGAAGATAGGCGGCAGAAACTATGATGAGCTGGGCGAGCTTATAGAGAAGATTGCAGTTCTGGCAAAGGATATCAACATCGTGTTCACAGTATCTGCTGATGTTGAAGAACTGCCTGCACAGGTAAAGGCATTTATCAAGTAATTTGTTAAATTTTATTTGATCCTGCAAAAAAATCAAAAAAACTATTGACAAATCACTGACTTCGGGTTATAATGGAGTTTGTGATGTTTGAGGTGTACTATGAAAATACATCTGAAAGAGCTTTTCGATATCGTAGGTGAGGTCAAAGAGTTTGACTATGAGATCTCTCCCGAACAAGTCGGAGAGTATTCGTCTTATGATTTTACAGCACCGATAGCAGTCAGGGGCATGGTAGAGAACCGCGCTGGCGTTGTAACACTTAGTTTCAGCGTAGTATTTACTTTGTCACAGGTCTGCGACAGATGTCTTAAAGAGTTTGAGCGTGAGTACAGCTACGATCTCAGCCATATACTTGTCAGACAGCTCCACAGCGGACGCGATGATTATGATGAGTATGTTGTCTGTGAGGATAATGTTCTTGAGCTCGATGAACTGGTCATTTCCGACCTGCTGCTGCATCTGCCCACCAAGATCCTTTGTAAAGAGGATTGCAAGGGGTTATGCTTCAAATGCGGCAAGGATCTGAATGATGGCGATTGTGATTGCCCGAAAGATCCGTTTTGATCTGACGACTGGTGTTACTATTACCGAAGAGGAGGTGCCAAAATGGCAGTACCAAAGAGAAAAGTATCCAAGGCTAGACGTGACAAGAGACGTTCAGCTGTTTGGAAGCTTGAAGCGCCTGCACTGAGCAGATGCTCCAACTGTGGCGAGCTGACTTCGCCTCACAGAGTGTGCAAGAACTGCGGTTATTACAAGGGCGTTGAGGTCATCAAGAAGGACGCATAAGCCTATTGGTACCTTACAGTCTTAAATAACAATGACTGAACAGGGCAGAGGAAATAAATTTTCCTCTGCCTTTTAGTTTGATGTTGATTTTTTCAGAAAGATATGCTATAATTAATATGATATGCGTTTTGTTATAAAGGAAGGGGAGTGTATTTATGGTTCTGCCTGTAGTAGCGGTGGTCGGAAGACCAAATGTGGGCAAATCCACGCTTTTCAATAAACTTATAGGTCAGCGGCTTTCTATAGTCGAGGACACACCTGGTGTTACCAGAGACCGTATCTACGGTAAATGTGAATGGCTGGGAAGAGAATTCATGCTTGTTGATACCGGCGGTATCGAGCCTGAATCCAATGATATAATTCTTTCTCAGATGAGAAGACAATCCGAGCTTGCAATAACTTCGGCTAATGTTATCATACTTGTTACCGATATCAAGAGCGGTGTGACTTCTACTGATATGGAAGTCGCACAGATGCTTCTGAAATCAGGAAAACCTGTTGTGCTTTGCGTAAACAAGGTGGATAATGTGGGTGAGCCTCCTATGGAGCTTTATGAGTTCTATAATCTAGGTCTTGGCGAGCCTTTCCCTGTATCATCGGTGCATGGTCATGGTACTGGTGATATGCTTGACGAAGTTCTCAAATATCTGCCTGATGTTACTGAAGAGGAAGACGATGAGGAGACTGTCAAGGTCGCTGTCATCGGCAAGCCGAATGTGGGCAAATCCTCGATGATAAACCGTATCTGCGGCGAGGAAAGAGTTATCGTTTCAGATATCGCAGGTACCACCCGCGATGCCACCGATACCGATATCGAAAATGAGTTCGGTAAGTTCGTCTTTATCGACACTGCGGGCATCAGACGTAAATCCAAGGTGCTTGAGTCTGTAGAGAAATATTCCGTGCTCAGGGCTTATATGGCTGTTGATAGAGCCGATGTGGCTGTTATCGTCATCGATGCTACTGTCGGATTTACCGAGCAGGACAGCAAGGTTGCAGGCTATGCTCATGAAAAAGGCAAGGCTTGCGTTGTTGCGGTAAATAAGTGGGACGCTCTTGAAAAAGACGGCAAGACAATGAATGAGTTTCGTAAGAAGCTGGAGGGAGATTTCAGCTTCATGAGTTATGTGCCTTTCGTTTTTGTTTCGGCAAAGACAGGTCTGCGTATAGACAAGCTGTTTGAGATGATACGCTATGTCAAGGAAAAGAACTCCATACGTATTGCAACAGGTAAGCTAAACGAAGTTCTGGCATATGCTACTCAGCGTGTTCAGCCACCCTCTGATAAGGGCAGAAGACTCAAGATATACTACATGACACAGGTATCCACCAACCCGCCCTCTTTTGTATTCTTTGTTAACAGGGCAGAGCTTTTCCACTTCTCCTATCAGCGTTACATTGAAAACCAGATACGCGAGACTTTCTCGCTGGACGGCACGCCCATTGTTTTCAAGATAAGAGAGCGCGACAGGGACGATGTTAAATGACCGACAGGAGTTCGTTATAATATGAATATTTTGGCTATATTATTTACAGTAATATTCTCATATCTTTTTGGCAGCCTTAACTCGGCTATCATAGTTTGCAGGCTCTGGAAAAAACAGGATATCCGCGATTACGGCAGCAAAAACGCTGGCCTGACCAATGTTCTGCGTGTTTACGGCAAGGGCCCCGCTCTTGCGACGCTGCTTTGTGACCTTGCAAAGGGCGTTATTGCAGTAGTCGTATGCCGTCTGCTTGTACACAAGGTCATGGGTGTTGAATTCTTCGGTGATCCACATTTCATCGGATATCTTGCAGGTCTGTTTGTAATGCTGGGACATTGTTTCCCTGTATTCTACGGATTTCATGGCGGAAAGGGCGTTCTTCTGGCAGCAACAACACTTCTCGCCATTGATCCTCTTACTTGTCTGTGTGCACTTGTAGTATTTGCGGTACTGCTGGCAATAACCAAGTATGTGTCCGTAGGTTCGATATTTGCGTCAATTGCTTATCCGACTTTCACCTTTATTCTGCAGAATTTTGTCTACAAGGATAACTACGCAGTTATCCCGAATACGATCATGGGAGTTCTGATCTGCATACTGATAATCTCACTGCATCACGCAAATATCAAGAGACTTATGAACGGCACCGAGAACAAGTTCGGTCAGAAGAAAAAAGAAGCTTAAATTTTGCATCACTTTTCGGCAAAGATCGCTCACACATTTTGTGATCTTTGCCGTTTTCTGTAATATTCTTTTTACTGACACATGATTTTCACGTGTATGGGATATAATGACGGACATAAACGGAGGGATGTGTTATGTATAAATATTCACATACTAACGAAGACAACAGCATTTCTCTTCACGACAGCCGTGCCGCAAAAATATCCTTTGATTCTGGTGTACTGACCTTTATTTTTAAGGACGGTTTTTATGTTGCCGAAAGAAATGTTAATAACTTCCATAAAAAGTTGTGCTATACAGGCAGATCAGAGGTTGGTTTTAAAACCCTCAGTAAGGATATAGATCAGGATCTGACCGTCTATATTTTTACTGAGACCGACTCCGAAAAAAGGGCTATCAGAGATGAGATATCCTACGCTGAATTCGCACAGATGCTTGATAGCGGCATGGAACTTGAATTTCTGTATGCATACAAGGGCTACCGTTCTTATGTTTATGAATGCTGGCTCTGGTTTGATAAAGAACCTTACCACAAAGAATGTGTTCTTATGATCTCGGCAGATGAAGCTGTATATAAATGGAACGAGCTTTTTGTTGAAGAATAGATATACAAGATATATACTCAAATTCTAAAATAACGGGAGGTATGAAATATGGCAAATATCACAATACTAGGTTCGGGAGGATTCGGACTTTCTCTTGCAATAATGTGCGACAACGCAGGTCATGACGTAACTGTATGGAGCAAATTTCAGGACGAGATAGACACTATAAACAGGACGGGAGAACTTAAAAGCAAACTGCCCGGAGTTCTGATAAACAAGTCAATTAAGCTTACCACGGATATTTCTGCGGCAAAGGGGAAGGATATGGTCATTATCGGTATACCTTCAAACTTTGTCAGAAGCGTCTGCGAAGAAGCCGCACCTTATATCGACAAAGAGACGATCATCGTAAACACCGCGAAAGGGCTTGAAGCTGACAGTCTTAAAACCATGACCCAGGTTGAAAAGGAATGCTTCCCCGAGAATACCATTGCAGTGCTTACAGGTCCTTCTCATGCGGAAGAAGTTGCAAGAGGCATACCAACGACTGTCTGCACAGCCTGCGAGAACAGAGAGGCTGCGTATTTTATTCAGCAGACCCTTTCAAACAATACTTTCCGTGTTTACGTCAACGATGATGTTATGGGCTGTGAGATAGGCGGGTCGCTGAAAAATGTCATAGCGCTGGCTGCTGGCGTGTGTGATGGTCTGGGAATGGGTGATAATACCAAAGCAGCCCTCATGACACGCGGTATCCGTGAGATCGAAAGGCTCGGTATAGCTTTGGGTGCAAAGCGAGATACCTTTGCGGGACTCAGCGGTATCGGTGATCTTATCGTTACTTGCTGTTCCATGCACAGCCGCAACAGACGTGCAGGCATACTTATCGGTCAAGGCGTTGACCCCACCGAAGCTGTAAGGCAGGTAGGCACAGTTGAGGGTTACACCTGCACCAAGAACGCTTACGCTCTTGCCAAGAAAATGGGTATCGAAATGCCCATCACCGAAGAACTTGCGAAGGTACTCTTTGAAGGTTCACCTGTAGGAGAAAGCATAAAGAAACTCATGGGCAGACCTTCCAAAAACGAGACCGAGAGCCAGTTCCTTAACTGACGGAGGTGTATCATGCTTAAAAAGTATAATATAAAAACCGATAAAGAGGGACTTTACAATATTACCAGCTATGTAAGGCAGACACTGAACGAATCGGGAGTTGAAAGCGGTATCGCTGTGATTTTCTGTCCCCATACAACTGCGGCTATCACCATAAACGAGAATGCCGATCCCGATGTGCAGACCGATCTGCTTTTCGCTCTGGATAAGACATATCCCGACAGACCTCAGTTCAGGCACATGGAAGGAAATTCAGCGGCACACCTCAAATCAAGCTGTGTAGGCGCTTCTGAAACTGTCATCATCGAAGATGGCACTCTTTTGCTGGGTACGTGGCAGGGTATTTACTTTGCTGAATTTGACGGACCCAGAACAAGAAGCTTTTATGTAAAGATCGTCAAGGGATAAAACTTGATATGCATTTGATTGATAAATAATAGATCACTGCGGAGAAACGCGAAATTTCTCCGCAGTTTTTTCTAAGAAATTTGTGAAAACCCTTTACAAGAGACGAAAAATATAGTATAATTTTATTGTGAGTGATTGCGCAGGTTTGCGTAAATGTTTTTTAAGGAGTGTTATTTATGGGAGCTAAATATAAGCGTATCCTCCTCAAGCTGAGCGGCGAGGCTCTTGCGGGAGATAAGAAGATGGGTCTTGATTACGATATAATCAATTCCTTTGGCAAGAGCATAAAGAAAGTCGTTGATGCAGGCGTTGAGGTCGGCATAGTTGTGGGCGGAGGAAATTTCTGGAGAGGACGTTCCAGTGGTGCTATGGACAGAACAAGAGCAGACCATATCGGTATGCTTGCCACTGCTATGAATGCCCTTGCAGTTGCTGACGGTCTTGAGAACTGCGGCATGGAAGTCAGAGTTCAGACCGCTATTTCTATGCCTCAGGTAGCTGAGCCTTATATCAGGAACAAGGCTATGCGTCACTTTGAAAAGGGCAGAGTTTGTATATTCGGCTGTGGAACAGGTAACCCCTTCTTCTCGACCGATACCGCTGCTGCACTGAGAGCTGCCGAGATAGAAGCTGATATATTCTTAAAGGCTACCATGGTAGACGGCGTTTACGATAAGGATCCCCATAAGTATGATGATGCTGTCAAGTATGATACACTGACATTCAGCGAAGTGCTTGAAAAGGGACTTCAGGTAATGGATTCCACCGCAGCTGCACTTTGCAAGGATAATAACATTCCCGTACTGGTCTTCGATCTCGCAAGACCCGATAATATCTTTGATGCCTGCATGGGCGAAAATGTAGGCACACTGGTATCAGCTGAATAATAAAAGAAAGGAAGATATGTTATGCAGGAAATTAAAAATAAAGCTAAGGAAAAAATGGAGAAGTCGGTAAACGTTATGCTTTCCGATTTTGCCGCTATAAGAGCGGGCAGAGCTAACCCCGCAGTACTCGATAAGGTAAAGGTCGACTACTATGGTTCTCCCACACCTGTTAACCAGATGGCTGCTGTATCTGTTGCCGAGGCAAGAATACTGGTCATCACTCCCTGGGACAAGAGCACTCTGAAGTCTATTGAGAAGGCTATTCAGGCTTCCGATATCGGTATCAATCCCCAGAATGACGGTCAGACTATCAGACTGATATTCCCTCAGCTGACAGAAGACAGACGTAAGGAGATCGTTAAGGATGTCAAGAAGGGCGGCGAGGATACCAAGGTAGCTGTACGTTCCATCAGACGTGACGCTATCGAAAAGATCAAGGCTAAGAAGAAGAACAACGAGATCACCGAGGATGAGCAGAAGGACGGCGAGGAAGCTATCCAGAAGATCACCGATAAGTTCATCAAGGAGATCGATGGTCACGTAGCCGAGAAGGAAAAAGAGATCCTCTCTATTTAAGGTGACGAATGGCTAGGAAAATAAGCTGTTTAGGTGATAATATAATACCTCCCGCACACGTTGGCGTTATAATGGACGGTAACGGCAGATGGGCTAAAAAACGCGGCCTGCCAAGAAAGTTCGGACACCGTGAAGGTGCAAAGAATTTCCGTTCAATAACCAAGCACGCCAAGGCGGTAGGTATAGATTATATCACGTTCTATGCGTTCTCTACGGAGAACTGGAAGCGTCCCAAAGATGAAGTGGACGCTATAATGGATCTTTTTGAAAAATACCTTGATGAGGTCGAGGACTTCATCGAGGAGAATATCCGTATAAGGTTTATTGGTGATAGGTCGCAGCTGAAGCCCTCGCTTCAGGCTAAAATGCGTCATACCGAGGAGACCTCCAAGGATTTTGATGCTATGACACTGGTGCTTGCCATAAACTACGGCGGCAGGGACGAGATATGCCACAGTGTTAAAACTCTTGCCGAGCAGGTAAAGCGCGGTGAGCTGGATCCTCAGGATATCACCGAGGATATGATAGAACGTAACCTTTATACAGAAGAGATCCCTCCGCTTGATCTTGTTATAAGACCCAGCGGTGAGCAAAGGCTGTCCAACTTTATGATATGGCAGGCGGCTTATGCTGAATTCTACTATACAAATATCCTCTGGCCTGATTTCAAAAATGCTGATTTCGACAGAGCGATACTTGATTTTTGCGAAAGAAACAGAAGATTCGGAGGAATTTAAACTAATGTCCACACGAATAATCTCCGCTGCGGTGGCGCTGGTTGCAGCCATCGTCCTCGTAGCATTCCATTCAACTATATTGATAAACCTTGCAGTCGGTGCACTGTCAGTAATGGCTGTTTATGAAGTGTTCAAGGCGGTCGGCTTCGATAAATACAAGCACCAGCATATCGCTTGTATGGCTTTTGCAGGTGTTGATGCGTTAGTACCGTTTTTCCTTTATAGGCTGAATACCTTGTATTTTTTCAGTTATAAGCTATATCTTGGTATTTTTGTTCTGACAATGTGCATACTGTATCTTAGGGATCATAAGACCCTCAAGTATACCGAGTTCTTCGGAATGCTTGGTTCTACAGTACTGATAAGCTATGCTTTTGGTACATTGATAAAGCTGGCTCAAGACGATTCTATTGCTTTCAGTGTTGCGACTGAAGCAAGGGGAAAAGCACAGGTCTACCTGATAGTTATATCACTTGCGGCGGCTTGGCTGGCAGACAGCGGCGCGTATTTCGTCGGAACTTTCTTCAACAGAACAGGCAGAGAAGTACATCACCCGTGGCCAGAGATCAGCCCTAACAAGACGCTTGAAGGTCTTGTAGGCGGTGTCGTTACCAACGGACTGATACTCGTTATCACAAGCCTGATCTTCGATCTGGTAAACCCTGCTTTTAAGATACGCTATTACTGGCTGGTTTTCCTGGCGGGAATGATAGCAGCACTTATCGGTCTGGTTGGCGACCTTACAGCATCTATGATCAAGCGTCAGACAGGCATAAAGGACTACGGAAAGATAATGCCCGGACACGGCGGTGTTATGGACAGGTTCGACAGCGCTCTGCTGGTAGTACCTTTCATATACTACCTTGCATCACAGGGACTGCTTATCGTAGGTACAAATATATAACGCTCAAGGGGCAGGTCTGAAAGGCTTACCCCTTTTGAACGTTTTTTACAGAGGTCTTTTTTATGAAAACTATCAGTATTTTAGGTTCTACAGGATCTATAGGCACACAGGCATTGGAAGTTTGTGAGGAGCATAACATAAAGGTAAAAGCTCTGGCGGCACATTCAAATGCAAAGCTGCTGGCAGAACAGGTCGTTAAATTCGGTGCGGAGTATGCTTGTATTTTTGATCAAAACAAGCTTGATGAACTGAAAAGCTGTCTGGAAGGCGGAAATGTTACTCTGCTGACGGGCATGGAAGGTCTGAAAACTATCGCATCACTTGATGGCGTTGATATCATGCTTAATTCCGTGGTAGGTATGGTAGGGCTTGTACCTACTCTTACAGCTATTGAACATGGCACCGATATCGCTCTGGCGAACAAGGAGACTCTTGTTGCGGGCGGTAAGCTTGTAATAAACGCCGCTAAGGAAAAAGGCGTTAATATATATCCTGTGGACAGCGAACATTCTGCTATATTTCAGGCAACTCAAGGCAATAGCATGAACCGTGTCAAGGGGATAATACTTACAGCTTCAGGAGGACCTTTCTTCGGAAAGACCATCGATGATCTTCGTGATGTTACAGTTGAACAGGCGCTAAATCATCCTAATTGGTCTATGGGCAGTAAGATAACCATAGACTCAGCTACCCTTATGAACAAAGGTCTTGAATTTATCGAGGCTATGTGGTTGTTTGATCTTCGACCCGAGCAGATAGAGATTGTGGTACACCGCGAGAGCGTTATCCATTCAGCGGTGGAGTTTGAGGATAATTCCGTTATCGCACAGCTGGGTGTCCCCGATATGAAGATACCGATACAGTACGCTCTGCTTTACCCGAACAGGGTACACTGTGATGTAAAGCATCTTTCCTTGACTGATTACGGCAAGCTGACATTTTCAAAGCCCGACTACGAAACTTTCAAATGCCTTACTGCCTGCATAAAAGCGGTAACTGATGGCGGGATACTTCCTGCCGCTGTCAACGGTGCAAACGAACAGGCTGTTGCGGCTTTTCTGTCCGGAAAGATAAGCTTCCTCGGCATAGGCGAACTTGTTGAAGAAGTACTTAATAACACGCAGAATAAAGAGATACACAATGTCGATGATATCCTTGAAGCCGACAGGGCAGCAAGGAAATACGTGGCAAAAAGAATATTAGAAAGGCGATTTTAATGAGCATAATCATTGCAGTAATAATTTTCAGTCTTATTATAACTATCCATGAATTCGGACACTTCATCGCCGCAAAATCAAACGGCGTAAAAGTAAACGAATTCGCTATCGGCATGGGACCCGCCATATTCAAAAAGAAGAAAGGTGAGACCCTTTACGCCATTAGGATATTCCCAATAGGTGGATACTGTGCCATGGAGGGCGAAAACACCGACAGCGCCGACGGCAGAGCATTCTGCCAGAAAGCTGTATGGAGACGTATGATAATCGTAGTTGCGGGTGTATGCATGAACATGATACTTGGTCTGATACTTCTGATGGTACAGACGGGTATGAGCGACGCCATCGTTACAACGACGGTTTCAAAGTTTGAAGAAAAGGCAGTCAGCCAACAGACAGGACTTAAAGTTGATGACAAGATAATCGCCATTAACGGCATGAGGATATTCACTTCGACTGATATGTCCTACAAATTCAGCACCGACGAGGACGGTATTTACGATATGGTCGTCGTGAGAAACGGTGAGCGTGTCAGCCTGAAAGATGTCAAGCTTGCTACATCTGTTAACGAAGAAGGACAGATGAGAATCCACTATGATTTCTGGGTAAAGCCCCAAAAAGTTACTGCAGGTTCTGTGGTTACTCAGGCTTTCAAACAGACAGCAACCGATGCAAGGCTGATCTATATATCTATTGCTGATATGATAAGAGGAAAGTACTCGCTGAAAGATATGAGCGGTCCTGTTGGTATCGTTGATTCTATCGGCGATGTAATAGACAGCGAGCGCGATGAGGAAACAGGAAAGATCGATTGGAAAAGTCTGATAGATTCCATTCTCTATATATCCTCGTTCATCACCATAAATGTGGGTGTGTTCAATCTTTTGCCTCTGCCTGCACTTGATGGCGGAAGATTCATTTTCCTGATACTGGAAGCAATCCGCAGAAAGCCTGTCCCTCCCGAAAAGGAAGGTCTGGTGCATACCGTTGGTCTTGCGGCAATGCTTCTGCTGATGGTGGTCATAACGGTCAGTGATATAACAAAACTGGTTTGATATGAAAGATGTTAACAAACTGAAAGGCGGTATCTACGGTCTGCTTGTGGGCGATGCTCTGGGCGTTCCTTATGAATTTCATTCCGCTGAGGATATACCGCCAGCCACAAAGATAGATATGCAGCCTCCCGCAGGATTTGCAAGAGCACATATTGGTGTTGAACCTGCCACATGGTCTGATGACGGAGCTCAGGCGCTTTGTCTGCTTGACAGCCTTGTTGAGGTTGGTCATTTCGATCTGAAAAACTTTTCTGATAAAGTTCTTGCATGGTATGATGAGGGTCTGTGGGCAGTTGATGGAATTGTGTTCGATGTTGGCGTACAGACGAGTATGGCACTTGATGCATACAGGAACGGACTTTCACCCGAAAAATGTGGTCTTATAAGACCTGATGGCAAGGGTAACGGCGCTCTTATGAGAGTTCTCCCGCTTGCGCTTTGGCATGAGGGTACTGATGAACAGCTTGTTAAGGACGCTCATATTCAGTGTCTTATAACTCATGGCAATATCACAAACCTTGTTTGCTGTGGTTTGTATGTTCTTATAGCAAGGTTTTTGCTTGATGGTCATTCTTTCGATGATGCGCTGTCTTATGCGGTGGCTGAACTCAGGCGTATATATTCGTCTATGCCCGAGTATCTTGAAGAGTTTGAATTCAGGCTTTGTCCCGATGAACCTGATATATGGCACGGTAACGGCGGCGGGTACGTTGTTGATTCGCTGAGAAGCGCAGTTATGATAATGAAAAGAGCATCAAGCTATGAGGATGCCGTAAAACAGGCTGTAGCATTAGGTGATGATACCGATACAACTGCCTGCATCACAGGCGGTCTTGCGGGGATAGTATTCGGCTATAACAGTATTCCGATAAAATGGCGTGATGAGCTTCGCGGCAGAGAACAGGTGGACGAACTCCTGTCTAAATGGTTAAAATAAAGGGGATTATTATATGAGAAACGTTACTCCCGTCAAGGTTGGAAACCTTACGCTCGACGGCAAGCATATTTACATACAATCGATGCTGAATGTGCCTTCGACTGATATCGAGGGTTCTGTGGCACAGGCTGTAAGCCTTGAAAAAGCGGGCTGTGAGATAGTCCGTGCGGCTATCCCGAATATGGAGGCTGTTGCCCTTATCCCAGCCATAAAGGAAAAGATAAATATTCCCCTTGTGGCGGATATTCACTTTGACTATAAACTTGCTTTAGCGGCGGCTGATGCGGGTATCGATAAGATACGCATAAATCCCGGCAATATCGGCGATATGGAAAAAGTCAGAGCAGTTGTGAAAAAATGTACTGAAAAGCATATCCCGATAAGGATAGGTGTAAACGGCGGTTCTCTTGAAAAGGAGCTGCTTGCCAAATACGGTTCGCCATGCGCTGATGCCCTGGTCGAAAGCGCTATGGGTCACGTTAGGATACTTGAACAGTGCGATTTCGGTGATATCGTCATCTCACTGAAATCCTCGAACGTTAATATAATGGTGGAAGCTTACAGGAAACTTTCGCAGCTTTGCAGTTATCCTCTGCATCTCGGAGTTACCGAAGCGGGCACAGAACGCATGGGCATAATAAAATCTTCAATTGGCATAGGTTCACTTCTTGTTGACGGGATAGGCGAAACTATAAGAGTATCGCTAACAGATTCTCCCGAAAAGGAGATATATGCCGCTAAGGATATCCTCAAGGCCATAGGCAGAGGGAGCGGCGTTCAGATAGTTTCATGTCCTACCTGCGGAAGGACAAGGATAGATCTCATAGGTCTTGCCAAGCAGGTGGAAGAACTTACCAAGGATATCCACAAGGATATTAAAGTCGCAGTTATGGGCTGCGTAGTCAACGGCATAGGTGAAGCCGGGGAAGCTGATATAGGCATCGCGGGCGGTGACGGTAAGGCTGTCATTTTTGCCCACGGCGAAAAGCTGTTTACAGTATCCGAGGACAAGGCTTTACAGGCGTTGATGGACGAAATAGAGAAGTTATAAGATAGGACGGTTTTCAAATGGCTACACATACGATCGGTGAATATTTTGATGAATATAAAGATTCCATATCCGCAGACATAGCCGGGGGCAAGATACTCAGGCTCGTGTTTACGGAGGATATGAATGATCTGGAATGCGTTGCATCATTTGAAAATACTATCACCTTCGATTCGGTATCACAGTTTGAGCAGCGCATGAGAAATGCACTGAACTGTGGGTTCTCTCTTCATCCCAGATTTACCCCTGATAAGCTCACAGCTGAATATTTCGGTGAACTTTGCAAGTTCATGAAGAGCCGTTTTCCTTTTGTGAACGGCTTTCTTGATGATGCTGAGTCTACTTTTGACGGAAAGACCTTTACTGTTACATTAAAGCACGGCGGTTTTGAGCTTATGAAAAAAGCGGGGATATACACCGTATTTTCAAGGCTCGTCACAGAACTTTTCTCGACCCCTGCCGAGATTTCTTTCGAGGGTGTGCTTACCAATGATATGGAGCAGTACGAACAGGCGCAGAGAGAGTTCTTTGAATCCATGCCTATGCCCGATATCAAGGCATACGAAGAAAAAGCCGCTGCAGCAAAGGCTAATCCCGGCAGCGGAGAATCAGCATCAACAGAGTTCAGAACTGTCGATGTTGATTTCACAAGCCTGCATCTTCTTGGCGAGGGTGCTACCGTGCTCAAAGGTGGTCCTATTCAGTCCGAAAGCCGTGTTTACAGTATGGCAAGTCTGCCCAACGATTCTGCTTCACTTGAACATTTCAACGATGTGGTAACTGTCTGGGGTGATATTTTCCAGATCGAGACCAAGGAAACCAAAAACGGCAGCCTTATAGCTACCGTTTATTTCACTGATTATGAGTCCTCCTGTATGATGAAGATGATAGGTTCTTCCAAAAAGGGCAAGTTCATTAAGCTTACAAGAGATACCCTCGAAGCAATGATGGGTAAGATGAAAAAGGGTTCTACCATCATCGCCCGCGGCAAGATAGAAGAGGACGATTTTGACCATAATATATACTTCATGGCTGAAGATATCATGCTGGTCGGACGTGAAAAGGAAAAGGACACCGCTGAGAAAAAGCGTGTGGAACTCCACTGCCATACAAATATGTCTATGATGGACGCTCTTGCTGCGCCCGAAAAACTTGTTGCTAAGGCAGCAGGCTGGGGGCACAGGGCTCTTGCTATAACCGACCACGGCGTTGTACAGGGATTCCCTGCGGCAGGTACCAAGTGTTCGGATGTTCGCAAGGGCGGACAGGAATTTAAGATACTCTATGGTGTCGAGGCTTACGAGGTCAATAACGATGCAAGGATATTCGCAGGTGTTGACAGGCGCGAGCTCACTGATGAGATAATATGTTTCGACCTTGAAACAACAGGTACAAACGCTAAGGAAGATAAAATAATCGAGATAGGTGCAGTCAAACTCCGAGGTCTTGAGATAGTTGATAAGTTCGATATGCTTGTTGACCCCGAGATGCCCCTTACCGAGTTCATATCAAACCTCACCAATATCACCGATGATATGCTCAAAGGTCAGGCTGATATAAGAACAGCAATAGATGCGTTTATTGCTTTCTGCGGAGATTCTCCCTGCCTTGTGGCACACAATGCCCCATTTGATACGGGCTTTATCAGGAATACCTGCGAAAGGCTCGGTATAGATTTCAAATTTTCCAGCATTGATACCGTGCCAATGTCACAGCTGATGCTTCCTCAGCTTGAAAGGCACAAGCTGAATTACGTTGCCGAGCATTTCGGTTACGGAGACTTTCAGCATCACCGCGGTTGCGACGATGCCGAGGTGCTTGGACATATATTCATTGAACTTTCCAAAATGCTGATAGCCCAGTATCCTCTGGTGCTGATAACCGTTGATATGCTTAACGGTCTTCTGGGTGAGCTTGACAGCGTTACCGAAACAAAGGACGTCTTCCATCAGATAATACTTGTAAGGAACAATATCGGTCTGAAAAATCTTTATAAGCTTATATCGGACTCCAACCTCAAATACTTCAAGCGCCGCCCACGTATACCCAAAAGCGAGCTGACAAAGCTTCGCGAGGGTCTTATTGTCGGCAGTGCCTGCGAGAGGGGAGAGGTCATTCAGGCTTACCTTGAAAACAAACCTTACGAATACATAAAGCAGATAGCCGCCTTTTATGACTATCTGGAGATACAGCCCGACGGCAACAATATGTTCATGCTGACGGCTGAAAAACCTCCTTACGACAGGATAAAGACTGTCGAGGACGTTAAGGACATAAACCGCTTCATAGTGAAGCTTGGCGAAGATCTGGGCATACCCGTATGCGCTACCGGCGACGTTCACTTCCTTAATAAAGAGGACGCAAAGTTCAGGGCGATAATACAGGCTTCAATGGGCTTTTCTGACTGTGACAATCAGGCACCGCTATATCTGAAATCCACAACACAGATGCTTGATGAGCTTTCATATCTCGGTGAAGATAAGGCTTTTGAAGTAGTTGTCACAAACACAAATAATGTGGCAGACATGATAGATGCTGATCTTCAGGCTTTCCCTGTGGGTACCTACACACCTTTTATCGAAGGTGCTGTGTATGAACTCCAGATAATCTGCTGGCGAAAAGCTTGTGAGCTTTACGGTGACTGCGACCCCATGTCAATAGAAGTTCCCGAGGGTGAGGACGTTGACGTTTCCGCATATTTCGAGGAACACGTTCACCCGCTGGTGTTCAAGCGTCTTAAACGTGAACTGGACTCCATCATCAAGCACGGATTCTCGGTGCTGTACATGATATCTCAGAAACTGGTTGCTTATTCTAACGAATGTGGCTATCAGGTAGGTTCCCGTGGTTCCGTTGGTTCCTCTTTCGTTGCTTCAATGTCGGGTATATCGGAGGTTAATCCTCTTGAACCCCATTACATCTGCCGCAAGTGCCATTATTCCGAATTCTTTGAAAACGGTGAATACGGCTCGGGCTTCGACCTGCCCCCGAAGGACTGCCCGAACTGCGGCATACCTATGCACCGTGACGGCCATAAGATACCCTTTGAAACGTTCCTTGGTTTCGACGGCGATAAAGCGCCTGATATCGACCTTAACTTTTCGGGTGACTGTCAGGGCAAGGTACATAAGTATACCGAAGAACTCTTCGGTCAGGATCACGTGTTCAAGGCAGGAACTATCGGTACTGTTGCGGATAAGACCGCTTACGGTTACGTGCGAAAGTACCTAGATGAACGCGGCAAGACCGCTAATGCTGCCGAGATACAGCGACTTGTCAACGGCTGTGTCGATGTTAAGAGAACAACTTCTCAGCATCCCGGAGGAATGGTCGTTATCCCGGGTGATTACGAAGTTTACGACTTCACACCCGTTCAGCACCCCGCTGATAAGGTGGATTCCGATATGGTCACTACCCATTTCGACTTCCATTCGCTTCACGATACCATACTGAAGCTTGACGAACTTGGTCACGATGTTCCTACCATGTATAAGTACCTTGAAGATTTCACCCATATGAACATCAATGACTGCCCCATGTCGGACCCTGCTGTATATTCGCTGTTCACATCGCCCGATTCACTGGGCGTTACCGCGGAAGATATCAAGTGCGAAACAGGTACTCTCGGCATACCCGAGATGGGTACACCTTTCGTAAGAGGAATGCTGCTTGAATCAAAGCCCAAGAACTTCTCAGACCTTTTGCAGATATCGGGACTTTCCCACGGTACGGACGTTTGGCTGGGCAATGCCCAGGAACTCATCAAAAATGGCACCTGCGATATATCCAACGTTATCGGTACCCGTGACAGTATCATGGTTTATCTGCTGGAACATCACCTTGAACCAAAGCTTGCTTTCAAGATTATGGAGATTACCCGTAAGGGTAAAGCGCCAAAACTTCTGACAGAAGAGATGAAGCAGGATATGAGAGCCCACGATGTTCCCGAGTGGTACATAGACAGCTGTCTGAAGATCAAGTATATGTTCCCGAAAGCCCATGCGGCGGCATACGTTACAGCCGCCATAAGACTTTGCTGGTTCAAGGTACACGAACCTCTGGCTTTCTACGCTACATACTTTACTGTCCGCGGCGAGGACTTTGACGCAGAAACGACCCTAAAAGGTATATACATGGTGCGCGACAAGATCGACAGGCTCAATAATATGTCAAAGGACGAACGCTCGGGCAAGGACAGCGGCGTGCTTGATATGCTGATGCTCACCAACGAGATGATGTCCCGCGGATACGAATTCCTGCCCATAGATATCAACAAGTCTCATGCATACATCTATGAGATAGAGGACGGCAAGATAAGACTGCCATTCGTTGCCATAAACGGCGTAGGTCTTAACGCGGCGCTTGCTATTTACGAAAAGGCAAAGAAGAACGACTTCATTTCCATAGAGGAATTCCAGATGAACAGCGGTATTTCCAAGACAGTCATTGAAGCACTTGAAAACATCGGTGCATTCGGTGATCTGCCGAAGTCCAGTCAGATTTCTCTTTTCAATTTTTAAAAGTTACGGAGCTGCTCTTTGCTTTGCAGGGGGCAGACTTCGCGTATATTAGGGGCGCTGTCTGCGTTCATATATAATTTACAAATTAATTTCTTGCATATTTGCACAAATCGGTTGACAAATCTTTGTCAGTATGCTAAAATATATCATGTTGATAATATGATACTATGTTAGCACTTTACTACAATAAAATGTAATACAAAGGAAAAACCATAATGAATAAGTTAGTTATATATATCCACGGCAAAGGCGGCAGTGCCGATGAAGCTGTGCATTATAAACCTCTTTTTACGGATTATGATGTTGTGGGCTTCGATTATAAGTCGCAGACTCCGTGGGAAGCAGAGAAAGAATTTACTGCTTACTTTGAGGCGCAGACTAAAAACTGTGACGAAGTTATACTGATAGCCAATAGTATAGGCGCTTATTTTTCGATGGCTTCGCTTTACGATAAAAAATTATCGCAGGCATTTTTCATATCTCCGATAGTGGACATGGAAAATCTGATAACTGATATGATGAAGTGGGAGAATATTACCGAGCAGGAACTTTCCACAAGGAAAGAGATTCCCACAAAATTCGGCGAGACCCTTTCATGGGATTATCTCTGCTATGTGCGCAAACACCCGATAAAGTGGGATATCCCCACTCATATAATTTACGGCGACGGCGATGACCTTACTTCTTATGATACGGTCAAGGCTTTTGCAGAAAAAATTTCCGCCGAACTCAGCATAATGAGGGGCGGCGAGCATTGGTTCCACACCGATGAACAGATGGCTTTTATAGACGAAACAATTAAAATCATTATAAAGGAAAGATAGTATGAAAAGATATGATCTTATAACCCCCGAGGGCACCAGAGACCTTTTGTTTGAAGACTGCCTTGCAAGGCGCGAAGTGGAGAAGACCTTAGCAGCACTTTTTGAGGGCTTCGGTTACAGTGAAGTAGTTACTCCCGGTATTGAATTTTATGACGCTTTCAGCGGAAGCACCAGAAATTTCAGACAGGAGAGCCTTTACAAGCTGACAGATTCCAAGGGCAGACTTATAGTTCTTCGTCCCGATTCCACTATACCGATAGCGAGACTTGCGGCAACAAGACTTAAAGAAGCAGATTCACCTCTGAGACTTTATTACAACCAGAGTGTTTTCTCAAACAATGCTCTGCTGAAAGGACGTTCCGATGAAGTTGTTCAGGCAGGTATCGAGCTTATCGGCGGCGATAACGTAAAGCGTGCAGACCTTGAAGTTCTCTGCACCGCTGTTGAAGCACTTGCAAGCTTTGACAAGGATAATTTCCGACTTGAGATAGGTCATATCGGCTATTTTAAGGAACTTGTTGCTCAGCTGAATGTTGACGAGGACGTTATCGAGGAGATAAGGCTGCTCATTTCCTCCAAGAATTTCCCCGCACTCAATGACCTGCTGGATGAGATAGGCGATAATGAGATCACACGTGCACTGAAACAGCTGCCCAGCCTTTTCGGTGGTATCGAAGTTCTTGACAAGGCAAGCGATATCTATGCAAACGATAAGATAACAGGGATACTCTACAACCTGAGAAAAGTCTTTAACCGCCTTTCAAGCCTTGGCTACGAGGGCAAGATATCAGTTGACCTCGGTATCGTAAGCCATACCGATTACTATACAGGCATCGTATTCAAGGGTTATCTTTCTGAGGTCGGACAGTCAGTACTCAAAGGCGGAAGATATGATAACCTTATCGGTTCTTTCGGCAAGGAGCTTCCCGCTGTTGGCTTCGGTGTGAATGTTGATTCCGTAGCACTGCATCTGGAGCGCATCGGAGCAAATCCCGCAGGCAAGCCTGTTGACGCTGTTATCTTCGGCGAAAAGGGCTATGTTGTTGAGGCTATGTCTTATGCTCAGAAGCTGGTACGTGAGGGCTGCAAGCTTGAACATTCGCTGTTCAATTCTTACGAAGAGACAGTTGAGTATGCAAAGAGCAAGGGCATAAAGAAAGTTATCACCGTAGGTGAGGATATCACCGAAAACAATATATAAGAGCATTTGAGAGGAGTTAGAAAAATGAATAAACCTTTGAGGATAGCTCTTACAAAGGGCAGACTTGAAAAGGATACTGTTGGACTGCTGGAGAAGATAGGTTACGACTGTACTTCTATCAGAGAAAAGGGCAGAAAGCTGATACTTCCCGTGCCTGACGGCAACCTTGAAGTTGTGCTTGCAAAAGCCAATGATGTAATTACATACGTTGAACACGGCGTCTGCGATATGGGCGTTGTGGGCAAGGATACAATACAGGAGATGGAAGGCAAGTTCTATGAGCTGATAGACCTGGGCTTCGGCAGATGCCGTTTCGCACTTGCCACCAAAAAGGGTCAGAGCTTCTACGGCGGATACAATGTCAAGACTCTTGCGACCAAGTACCCCAACATCACCCGCAAGCATTTTGAGAGCAAGGGCATGGACGTTGATATAATCAAGATAGAGGGTTCTGTTGAACTTGCACCACTGCTTGAACTGGCTGACGGTATAGTTGATATCGTCGAGACAGGTACTACACTTAAAGAGAATGGTCTTGAGATAATCGAGGACAACATCTGCCCCATATCCGCAAGACTTATCGTGAATACAGTCAGCATGAAGATGCGCCAGAGCGAGATAGAGAACTTTGTTTCTCTGGTTGAGAAAAATCTGTGATAACAGGTTTTAAGGAGGATGTACAAATGTCACTGATAAAGAAGATATATGTAAACGGCAAGGACGAAGTCGAGTTTTTCAAGCAGCTTGAAGAGAGAAGCGGCGAGACCGACAAGAAAGTATCTGCCGTTGTAAATGAGATAATAGATACAGTAAGAAAGGGCGGCGACGCTGCTGTTAAGGCTTATACCGAGAAGTTTGACGGCAAGCTCCCCGAGTATTACGAGGTTCCCCGCGACGTAATAAACGATGCACTTACAGAAGCAGACCCCGATTTTGTAAACGCTCTGCTGAATTCTATTGAGAATATAACAGACTTCCACAACAGACAGAAGTCACGCAGCTTTGTTAATACAAAGGCTGACGGCTGTATACTCGGTCAGAAGGTAAGAGGTCTTGATAAGGTTGGTCTTTATGTACCCGGCGGCACGGCAGCTTATCCTTCATCTGTACTGATGAACGCTATCCCCGCAAAGATAGCAGGTGTTAAGGAAATAATCATGGTGACACCTCCCTTGAAGGACGGTACACCCAATAAGGATATACTCGTAGCAGCAGGTCTCTGCGGTGTTGACAGAGTATTCATGTCAGGCGGCGCACAGGCTATCGCGGCACTGGCTTACGGCACCGAGGAGATACCAAAGGTGGATAAGATAGTAGGCCCCGGAAACATCTACGTTGCAACAGCAAAGAAGCTGCTTTACGGCGTAGTAGATATCGACATGGTAGCAGGTCCCAGCGAGATACTTGTTATGGCTGACGAAACAGCAGACCCCAAGTTCGTTGCGGCAGACCTCATGTCACAGGCTGAGCACGACAAGCTTGCTTCTTCAATACTGGTAACCACCAGCGAAAAGCTTGCTGATGCTACTATCGCCGAGGTTGAGCGCCAGATGGCTTATCTTGAAAGAAAAGACATCATAAAGTACTCTCTGGAGAACTATGGTGCAATAATCATCTGCAATACCAAGGACGAAGCTGTTGATATGGCTAACAGATGCGCTCCAGAGCACCTTGAAGTTCTGTTTGATAACCCTCTGGAATACGTTGGCAGACTTGACAATGCAGGTTCTATATTCCTTGGTCAGTATGCTTCCGAGCCTCTTGGTGACTACTATGCAGGACCCAACCACGTTCTTCCTACCAGCGGCACAGCAAGATTTTTCTCGCCTCTGGGTGTAAACAGCTTTGAAAAGCGTTCAAGCTTCATCTACTATACCGAGGAAGCACTTCGTCAGGCTAAGGACGATATAGTTCTTGTGGCTGAAAAAGAGGGACTTACTGCACACGCTAATGCAATAAAGGTGAGATTTGAATGATAAAAGCAATTCTTACCATAGATGACATCGCATCAAAGAATACGCCTGCTATCGTAGATTATCTCTGCGATAAGGGGATAAGAGTTGTGATGTTCGCATGGGGCGAAATGGTAGAGAAAAACTATGATAATGCTGTCTATGCGCTGAAAAAGGGTATTATAGTCGGAAATCACAGTTTTTCACATCCGAATTTCTCAAAGCTGACATTTGAGCAGGGTGTTTCCGAGATAGAAAAGTGCGAAAAACTTCTGGACAAGCTGTATAAAGATGCAGGTGTTGAAAGAAAGATCAGACCGTTCCGTTTTCCTTACGGCGACAAGGGCGGCGATAACAAGGAAGCTTTTCAGACATATCTTGCAGAAAAAGGCTTTGATAAGCTTGATGACAGGACTATAACCTACCCCTGGTGGAAAGAAGAAGGTCTTGACAGGGATATCGACACTTTCTGGACATTTGACTTCGCAGAGTATAATATCCGACGTGGGAATGATTTTACCATTGACGATGTATGGAAGCGTGTGAATGATCCGGCTCCCGAATCCGGTGCGGCAATCCTCAAAGACGGCGGAAATCATATCATACTTCTGCACGCCCATGACGAAACAGAGGAACTTGTACCGGGATACTACAAGCTGTTTATTGACAAACTGCTTGAAAATGGTGTCGAGTTCGTTGAACCGAATTTTATACATATATAAATGCAGGAATTCCTTTAGCACGCCGTTCAGGCGTTTAAGATGATCGTGAACAGTGTGTGTTCAGGTGTGAAGCCCTTTAAGATCATGATATTTGGTAATGGAAGGCGGTTATTATGAGAAAAGCTGAGATTAAAAGAAAGACCCGCGAGACTGATATCGAGGTATTTGTAGACCTTGACGGCAGCGGAAAAGTCGAGATAGATACAGGCATAGGTTTTTTTGACCATATGCTTACAGCTTTCGGCGTACACAGCGGCATCGACCTGAAAGTAAAGTGCGAGGGCGACCTCTATGTTGACGCTCATCACTCGGTGGAGGATACAGGCATATGCATAGGCAAGGCTTTTGCCGAAGCACTGGGAGATAAGGGCGGTATCGCCAGATACGGTTCAGCTTATGTTCCAATGGACGAAGCACTCAGTTTCTGTTCACTTGATATAAGCGGCAGACCTTTCCTTGTGTTCAAGGCAGAATTTCATGATGATCGCTGCGGACAGTATGACAACTGCCTTACCGAAGAGTTTTTCCGTGCCTTTGCTTTCAATGCGGGCATAACTCTCCACGTTAAAGAGGAATACGGAAATAATGACCACCATATTATCGAAGCCATGTTCAAGGCTGTGGCTCATGCATTAAAGGACGCTATGGTCGAGACTGGCAAAGGTGTTCTTTCTACAAAAGGGGTGTTGTGATGATCGCTATAATTGATTACGGTGCGGGAAATATTTTCTCCGTTAAAAATGCGCTTGACCATCTTGGTGTCGAGAGCAAGCTGACTGATAAAAAGGAAGACCTCATCGCGGCTGATGAGATAATCCTGCCGGGTGTCGGCGCTTTTCCCTGGGCGATGAATATGCTGAAAAACAGCGGACTTGTGGATACTATAAAGGAACAGGCTAAGGTAAAGCCTTTTCTTGGTATATGCCTGGGTATGCAGCTGCTTTTTGATAAGAGCTACGAATTTGAAGAGTGCGATGGTCTTGGACTTATAAAGGGTCATGTCGATCTGATGACCGACCCGGGGCTTGTTATACCTCATATGGGCTGGAACAAGCTTGAATACAATAAGCAGGTACCTATTTTCAAAGGTCTTGGCAGAGATGAGTATGTTTACTTCGTTCACAGCTACAAGGCTTTCTGTGAGAACGAAGATAACCTCTATGCGTACAGCGAGTACGGTTCTAAAGTACCCGCTGTAGTGGGGGATAACGGCTTTGTTTACGGCTGTCAGTTCCACCCAGAAAAGAGCGGTGAAACAGGTCTGAAGATACTGAAGAATTTTGCTGAACTGGTCTGACAGACATTTTTGGCTATATATAAATAGTATTCGATTTTCAAGATGCTGGAGCCTGTACAGTATGACACGTCCACGTTTGCCGAACCGGACCACCTTATCTCAGACTGCCTCTGCGGTCATTCGCGGTCAGCCTGCCATCGTGCGCACAAGGCTTTCTACTATCAGGCTTTTTTGCCAAAAAGTTGTACGTTTTTGTACAACTATTGCAGAAATATGTCTCGATTAAATGAAAAATCATATATCTGCATGAGATCACATATGAGTTTTAATGCAGAACGACGATGAATTTTGAGGTTGTACAATGGAGATAAGCAGAACAAACATAGATAACGGAAATAAATTCGACTGGGGAAAAGCATCTGCGGATTACGCAAAGTACCGCGATATCTACCCCGAGGAATTCTATAAAAAACTGGTAGAGCTTGGTCTCGGTATCAAGGGACAGAAAGTTCTTGATATTGGCACAGGCACTGGGGTTCTTCCTAGAAATATGTACAGATTTGGTGCATACTGGACAGGTACCGACATTTCCGAGGAACAGATAGTGCAGGCTAAGCTGTTATCCGAAAATAGTTGTATGGATATAGCTTTCTTTGCTTGTCCTGCCGAAAAGCTGGGTGACATCGATAGCAGATTCGACGTCCTGACCGCTTGTCAGTGCTATTGGTATTTTGAACACGAAAAGACAGCGCCTCAGTTCGCAAAACTGCTTAATGAGGGCGGAAAGGTAGCTTTTCTGATGATGAACTGGCTGCCTTTTGAAGATGAGATAGCAGGAAAGACCGAGGAACTCGTCCTTAAATATAATCCCGAGTGGTCAGGCAAGGGCGATACCATGAAGCCCATAGCTGTTCCCGCAGCCTATCTTGAATATTTTGATGTTGAAGCAAGCGGAGAATTTCTTCTGCCCGTACATTTTACAAGAGAAAGCTGGAACGGCAGGATAAGAGCCTGCCGCGGTATCGGCGCATCTTCTCTTACCGAGGAACAGAAGTCAGAATGGGAGAAGGAGCATCTCGCTATGCTCGCCGCGTATCCGCAGGAGTTCGATATAATGCACTATGCGGCTTATGTTGTTCTGAAGAAAAAGTGATCTTCGAGGAGGGCGTTTTATGGCTTGGCGGAAGATAGTTTCTCAGGATGATATAGAAAATTTCTTGAATGAAACAAAGTGTATGCATGATTCTGCCGTAGTATCAGCTAATTACATAAGCGGTGTTTACTGTGATGAGAAGAAAGCTATGCATTTTCCTTACAACGGCACTACGTTGCTGCTGACGGTAGACAGTCAGTGGGTGGACAGGATAGAAATGCTGTTTACGGGAGTAAAGTACTGCTCGATAATGAAGCCTACTGATATCTGGGATTGCACATTGGAATTCCGTGATGATCTGTACGGAAAGAACAGGTGTGACAGCCTTATCGTCTGGACTGACGGCGGCAGATTTTCTCCCGAATACGAATTTGTGATCAAAAAGTTTTCGCTGAACGAGAGCTATACCTCTTTCGTAATTGCAGAGGGTATGAAATGGCGGTACGCTAAAGAGGCGGACGAGCTCGACTGCCTTGACGAGGACTATGAGAGATATACATGATATTACCGATATGGAGGTAAAAATATGCTTGCAAAAAGGATAATACCCTGCCTTGATGTCCGTGACGGCAAGGTAGTAAAGGGCGTAAATTTTGAGGGTATAAAAGAGGTCGGAGACCCTGTTGAGTGTGCTCTGGAATACAACAAACAGGGTGCTGACGAAATTGTATTTTATGATATAACCGCGTCCCACGAGGGCAGGGGAGTCATGCTTGACGTAGTACGCAATACCGCGAAAAAGGTATTTGTCCCCCTGACCGTCGGCGGCGGTATAAAGACAGTTGACGATATCCGTGAGACCCTGCGTGCAGGTGCTGACAAGGTATCTGTAAATTCACAGGCTGTACAGAATCCTCAGCTTATCAAAGACGGCGCTGATATCTTCGGAAGCCAGTGTATATGCGTTGGTGTAGATGCAAAGGCTATCGGAGAAAATAAATGGACAGTTTTCATAAACGGCGGACGTATCGACATGAAAATAGACCTTATCGACTGGGTCAAGAAGTGCGAACAGCTTGGTGCAGGTGAGATATGCCTGAACTCCATAGATACCGACGGTGTGCGTGGAGGATTTGACCTGCCCATGCTGAAAGCCGTAGTTGACGCTGTAAAGATACCCGTTATCGCTTCGGGCGGTGCGGGAAAGCTTGGCGATTTTGCAGAAGCTTTTCTCAAAACCGATTGCTCCGCTGCACTTGCCGCAAGTTTGTTCCATTTCCACGAATTAACAGTTGGTCAGGTAAAGGAAGACTGCCGCTGCAAGGGTATCATCGTAAGGTGATATCATGAGCAAAAGTATCTTTGATTCTGACTGCGTAAGAAAAGTTGACAGCCCCCTAAAGGTTGGTGTATAATGATAGTATACAAGGATACCCACAAGTTCACAGCGCATCAGCTTGAAAGATTGTTTCTATCCGTAAATTGGGAATCGGGAAAGTATCCCGAAAAGCTTGTTAAAGCTATGCGAGGTTACCATACCGTTTACAGTGCATGGGAAAATGATGAGCTTGTAGGTCTGATATGTGCAATGGACGACGGCATTATGACGGCATATGTTCATTTTCTTCTGATAGACCCGAAGTATCAGGGTATGGGTATCGGTGCTGAACTTGTAAGGCGTATAAAAGAGCATTACAGGGAGTATCTGAGCATAGTGATAATTGCTTATAAAGACAAGACAGGTTTTTATGAGAAATGCGGTTTCCTGAAAGAGGACGACACTGCACTTCCTATGATAATCACAAAGCTTTAATTCAGCAAACGTATATCGGAAAAATTGGTTTTCCAAAATAGCTCATTCCTGTGAGCTGTTTTGGTATACTATATAAATAACAGATCATAACGGAGGATAGATCATGGGAAAGATCAAAGTAGATTTAAATGATCTCGACAAGTATTTTGTCAAGAGCGAGCTTATACCTGCGATATGCTACGAGGTCAACACAAAGACCGTGCTCATGCTGGCATACATGAACAAGGAGAGCCTGAAAAAGACACTGGAAACAGGCTACACATGGTTCTGGAGCAGATCAAGACAGGAGTACTGGAACAAGGGCGCGACCAGCGGACATCTGCAAAAGGTGATATCCATTTACGGCGACTGTGATGATGATACACTGCTTGTAAATGTTGAGCAGACGGGAGTTGCCTGTCATACAGGTTCCTACAGCTGCTTCTTTAAGGAAATGTACAATGAAAATGAGGAGGAAAAATAATGACAGTTTATCAGGAGATATTTGAGGTACTGAAGGCAAGAAAAGAACAGTTTGACAAGGGCGAAGCACCCGAGAAGAGCTACACCTGCTATCTGTATCAGCAGGGCGTTGACAAGATCTGCAAAAAAGTCGGCGAGGAAGCAGCTGAGACAATCATTGCTGCAAAAAACGGCGACAACGCTGAACTCATGAATGAGATCAACGATCTGCTGTATCACGTAATGGTGCTGGCTGTAAATCAGGGTCTTGACTGGGCTGACGTTGAAAAGGTACTCGATGAGAGAAATGAGAAGATCGGTAATCTCAAGCAGTTCAAGACAGTTGACAAGAATACCTGATATCCGAAGAAATACATATCCAAAGCGGCAGAATTCTTTTCTGCCGCTTTTTGGCACACTTTTACTTTATTCCGAATATGATGTAGAGAAGCAGAAAACTTCATAATCTTATTCGGGAGGTATTCACATGAGCGAAACCATCAACAGACCTAACGGAAGCTTCAAAGAAGCCGTCTGCATCGACGCTATGCGGATATATGATTCGTGCAGTGCACAGGATTGTCTGGAGGACGTGGAATTCAGTTTCACTGAAGAGGATCAGGAAACGCTGAACGATGCGGCATACATCAAAACACAGTCTATAGATGTTACGGACATCAATTTTGCCATAAGTCCTGTGGCATTCAATCAGGGATTCTATTCGGTTGATGTTACCTATAATTTCCGCGGACAGATAGAAGTATTCAACGGCGAGAACACTCCGCCTGTGGTGATATACGGAAATGCCCTGTTCACCAAAAAAGTGATACTCTACGGCAGTGACGGCGGTACACAGAGGTTTGTTTCCGACAGCGGTCTTGTGACCCAGCAGGAGGCACCTACAAGCGGTTGCGCTTGCTGCAAGTCCCTTTGTACACTTCCCACCGCATCTGTCAGCCTTGTTGAACCCATGTGTCTTGATACCAGACTCACAGCCGCAGACCCAGAAACAGGGGAGCGCAGCGTGCTTGTAACCATCGGACTATTTGCGATTATATCCCTTGCCCGCGCAGTACCTCTGATGATACCTGTTTACGATTACTGTGTACCCGGCAAGGAGTGTACATCCACAAGCAGTACCCCCTGCGAGATGTTTGAGCAGATAGATTTTCCTACCAATGAGTTTTTTCCTAGGGGGATCGATCCTTCATGCTGTATGAGAAACAACGATATCTTTCAGCAAAAGGAAAGCTGATATAACCACGAAAGGCGCTTCTGCCGTGCTTCGGCGGAAGCGCTTTTAATGATTATTATATTTGATAATTGTTATAACCGTGTAAGCTATTGGAAATAATTAACCAGACGTTGTATAAACTGCATAATTATGTTGAAAATATTGTAGTAAAATGAGTATAGCAATTTTTATATAAACATGGTATAATGAATAAGTCAAATAAAACAAACCATAAAAAGGAGAGAAAAAATCATGTGGGCTTATGAAAGCGTTTTTTATCAGATCTATCCACTGGGTTTCTGCGGAGCGCCGTTTGAAAATGATGGTGTCGAAGAAAGCCGTATCCTGAAAGTCATCGACTGGATACCTCACATCAGCAAACTTGGCGCAAATGCCATTTATTTTTCACCTGTGTTCGATTCGGATACACATGGCTACAATACCCGTGATTACCGTAAGATAGACTGCCGTCTGGGTACTAACGAAGACTTTGCAAAGGTCGTTAAAGAACTTCACGCGGCAGGCATAAAGGTCGTTATCGACGGCGTTTTCAATCATGTGGGCAGAGGTTTCTGGGCTTTTCAGGATGTTCTTAAAAACCGCGAAAATTCGCCTTACAAGGATTGGTTCCAGATAAACTTCGGCGGAAACAGCAACTACAACGACGGTCTTTGGTATGAGGGCTGGGAAGGTCATTTCGACCTTGTAAAGCTCAATCTCAGAAATCCCGCGGTTGTTGACCATATACTGGAGTGCGTTACACAGTGGGTAAAAGAATTTGATATAGACGGTCTGCGTCTTGATGTTGCTTACTGCCTTGACTTTGATTTCCTAAAAAGGCTGCGTCAGCACGCAAACTGGGTCAAGGAAGACTTCGTCCTGATAGGCGAACTTCTTCACGGCGATTATGCACGCTGGGTCAACGATGAGATGCTTCATAGCTGTACCAACTATGAGTGTTACAAGGGACTGTATTCAAGCTTCAACAGCATGAATATGTTTGAGATATGCCATTCTCTGAAAAATCAGTTCGGCAGTGAGGGCTGGTGCAGATACCGCGGAAAGCATCTGCTGTCGTTCGTTGATAATCATGATGTAAGCCGTGTGGCAAGCATACTCACTAATGATAACCATCTGCCGCTGATATACGGACTGTTGTTTGGTATGCCGGGTATACCATGTGTTTACTACGGCTCTGAATGGGGTACCAAGGCTGATAAAAAGGACGGCGACCCCGCTCTCAGGGTGTCATTTGAAAAGCCCGAGTGGAACGACCTTACCGACCTTATCGCGAAACTTGCTCATATCCGCACTGAGTATAAGTGCCTCAGCTACGGCAGTATAAATATACCTGTGCTGACTAACAGACAGTGTATCATCGAGCGTGAATATGAGGGTGAGCGTATCCTCATTGCTATCAATGCTGATGACCAGCCCTATACTGCTCATTTCGATGCGAGATGCGGACAGGCTGAGGAGCTTATCAGTGGTACGGTTCACGATTTTGGCGGCGGCAGTGAATTGAAGCCCTATTCCGTGGAAGTTTGGAAAATGGAGAGGTAAGCTTTGGTATACGTTCGTATACTTTCGTATGCAGTCGTATACAGATTATAGCAAAATAATACAACAATACACAAGGCTGTACGGGATGTATCCTGTACAGCCTTTGGTGTTATTTAAAAAGTCGCGATAGGTTCTTTTGGTGGCTCACATTCGTATAGATCGGTTATTTTCAGTACAGGAACATCTAAATTCTGCTTTTCATAGTTCTGAACCGAAACATCAGCCGTTACTGATACCCATTTTTCGCCTTCCAAAGGGTAATACCTGTTGTACAATGACAGCAGCCAACAGAACTCCATATCAGCTTCACAGCAGGTCATGATGTACCGTCCGATGGCAAAAACATTTTTCGGAAGTTCAGGTCTGGAATTTATCAGTGCTTTGAATCTGACCGTCTTTCCTTGATATTTGGCAGCTTCGTTCATGATATCGTTGTACCAGATGGCATAGTCTTCATCTTTGATCATGATCGTTTCTGCATCGATATCAAAGGGGAGTGGGTCTTTCAAATTATCGGGATTCATAACACCGCTGTCATCGCAGTAGAAAATTTTGCATCGCCTGTTGACACTCCTGACTATGCGGTGAAGGTCATTGATTTCTGCGATGTTCTCATATCGGTTGAATATCACAGTATCGCTGACGTTCAGTTTGTCGATGATAATGCTTTTCATGTTCTGAAAATATATTTCAAAAACCGAAGCATCAGCAAGGAAAACGCTTTCATATACGCCCCAGTTTTCAGGCATATTCGCAATAAGACTGTTCATATGCCACATACCGTTGTACTCAATAACGACTATATCAATATCTTTCGTTACGGCTATATCATCGAGTGACTTTGCATTAAGTTCGTCGATATCATCAATAATATGGAGCGTAATATTTTTATCTCCGAACTTTGAAAGGTCATATTCAGTTTCGCCTTCTTCACATACAAGTATCAGTATGTTTTTGTCCAAGCCAAATTTATCGTTGGAAACGATCTTCTCTATAAAATTAGTCTTTCCGCTTTCAAGCGGACCCAGAAAAAGATAGACAGGTAATTTCTTTCTGCTCATTATCAGGCGGTAGCCAGGCAGGCGTTAAGCTTTGAAAGAATATCAGCTTTCTTATACCCCTTACCGATAAAAACAAGCTGATTGATGCGGTCGCCGTAGGTGTCGTCCCAGTCGTCTTTGATATCGGGATATGCCTCCATGATAGCATCTATCTCTTCCTTGGGGCAGGAAGCCAGCCATTCATTGAGCTCTGTTACGCTTGCGTTTCGGCCTGCCTGTTCAAAAAGCTGGATATGCACATCATCATCTGCAAACCATACATAGCCTTTGGTACGAATAAGTTCGGTGGGATAGCGGTCAACAAATTCCATAAATTTTTCGCGGTCAAATGGGCGGGTCTCCTCATATACAAATGAGGTTATACCGTATTCGTCCATGCAGGCTTCCTTTGCGGTTGGTTCATTAGTGTTAAGGGCACGCTGTATCGAAGATGATGCAAGCACTGAATGATAATCAAATTCCTTTCCGTGGAGTATCTTGTTTGTATCGACTTCGCTGTTTATACACGGTAATATCTCTGCTTCTGACTGTATATCGCGTATAGCCTTTGTAACTTCTTCTATCTGATGAGGGCAGAGAAGGTCTGTCTTGTTAAGTATAACAAGGTCACAGAATTCGATCTGGTCGATGATAAGATTGATGATATCGCCCTCATCGGTATCGTTCTCCATAGTAAGTTCACGAAGAAATTCACGGTATATCCTGTCTGCATCAACTACGGATACTACCGAGCTCAGATAAACGTTTGTATCGGGATTATCCTCGGTGTAGATCACAAATGAAGCGGCAATATTTGAGGGCTCGCTGATGCCCGATGCCTCAACGAAAACAGCCTCGATATCGGGAAGCTTTGATATACGCTCGATCTCGGCAATAAATTCATCGCGCAGAGAACAGCATATACAGCCGTCCTGCAATTCAACCATCTCGACAGATGAAACACGGTCGCGGTTCTTGTTCAGTATAGCCGCATCTATATTAACACTGCCCATATCATTTACGATAAGAGCAATATTGCGCTTTTCCTGTTTTAGAAGATTCTGCATAAGTGTGGTCTTTCCTGAACCGAGATAGCCTGTTATAAGAATTACGGGTATTTTTTTGTTATTCATATTGCACCTCTTAATAGTGATTTGACGATCAATATCGTTACGGTTTATAATTATATTCTAAAGGTGCGGGTTTGTCAATGATTTCACAAGAGATTCTGCGTTTTCTACAAAATGAGAGCTACTCTCAATTTGATAGTGTCTATTTTAACCATCTAGATGACATTCAAATATGAAAACACCCCCGAAGTTTCAGCTGTGCTTCGGGGGGTGAAAAAATATTATGTCATTATTATAAGAGCTTTACATATACCCTGGATATATCGCCGTAAATGGTTTCCATATCTTTTATGTACTCAAATCCGTATTTTTCGTAAAGACCGATCTGGTCTGTTGATACATAAACTGAATTGATATTTTGTTCCTTTGCCAGATTTTCTATCTTCTCAAACAACAATCCCATGTACCTGTGTCCTCGGTATTTTGGGAAAGTATAGACGAATCCCACCCAAGGAGAATACTCCCTTGATGCTATCTCATCTCTTTCAGCAAAAGTGCAGAAGGATACAAGATCATCACCCTCCGTCAGCAGAAGAAGTTCAGAGTCTGCACCTGTAAGATCATAAAAAGTACCGTTAGTAAGTATCTCATGCAGATATTTCCCGGCTCTCCAGCTGCATTTTTCTATCTCTTCCAGCCAGTGCTGCTGTCTGTCATTTTTATAAAAGCTGATTATCTTCATAGGTTCATCCTCATTTATCTAAACAGAAAAGCCATAGCATTATTATCAAATACTATGGCTCGATCATATATCATTACAGCAGGAAGTTTGCCTTTCGGTAATTACGAAATACCAAGGAATTCCAGATATTGCTTTTTAGGCATTACTGTTACTGAAGTCTTTTTCAACTCAGATTCGGATGAAAGTCTGTAAGAAACGTACAGTGTGCCGTCTTCCTTAGTCCAGCCAACATCGGGGACAGTTCCTCTGATACCCTTGTTTGAGATAGTCTTCTTAACACCCTTCTGTTTAAGTGTAAAGAATCTCAGTGAAACGTCCTGACCGTTAGGAACAACGCAGATGTTTACGCCGCCCTTGTCGCTGTTCTGTACATCGTAAATGATTATCCTGTACTTGCCATCAGGGGAAAGTACATTGTCATCACGGGTAACATCGCATATCTTGGTGAATTCGTTCTTGTAGATTGAATATACAGGGCTGTTGCGGTCAAGATTTGCATTGAGTTCTGTAAGTGTTGATGTACCGCCGAACAATAGCTTGAATACGAAGAAAGCAACAAGTCCGAGTACATAGATGAGAAGATATATAGTTCCCATAACGACCTTTACAGTCTCATGTGTACACGCCACAAAAAACATTACTACACCGATAACGAGCGGCGGTATTACAAGTATCCAGTCATACATATTGAATAAAAGCAGAAAGAATACTATAAACGGTAGTACCACACTTATTATCTTAGTGACTATTACATCACGCGAATAGATCATCAGCAGCAGGAAAATCACGCTCGCCGCAACATACACAGTAAAGAAGGATTGTTCCTGTCCTTCAGTAAATTCCAGGTCATAAACAAATGTAGCATATGTCAGCAGACCAATTACGGCAAAATATACCAGATTGAATACGCCGACTGCTCTCTTGACCCAGATATTTGATAAAAGCTCTTTCATCTTACCAAATGCCTCCCAGCTATCGTTTTGCAGTCTGAATAGGTGTCTGTATGACCAATCACGGTGATGAATACCTAAGTAACAGTATTTGCTTTGTGATCGGATATTTTTCTTGACACCACACTATATTATTTTACACCAATTCTTAAAAAAAATCAAGTGATTTATAAAAATTCGTAACTTTGCATAAGCTTAAACTAATTAAGCGCAGTGTGAACTTCCTCAGTTAATAATGATCTGTTCATCACCGCTCAGCCCGGATACTATCTCGACATCACCGTTGTCTTCGATGCCGAGTTCAACGTCCTGTTCGACCTTGACACCATCTATCAGAAGATTGACGTATGTCCTGCCGCTCAGCTCTTTTACTGCCTTTTTAGGGATAACAACACTGTCAAGCCGCGAATAGATATCAAACACAACATTGATGTCGCCGAAATCCATTAGCTCATCTGGATTATCGGGGGAGATAACATAAGTGTACTTTGAGTAATCTCCGCTGTCCTTGAAGACGATATCTGTTACCGTACCCGTAGAGGACGACGTACCCTGCTCGAGCTTAACAGTCGTACCGAAATTAACGTTTGAAAGCTTGTTGTCGAAAACTTCGACACAGAGGTACTTCTCGTTTTTGTCCGTTGCGTAACCGAATACCGCACCTTCGTTTACAGGACTGTTGACATTGTATGCGTTCCAGCCTTGCTGTTCTATGGTAAAATCGCCGTCACAAGGCGCATAGACGTTATAATCATCAAGACTTGCCACCATTCTGTCGTAGCGAATCTGTTCGATCTGAACGTCGTACTGTGCCATTAGTATCTGGTTTGCATCGGCATTATTCTCATAAAGAGTATCAACTGTTGATTTGACCTGATCGAGTCTGATCTTTTCCTTTTCGATCTCTTCTTCCAGGTCGTCGGTATACAGTGTACACAGCAGCTGCCCTTTTTTGACTTCGCAGGGCGCTTCAATTTCGATAGACTTTATCTGTCCCGAAACATCAAATCTTACCTTTTTAGAGTAAGGGTAGCTGTAGATACCGGGCTGTTCATATTTTTGCGAAATATCACGTATCTCGGCATTCACGGTCTTGTAATTAACCGATTTTGTTTCAAGTATAGGCACTGCGATCTCGTCCTGCTTATTTTTCTTGCCGCAGCCTGAAAATATTGCAGTTACAACACATATCGCAAGTATCACAAAGCGTTTTGAATTATCCATAGAATTACCTTTCATACAGAGAAAACAAACATCTTAACTTAATAATTATAGCATCATTAACCATGTTTTACAACTGCATAGCTGAAATTCATCACACTGCACAACGATGGCATTATATTTTTGTTATACTTGTCACTCGACGATGTCAATAAACTGGGATATTATCCCATTTGAAAGCAGAAATCCCTGCGTTGTCAGGCTTATATTATCGCCTTTAAGTTTGACAAGACCGTGTTTTGAAAATTCCTGCGCCAGAGAATATAAACGTTCTGCGGCAGGCTGACCGAAGTAGCTTTTAACTATGTCAAGTGATATGCCTTTGCAGAGCCTGAGCCCCAGAAGAATGTATTCTTCACCCTTGTTTACCGACTGTTCGGTGACTTCACGAGGCTGTACAGGTGCATTTGTAAAAGCATCGGTATCGGGAGGGCAGCAGTATCTTACACCACCGAAGAAGGAGTGCGCAGCAGGTCCAAATCCAAGATAATCCTCACCTGTCCAGTACTTGTTGTTATGACGTGACTCATATCCATCTTTACAGAAATTTGATATCTCATACTGTTTGAACCCATGCAGATCAAGCCGTTCCACAGCTGTGAGATATAGTTCACTCATAAGATCATCATCCGCTGTCAAGGATTTTATCTTGTCATTATTGAAAGCGGTACCTTCCTCTATCTTCAGCATATAAGCGGAGATATGCTTGACAGGCAGATCACAAAGGGTATCTATTGTCTTTTTAAGACTATCACAAGTTTCACCTGCGGCGCCAAGCATTATGTCGGCAGATATGTTCTCAAATCCGATAGTATTAGCAGTTTCAACGGCTTTTACTGCCGTCTTGAAATCGTGAAGACGTCCCAGAAAACCAAGCCTGTTATCATCGGTGGACTGTATTCCAAAAGATATCCTGTTCACTCCTGCTTTATGGTATCCGCGGAGTTTCTCTTCATTGACCGAACATGGATTTGCTTCAAGGGTTATTTCAACGTTGTCAAGTGAAAATACTTTCCTTGCTTCGCCGATGATACGGTTTATCTGTTCCGCATTCAGCAGGGATGGAGTACCTCCGCCGAAATAGAGCGTATCGGCATTTATACCTTTGCCGCTGTATACTACGATGTTTCGGCAAACGGCATCCACATACTTCGATGCGGTATCCGCGTCGAACGGCTTTGAGTAAAAGCTGCAATACGGGCATTTTCTGAGGCAGAAAGGCACATGGACGTATATACCCGTCACTTTCCGTCCTCCTCGTCATTAAAGGCGTTTTCAATGTATGAACCCGCCATCTCGCGGTTACTTCTGAATTTTTCCATTACTTTACGCAGTGCGAATCTTATTACCCACAGAAGGTACATTCCCATGAACAAGAAAAAGCAGATTGTCACAAACATCAGCTTTTCTTTCAGTCCAAGCTGGAAATAAACCGATCTGCTGATAAGCAGTTTCATGGCTGCGGGGTGTATCGCCAATGCACAGATGAATCCTAATACACCGCTGTATGCTATGTTGCAGGTTATTCCGATCAGAGCTTCTTTAAATGTAAGTGCAGAAAACTTGACACCTGCGAATAATACCCAGCATACTACGAAAAACAGTCCGACTGTTGTAGATATGTTGGCGTAAATCTCATATAAAACGGGCAGTAAAACAGCCCCTATAAGTCCGAAGCATATTGCGAGCTTCATTGATCTTCTCAGATCCGGCATATTATCCCTCTTTTGTTCTTTATTTATGTCAATATAATATACTTTACATTTGTTGATGTCTTTTAAAGTATTTCCATCATGTAGCTGAGGATCATAACAAAGGAAACGGCACTCAGAAGTATGCCGACTATGGAGCTTATCCTTGCATTTCCGTCAAATACCTTACTGCGCTTTTTATCAAGCAGAAGTTTGCACTCACGACCCTCGTAGTAGAGCTGTTTTTTCATTATGACCTCACAGGGAAATACATTTTCGTAATTCTCGCCGTCGATCTCATAAACAGGTGTGCTGAACCCGTATTTTGGGTTAATATCCACCTTTCCTACCTTTCCTATACATTTTCTGCTCTGTGTCATTCGTATTATGCAATAAGCAAAAAACAGGAACAGTGCTCCCATCATCAAGCCTAATAATCCAAGGAAGCCTATTATCAGAACCTCAGCAGAAACGCCCAGTATCAACAACAGAACAGTGATTATCACTAATACGATAAGCGCTTCCATGATGCCGTTCCTCCTTTAGTCGTCCAGCTTCAGTACGCTCATGAAAGCTTCCTGAGGTACAGATACAGTACCCAGCTGACGCATTCTCTTTTTACCTTCTTTCTGCTTTTCTAGCAGTTTCTTTTTACGAGTTATATCACCGCCGTAGCACTTTGCAAGAACGTCTTTACGCAGTGCTTTTATGGTTTCACGGGCGATTATCTTTCCGCCTATGGCGGCTTGTACAGGCACTTCAAACATCTGACGTGGAATATTCTCTTTCAGTTTTTCGGTGAGTCTTCTGCCGCGTGCATAAGCCTTTTCCTCATGCACGATGAAGGACAGCGCATCGACTATCTCGCCGTTAAGCAGAACGTCAAGCTTTACAAGTTTTGAGGGTTCATAACCCTTGAGTTCATAATCGAAAGAAGCATAGCCCCTTGTGCGGGATTTCAAAGCATCGAAGAAGTCATATACTATCTCATTAAGGGGAAGGACATAGTGAAGGTCAACACGGTTTTCGTCGATGTACTGCATATCCACGAAGGTTCCTCGTCTGTCCTGACAAAGTTCCATTATATTGCCCACGAACTCCGATGGTGTATAGATGTGGGCGTTGACCACAGGTTCTTCCGCAGAAGAGATAGTACCCGGGTCAGGGAAATTGGTGGGGTTATCGATATACTTTGTCTCGCCGTTGGTCATTGTGACCTTATATATAACCGATGGTGCTGTTGTGATGAGGTCAAGGTTATACTCTCGTTCTAGACGTTCCTGAATTATCTCCATGTGGAGAAGTCCGAGGAAACCGCAGCGGAAGCCAAAGCCCAGCGCGATGGAGGTCTCGGGTTCAAATGAAAGGGAAGCATCGTTCAGCATCAGCTTTTCCAGCGCATCACGGAGGTCGCCGTACTTAGCACCGTCAGCGGGATAGATACCGCTGAACACCATTGGATTGACTTTTTTATATCCGGGCAGAGATTCAGCACAGGGGTTTTCAGCATTGGTTACGGTATCACCAACACGGGTATCACCGATATCCTTGATGGAAGCGGTGATGTAACCAACTTCTCCTGCGTGGAGTTCGCCCACGGGTACTAAGTCTTTTGCGCCCATATAGCCGACTTCAACGGTCTGGAATTCAGCCTTTGCAGCGATAAGACGTATAGTGTCACCCGCCTTGATATGCCCCTCCATAACACGAACATAGATTATAACACCCTTGTAGGAATCATAGTAGCTGTCGAATATCAGCGCTTTCAGGGGTGCATCATCATCACCTTTGGGAGAGGGAATATCAGTGACGATGCGCTCCAGCACTTCCTTTATGTTGGTGCCCATTTTCGCAGAGATACGAGGAGCGTCCATGGCAGGTATACCGATGACATTCTCGACCTCATTGCAGGCACGGTCAGGGTCTGCGGAGGGTAGGTCTATCTTATTGATAACAGGAAGAACTTCAAGGTCATGCTCTATTGCGAGATAAGTGTTCGCAAGAGTCTGAGCCTCGATGCCCTGAGAAGCGTCCACGATAAGCACAGCGCCTTCGCAGGCAGCAAGAGAACGGCTGACCTCATAGTTGAAGTCAACGTGACCGGGGGTGTCGATGAGATTGAAGTAATAATCCTCACCGTCATCAGCGTGATAAGTCAGGCGGACAGCTCTCGCTTTGATGGTGATACCGCGCTCACGCTCGATATCCATATTATCCAACAGCTGATCTTCCATCTCACGGAGTTCAACAGTCTCGGTGAGTTCGAGAATACGGTCAGCGAGAGTGGACTTGCCGTGGTCTATATGTGCAATTATGCAGAAATTACGTATTTTATCCTTTGGGGTCATAAGTACATTCCTTTCTTATGGCATAATAATCCATTCTAAATTATTTTACCATATTTGGTGATGTATGTCAAGTATAGGGGAAATGATGAAGTTTCTCGAAAATAAACAGTTTTGGTCGAAGCTTACAAAGGAAAATTAATGACCGATAGTCAGGCTTTTGATGCGACAGATTTTTAGTTTGTTTGTAAGTAATGACGAGATTCCCGATGATGGTTTGATTTATAGTTGATAAAACACGAAAACTCCGATAATAAGGCTTTTCAGCCTATGTTATTATTCAATGAAAATGATGCGAAAATAAACAGGTCGATAAGTGATATTGTGTTATTTTTCAATAATATTTAACCGTTCATAATTTTGTACACTACACGGAAGCTATCCTAAAAAACACCCAAAAGTGCGTAAAATGGCGCTTTTTGATGAACTTTAATTGGCCATTTTTCTTTGTGGGAATCATACATATATCAGGATATTAACATAAAAGCGTAGTGAACAATGACCATTGAAATAAGCCTGAAAAAATGGTATAATTAATATATCGTATTGTAAGTAACTGTAATTATCGATGAATAAAAAAGAAGGCTATATAATGGATAAAATAAAAATGTCAGCTGTCAGCTGTGTGCTTGCTCTGATGCTTGCAGGTTGCGGCAGTTTTGACGAAAAGGACGTAGTCAACGGTTCCTCGGTCCAGGCCAAGGACGAGACTAAAGTTCCTCTTATAGTAGTAGAGACCCGAGTGCAGGAAACAGAAGACATGGGTGAGGAAGTTCCCGCAGAAGAAACTGTTCCCAGTCAGACTGAAGCCCCTGTACTTGATTCTCCCATGACGGAGAGCGAAAGTTCAAATGCAGGCACTATTATTTTGGGTGGTGAATCTCCCAGGTCGGGTCAGACGCTCACTCAGATCAATATTCAGGAAGAAGACCCTTATACAAACGGTCAGCCCGTGGGCAACGAAGTTCTGCCTCAGAGTCTGGATAATGTCGTGAATGATTATCAGAACGATCAGGGAACCGATGTCACGGAGAATACCCAGAACAATGATGGCGGTGAGCAGGTAAGCGCAAATGGTTACAAGATAGAGAATGTAGGCGGCGTTACATATGTCGGTGGTATACTTATAGCTAATAAATCATATTCTCTTCCCCAAAATTACGGTTCTGGAATTGACCCTGAAGTTCAGATGGCGTTCAATGAGATGCAGGCAGCTGCTTGGAATGACGGCATCAATCTCTTTATTGTTTCGGGTTACAGAAGCTATTGGTATCAGGATCAGCTTTACTGGGGCTATGTAAATACACGTGGCAGTCAGGATGAGGTTGACAGATTCTCTGCTAGAGCAGGATTCTCCGAGCATCAGACAGGTCTTGCTATGGATCTGAACAGTGCCAGCAGAAGCTTTGAGGGTACGCCCGAGGCGCAGTGGATAGAACAACACTGTGCTGATTACGGCTTCATTATCAGATATCCCGATGGCAAGGAGGCTGTCACGGGCTTTATGTACGAGCCATGGCACATAAGGTATCTTGGCAAAGACCTTGCCCGTCAGGTAACGGATTCGGGACTGTGCCTTGAAGAATTTCTGGGTATAAATTCTTATTATAAGTAAAAAATCAAGTCGGACATCTCTGTCATATTTCAGAGGTGTCTTTTTTTGATAGCAAAGGACATTAAAATGCCTATTCACTAATTAATTTCACGTTAACAAAATTTCTGATGATTTTTTATATAAAATGCCAATATACTTTAATGATATAATTAGGTATAATATATAGTATATAGATGATGAAATCATAACTAACTGTGGGGTGAAGACTTGGTAAGAGAGATTGCGGACGCTGATTTTGAAGGTCTTATGAAGCTTTATGTGCAGCTGCATGACAATCCTTTTCCAAAAAAAGATGAACGTGTTATGGCGATTTGGGAGCGTGTCCTCGCTGACCCCGATCATCATGTCATCGTTTGTGAGGAAGACGGAAAGATCGTATCTTCCTGTGTATGCGTGATAGTACCAAATCTGACCCATGGGCAGCGGCCATATGCGTTCATTGAGAATGTCATCACCGATGAAAAGTATCGCTGCAGAGGTTTTGCGACTGCTTGTCTTGACTTTGCAAGGGATATTGCAGTACGCGAAAACTGCTATAAGATCATGCTTCTCACAGGATCAAAAAAGGAAAGTACACTTAGATTTTATGAGAGAGCAGGGTATAATAAAAATGATAAAACAGCTTTTATAAGCTGGCTGTAGATCATATTTTAAAAAATGTCACTGTATGTGAGGGCTGTTTGTGTCTTCATAAATAATTGAATAGTTCGGGCAAAGTTACTTTGGTTATTTACTGTATAGCGATTTTCTTAAAGGTATCATGCACGGCAGAAGGCTGTGCTTAAATATGTTCAAATATTGGCTTGAAACGATAGGAGGACTAAGTTATGATTCTTGAGATCGAGTATTACAAGGCAGATACCCAGCTTGTCGGAAAGACAAGGCATTTTTCAGAAGTAAAAGAACAGCTTGCCAGGGCTGAGGATCTTCATGACAGAGAGAACGATAACTTTATCGAATTGCTTTGCAGAATGTTTGGCTGGACCGAATCCAAGACTTTTGTAAGACCCGACATGATCTATGACAGGGACATAATGAAACTTTCAGGAAACCAGGAATAAACAATACAAAGGGGCGAATATCAATGCTTGAGACCATCGAACAACGTAAGACAGGAAAAGCCGAGGCAATGAATGAGCTGAATTCCATGAGGAATGAGCTCATCGACCTTGCGAACGCTGTAAAATCAGCCGGGATACCTGTTATAATAACTATTGACGGCTGGTCTGCTGCCGGAAAGGGTTCTCAGATAGCCAAGCTTATAAAGTATATGGACCCCCGTTTCTATGATGTTGAATCGATACGCACGCCGAACGAGATTGAACTTCGCAAGCCGTGGCTTCACCGTTTCTGGCAGAGATTACCCAAGAAAGGCGAATTTCTGATACTGGATGGCAGCTGGTACAGGGATACTGTCAATGCTTTCATGTATGATGAGATAAGCAAATCGCAGTACAAGGACAGGATAGAGGATATAAACACCTTTGAACGTCAGCTGGCGGACGACGGCTATCTTATCATAAAATTCTTTTTGCATATCACTAAAGACGAACAGACAAAGCGCCTGCATAAGCTTTCAAGTTCCGAGATAACCCGCTGGCGTGTTAATCCGCAGGATATCATCAACAACGAGAATTACGAGAAGTTCTTCAAACGCTATGACAAGACTTTGATGCGCACCAATACGGAATTTGCACCCTGGCATATAATTGCGGCGAATGATAAGATTACTGCGCAGTTTTCAATAATGATGACTGTTACGAATGCTATCAAGGGCGCTTGTGCTGCTGTTGAGAGCGGCGAGAAGTTCATTGATAAACCTGAATTTCCGGTTATTGATTACAAAAAATCAGAATTCAAAATGGCGAAGTGCAAGAAGCTTTCGGAAGTCAAAATGGACAAGTCACTGACTGATGAGGAGTATGCTGCTAAGTTGGAGAAATATCAGACACGCCTGTTTGAGTTACAGAACCGCTGTTACCAGAAAAAGATACCTGTTATAATTGCTTATGAGGGCTGGGACGCAGGCGGAAAAGGCGGCAATATCAAGCGTGTGGCTAATGCTCTTGACCCTAGAGGTTACGAGGTGAAGCCAATAGCCGCACCTGAGCCATCCGAGCTTGCAAGGCATTATCTGTGGCGTTTCTGGACAAGGCTTGAAAAGGACGGTCATTTCACCATATTCGACCGTACATGGTACGGCAGAGTTATGGTGGAGCCAATAGAGAAGCTCACACCTCAGGAACGTGTGGATATGGCTTATCAGGAGATAAATGAGTTTGAACATCAGCTGACCGAATGGGGTGCTGTTGTTATTAAATTCTGGATAAACATCGATAAAGAAGAACAGTACCGCCGTTTTAAGGAGCGTGAGGAAACGCCTTCAAAACAGTGGAAAATTACCGAGGAGGACTGGCGTAACCGCGAAAAGTGGGACGAATACGAAAAAGCTGTTGACCGTATGGTAGAGCTGACCTCCACAAATTTTGCCCCCTGGACGATAATCGAGGGCAATGATAAAAAGTATGCCCGTATCAAGGCACTAAAGACAATATGCAAGCGCCTTGAGGACAGACTTCTTGAATTGGATCACTAATAATTTTGGCGGAAAAAATTTTTCCGCCATTTTTTTGTAACGAATCGCGTAGATAGTTGTCTAACAGACAGAAGGGAGGTGAGAGCGTGAAGGAGTTCGATGAGATATACGATAAATATGCAAGGCAGGTATACCTGTTTTTGCTTAGACTGTGCGGTAATGAGACGACAGCGGAGGATATATTGCAGGACACGTTTCTGAAAGCCATAGAGAATTCTGATAAATTCGGGAACAGGTGCGAGGTAACGACATGGCTTTGCAGTATTGCGAAAAATGAGTACCTGAACTATGTGAAAAGGAGAGATAACAAAAATCTGCCGATAGAGGACAGGGAGATACCCTATGATGGAGACCTTACCGTGCAGCTGGAGGACAAGGAGAAAAGCATTGCCGTACATAAGGCTCTTCACGCTCTTTCTGAACCTTACCGAGAGGTATTCACCCTGCGTGTTATGGGAGAACTTAGTTTCAGGCAGATAGGTGATATCTTCGGGAAGAATGAAAACTGGGCGCGTGTGACTTTCTTCCGCGCCAAGGCAAAGCTTGTAGACAAACTAAAGGAGGACGGCTATGAAATGTAACGTTGCAAGAGATCTTCTGGCAAGCTACTGTGACGGTCTGCTGGAGGAAGAAACAAAGAGAGAAGTTGAAGCACATCTCACCGAATGCGAGGAATGTCGTAAACTAAAGGAAAGCTATACTGCCGAATTTACTGCGGAGAGGACTATCCCCGAAGAAAAGGAAAATATAAACCCGTTCAAAAAGCTGAAACGTAAGATTAAGAGAATAAAAGTCAGAGCGGTAGTAGCAATTTTAGCGGCTTCACTGATGGTTATTGTGGCTGGTGTTCTTACAGTTGGACAGGTGATAAAGCATGAAAGGTTTCCAAGTTGGGAGTCGATTATTCAGACGATAGAAGTCAGAAGAGCGGCTAAAAACCTAATTAGCGGTGATATAGAGGGGTTTATCAAGTATCTTTATAAGCCTCAACCGATAGATAATACATATAAAGCTGCTTTCAAACCTGCGGGTATGTCAGAAAACAGTATTCCCGTAACATTCTATGACGAAGATGACAGGGTAACGAAGTATATCACAGATATGTTTAAAAAGTCATTTGATAAGGATATCAAGGGGCATAGTGTTTTTATAAATAAAGTTGATACCTGTTACGAGGAATATAATTCAACAGGTGAAAAACAGCTGATTAGTTATGTTAATGTAGCGATGGACGATGGGTTATTAGAATTTGAATTTTATGATATGGGCAATTCAAAATACGATATCATTTCATGCAAGTGGATAGGTGAGGGAGATAATGAGGATATTGCCGATATTTCAGAAATGAATGACTTTGAAAAGGATTGTTGTTTCATCGATTATCTCAATGATGACGGTATATTTCAAAAAATATTCAGCAATAAATTCTATGTATATCTTCGTTTAGAGATGAAACGTCCTAAAGATGATGTTTATAATGTTGAAATAGTGGATGGCAAGATATGTAAAAGGGAGATATCCCATTCAAGATATGAGGATATGTTTACAGCACTTGAAGAAAAAGGTGTCGAGTTTGGTTCTGTGGATACAGGGCTGCTATGGTTTGACCCGGACAATGGAAGATTCATAAAGTCATGGCTTGTTCAGTTGAACTATAAGGATGGTTCAGCTTTTGTCAGGTTCAGCACTGAGTATTCTCCTGACGGAAATTATGTTCTGACCGATACCATAGATACTGTAAACAAAGATGTTCCCCAAGAGATACTCGACGATTTTTATGATATACTTAACTACGTTAGTAAGTAGCTGATTTTGCTCAGCATATTTTTTCAAGATTTTCGCGGATAGCTTTCAGTGTCTTCTTTTCAAGGCGTGATATGTAGGACTGGGATATCCCTACGGTCTGAGCAACTTCTTTCTGGGTCATTTCTTTTCTGCCGTTGAGACCGAAGCGCATTTCCATTATCATCTTTTCGCGCTCGCCCAGCTTGTCTATCTCACGACGGAGAAGCGTCTTTTCAACCTCGCTCTCTATCCCCTTGTGAACGGTGTCTTCGTCGGTACCGAGAATATCGGACAGCAGAAGTTCGTTGCCGTCCCAGTCGGTGTTGAGGGGTTCGTCTATGGATATCTCGCTCCTTCGCTGAGATGCCTTGCGCAGGAACATTAGTATCTCGTTTTCAATACACCTTGAAGCATAGGTAGCAAGCTTGATGTTCTTATCGGGACGGAAAGTGTTTACCGCCTTGATGAGTCCGATAGACCCGATGGATATAAGGTCTTCAAGACCTACTCCAGTGGCTTCAAATTTCTTTGAGATGTATACGACAAGCCGCAGATTATGTACTATCAGCAGTTCTTTTGCTTTTTTCTCATCAGTTGAAAAAAGCTCAAAAGCGCGGGCTTCGTCTTCTTTGGTCAGCGGGGGAGGAAGCTGGTCTGCACCGTTTATGTAGTCAACACTGTGGGTATCTCCAAGAAGAGTTAACACCCAGCGGTTTAGTTTTTTCAGAACTTTCATCATTATTTCTCCTTTCATTCCAGCAAAGCGGGGTTGAAAATAGCACGACTGTGGTTTTGGTCTGATGGCTTTATTCCGACACAACACCTGATATCATAATTTTCGCCGCTATCGTCTGTGATAGTGACATTCCCTTTAGATGTAACATGAAGAAGTCCGCTGCCGTTTATGGTCGAGTATGGTGTCAGACGAAATCCTGCACGCATTCCGCTTTCTGTTTCATCAAGAGCGTAATGGCGGTACATATCATCACAGCAGAATATCACTACAGGAAGACCTGTGAAGCTGTCGCAAAGCCTGTTTCCTGTATCAGCAACCGCCGGCAGAGTTACTTCATAATCACCACATTGAAATCTTGCTTCATAGTTCATGGTCTTTGAGCAGACTCTACGTTTTACTGTTTCAACTATCGAAAGCAATACATAAGCTGTTATCAGCGCTGCCGCAAGTTTTAACAGTGAGATATCAAAATACGCTGTGAAATTTCGCACGAATATGCGTTTGGTATCTGATATTTCCCAGTAGACTATAATGAGCCAGGTGTATACTGCACGTATCGCAAGGAATACAGCCAGACAGCGAACAAAGTCACCAAAGCTTTTTACTTTTACTGCGATGAGGAGAGTTACCACTATCCCTGCCGCTTTTGTAAGGGTTATAAGCAGCGCACCGATGAATGTTCCGCCGTCTGCACAAATTAGCAGGGACATCACCCCAGCAAAAATGCAAGCTGTAAACACCCTGCTTCCCCGAAGTTTTCTGTGAAGCAGTGCCGCCGCTGTATGCAGATAAATAAACTCTACCAGACAGCTTGTGACTATCAGCACATCGGCATATATCTTCATCCTTCCACCGCCCTTTGTTTGTATGTATATATCATACTCCTGCTGATGAAAGAAAACTGTCGGATATTATCATTGTCAAAAGTCGAAAAAGTACAAAAAAAACTCCCTGCCGCGGTATGCCCGCAGCAGGGAAGTTTCAATTTTATCACTATAAAGTTTTTTCAAGAAAATCGGAGAACATCGAAGCAAGTTTATCGGGAATGAAAGCATACATCATGTGACCTTCGTCAAACAGATGAACCTCGCCGTTACACTTAGCAGCATAATCTTTTGCAGCCTGCTGCCATGTCAGTGACTTAACAGGGGAGCGCATATTGCTTACCGCAAAGAAGGCAGGGCATTTCAGATAGCCTGTACTTTCGGCTTTAGCAGCATTTTCTTCCGCTAGTATAGATTCTTCAAAGACAGCTTCACTGGCGATGTTTCGATAATATACCTCTTCGTAGGTCTTTTTCTCTTCATCGGTAAGTTCGTTTCCGTTAAGAAGATTAGATGCATTTACTGTCCTGTTCCTCAGCAGTTTATCAAGCAAGCCGCGCTTGGCTATTTTCTTCATAAGTGCTCTTGATTTTTCAACCATTGCCTTTTTCTTCTCGTGAGGTATCTGTGCCGCCTGAGCTTTCATCATGTTAGGGAAGCCCATATCCAGTCCAAGCACAGCTTTAACTTCATTGGGATAGGTGTTCGCCCACCATATAGCTTCAAAGCCCGAATAGGAATGGGGTACCAGCACATAGGGAGGCAGTATATCCAGCGCTTTCAAAGCGGCACGACTTTCCTCGACAAGATTTTCAGCCGTTCTCTCGGTAGTAGCATCGCCGCTGAGACCGTAGCCCGCTTTTTCGATAACAGCTATCTTGTAATTGTAGGAAAGCCTACGATATAAAGGTTTATATTCCAGGCCTGGACAACCCACACCCGAACCAGCCATGAACACAAGGGTAACATCTCCACTGCCCTCAGTATAGATGTTTATTTCAGTATCTCCGACCTTTGCCTTTGTCCCGTAATTTTGCATAGCTTATTTGTCCTCAAAGAATACCTTGAATGCCTTGTAAGCCATGTAGTTATCCAGTTTTGAGGTTATCTCAAACGGTGCGTGCATCGAAAGTACAGGAACACCAACATCGATAACGTCAAGGTCGAGGTTTGCGATATACTGTGCAACAGTTCCGCCGCCGCCTGCATCGACTTTACCAAGCTCGCCTGTCTGCCAGATTATGCCGTTCTTATCGAAGAGTCTTCTGATCCTGCCGACAAATTCAGCAGAAGCATCAGATGTGCCGGACTTGCCTCTTGCACCTGTGAACTTAGTTGCTACTACGCCGTAGTTCAGCTGAGAGCAGTTGCGTATCTCGAAAGGCTCGATGAATGTGGGGTCAACAGCAGCATTAACGTCAGCGGAAAGGCACTCGGATTTGCTCATTACATTTCTGCCGTTTGCACCGTATACTTCAGCAAGATCGCTGATAAAATAGGGCAGATATGAGCTGTTCAGACCTGTATTGCCGTCGCTGCCTGTTTCTTCCTTGTCGGTGAGAACTGTCATGCAGGTGTATTCGGGCTTTTTGAGCTCCAGAACAGCCTGAAGAGAAGAATAAGCGCAAACTCTGTCGTCCTGACCGTATGAGCCCACAAGACTTCTGTCAAATCCAACGTCAACAGCCTTGAAAGCGGGTACAGCTTCAAGTTCAGCGGAGATAAAGTCGTTTTCAACTATACCGTACTTTTCGTTCAGTATTGCCATTATATTCAGCTTTACCTTGTTGGATATTTTGTCGTCCTTAAAGGGTCTTGAACCTACGATGATATTCAGTTCTTCGCCTGTGATTAGCTTAGGTGCAGGTCTCTTGTACTGTGATTCAGCCAGATGTGGAAGTATATCGCTTATGCAGAACACAGGGTCGCCCTCGTCCTCGCCAATGCGTACTTTTACGGTAGTGCCGTCAGCCTTGATTATTACACCATGGAGAGACAGAGGAACTGTCGGCCACTGATACTTCTTGATACCGCCGTAGTAGTGTGTCTTGAAGTATGCGATCTCCTTGTCCTCATAGAGGGGATTCTGCTTCAGATCAAGTCTGGGGGAATCTATATGAGCAGCTGCCAGTCTTATACCTTCGGAAATATCCTTTTTGCCCATAACGGTGAGTATAACAGCCTTGCCCCTGTTAACAAAGTAGAACTTATCACCGGATTTGTACTTCTTGCCGCGCTCATAAGCCTTGAAGCCTGCATTCTCAGCCTGCTTAACTATCTCCTCGGTTGCCTCGCGTTCGGTCTTTGCAGTGTTGAGGAACTTTTTGTAGCCCTCGTTGTAGCTGTTGATTGCTTCGACCTCTTTGTCTTCAGTTCTAAGAAATCCGTTTTTGGGCTTTGAGAGGATCTTTTCTGCAAGGTCCTCTGCTGCCGACTTTTTCTTTTCTGCCATTTGAATAACCTCCTTGGTATTAATATATATATTCTGTATCGTTGTAGTCTTCGTAAGTTTCGTCGTAATAGTCATCGTATGCTTCCGACTCTTGCTCTTCTGCGGATTCTGTTTCCTCAGCCGATGACGGTTCTTCAAATATGCTGTCCAATCCGCGTTCGGAGAGTATCTTCTTGTAAGCCGAATAAGCCTCATTTATCTTATTCACGTAATGTGAAGTCTGGTCGTTTTCTTTTGGGATATCTTTAACATCAAATTTCTCTGCGCTGATAGTACCGTCCTCAAGCCAGCTGTCCACCTGACCCATACCGCAGTGATAAGCCGCCGCTGTAAGGTCTATGGAACCATCATATCTGTCCATAAGAAAGCTGAGATAATATGCTCCGTATTTTATATTTGTTTCGGGGTCATACATATCCTCAAAGCTTTCGCTGTCATCGTCCAGCCTGAACTTGACCCAGTCGTAGGCATCTTCCATCAGCTGCATAAGGCCTCTTGCACCCACGTCGGAAGTCGCGTCAGGCTTGAAACTGCTCTCAACCTTTATCACCGAGAACACAAGAACAGGGTCAACATGATATTCTTTACAGTATTTGATGACGTATTCTTCATAATCTGTCGGGTACGTAAATCCATGAGGAACATATTTCTCCGCTTTTTGATTGATATCTTCAAGTCCTTGGTTGACACCCCTTTTCAGCAGGAATATTGTCAGAAGAAGTATACCTAAAGCAAATGCTATGCCTAATACAACTGCTATCCAGTCGCGTGCGGAGTTTTTCTTTTTTCTGTTTCTTTTTGTAGCCGAAGCTCTTCTAGTTGTTTTTGCTGCCAATTTTACCTTCCTTTATTTTGTCTATTATTTCCTTTGTCTGTTCTACAGCATCTTCGGTTTCACCGTTGTTTTTTATCACGAAGTCGCTATTCTCTTCAAAAAATCTCTGACTGTGCTGTGAAGCAAATCTGTTTCTGACACTTGCTTCATCCAGACCATCGCGGACAGTGATCCGCCTGAGCCGTATTTCCTCATCGGCTGTCACCGATACTATCACATTGCATTTTTTGTCGGCACCTGCTTCATATAATGTGGGTGCATCAAGAACAACATATTCATAGTCTATGCTGTACTGCGCTATCTTTTTATCAAGAAGTTTGTCGATGTACCTGAATATCACAGTGTTGAGGATATCCAGCTTTTCTCTGTCCGAGAAAACTATCCGACCCAGCGCACGCCTGTCAAGAACAAGATCATCGTCAAAACACTCGGGGAAGATCTTCGCAAGCTCACGGTTGCACTCGCTGCCTGCTTCGGTGACTTCTCTTGCTGCTATATCACAGTTTATTACTCCGAAGCCGTTTTCCTTGAACACTTTCGACACCAGAGTTTTGCCTGCGCCGCTCTGTCCCGTTAGACCTATAACCACACTCATAGGTGTATCACCCTGAAAGCAGCCGCTCTTAAAAGCCTGTTGTAAACTGCCAGACCCACACCGGTTTTACGAGGGCACCTTGCCCATACCTTTTTTGCTCCCATATCGTCAAAACCACGCAGGGCATCAAAAAGGTGCTGTGCCTGTTCTTCATCTGTGGAGCCGAGGATAGTTTTTCTCTGGGAAAGTTCCCGTGCGTCTTCTTCGGTGAATACCATCAGCACATCGTCAGCACTTGCATTTTCTCTGCAAAAGGTATTGAACTGTTCACTGCTGCCATCGATGATAGTTACCTCGGCTTTTGGTGCGTAGTGCTTGTACTTCATTCCCGGGCTGCGGACTTTTGCACCCTCTCCAAGCATTTCAAGTACGCCCTTATCGACTAGAACATTCTCGGTGACTTCTTTCAAGTCCTCCACCGAGATGAAACCGGGACGCAGAAGCCTGATACCGTCGTTCTCAAAGCTGATTACCGTGCTTTCAACGCCCACACCACACGCACCACCGTCAACTATGGCGGGTATACGTCCGTTCATATCTTTGAAAACGTGTTGTGCCGTAGTAGGGGAGGGACTGCCCGAAAGATTTGCCGACGGTGCCGCTATAGGACATCCGCTTGCCTTGATTATAGCGCGTGCCGTAGTATTTGATGGCATTCTTATCCCTACCGTGTCAAGCCCGCCGCTTGTCACTAACGGTATCCTGTCGGATTTCGGCATTATCATCGTCAGCGGTCCTGCCCAGAACTTTTTCGCACATTTTTCGGCAAGCGCGGGTATCTCAGTTACAAGAGGCTCGATCTCATCAAATGAACTAATATGTACTATCAAAGGGTTGTCGGCTGGTCTGCCCTTTGCCGCGAATATCTTGCGGACTGCATCTTCGTCAAAAGCGTTTGCACCCAGCCCGTAGACTGTTTCCGTGGGTATACCCACAACTTCGCCTGCTCTGATAAGTTCTGCGGCGGTGTTTATTGAGTTTTCGTCTGTACCCAGAAGCTTAGTTTCAAACATTTAAGATCTTCTTTCCAAAGTATTTTTTATCGTTCAAAGGGTTTTCCGAATGACCCTATCTCTATCAGATTTCCTTCGGGGTCTGCAATATAGCAGGTGCGCTGTCCCCAGGGTTCTGTGGTAGGTTCAAGAACAGGTCTGGCACCTAGTTTTACCGTTCTATCAAATTCGGTATCGACTTCTTCAAAAGTATCAACATACAGCGCTATCTCCGAATGTCCGTTAATCCCTTTGGCAAAGCTGTACTGCCTGTTGGTCATTCGTTCAAAATCCTTACGTCCGTAAAGCAGGAATAACGTGCCGTCTTTGAGAAGATATACATTTTCCGTGTTCTCCGATTCCTTTATCTCAAACCCGAGAACGTCACGATAGAACCTTATCATCGCAGACATATCTTTGACGAACAGACCGAAACCGTCAAGGTGCATCATAGATATTATTCCTCTTCCTGTGCCGCCAGCTTTGCTGCCTGATCTGCAGTCGCAAGTGCATCTATGACTTCATCGAGATTTCCGTTTAGTATTTGCTCCAGCTTGTATAGCGTCAGCTTTATGCGGTGATCTGATATACGGCTTTCGGGGAAGTTGTAGGTTCTGATCTTCTCCGATCTATCGCCCGTACCGACTTGAGAACGCCTGTTTGAAGCGATCTCGTCTTCCTGCGCCCTGACTTTTTCGTCATACAGTTTTGAACGCAGCATTTTCAGAGCCTTCTCCCTGTTCTGGAACTGTGATCTCTCGTTCTGACATTCCACAACTGTTCCCGTGGGGATGTGGATAAGTCTTACAGCTGATGAAGTTTTATTGATGTGCTGTCCGCCTGCGCCGGAGGAACGGAATACTTCCATTCTGATGTCCCTCTCCTCGTTCAGCTCCAGCTCAACTTCCTCAGCTTCGGGGAGTACAGCAACAGTAACAGTAGATGTGTGTACTCGACCCTGAGATTCGGTCTCTGGCACACGCTGTACGCGGTGTACGCCGCTTTCGTATTTAAGTCTTGAATAAGCGCCCTGTCCCGATACTGTAAAGGTTATTTCCTTGTAACCTCCAAGTTCTGTTTCGTTGGCGCTCATTACCTCTATCTGCCAGCCTTTCTGTGCTGCATACATAGAGTACATACGGTACAGGGAATTTGCAAACAGAGCAGCTTCTTCGCCGCCTGCACCGCCTCTTATCTCTATGATAACGTTTCTGTCATCGTTGGGATCCTTGGGCAGAAGAAGTATTTTAAGCTCATCTTCTAGTCTTGCCATAGCAGCCTTTGATTCGGCATACTGCTCCTGAACCATGTCTTTCATATCAGCGTCAAGGCTGCTGTCAGCGGACATTTCCACTGCTTCATCGAATTCAGCCTTTGCTTTATCATACTCGCGAAGTGTTTCAACAACAGGTTCGAGATTTCTGTACTCGATCATAAGTTCGGTGTACAGCTTTGAATCGTTGACTACTTCGGGCTGCATTAGTCTTTCGTTTATCTCGTTGAATTTATCTTCAAGTGCTCTTAATTTATCAAACATAGCTATTGCTCCTTATTTCCTTACTCAAAATGTTGTATGTGATCATCGCACAGCATAGCTAAGTTTCTGCCTCGCGGATAACGGACTTTACATTCTTTTCAGCTTTACTGCGTGGTATCATAAATTCCCGTCCGCAGCCGACACAGCGAAGCTTGAAATCCATACCCGAGCGCAGCACCATCATCTCATTGCTGCCGCAGGGGTGTTTTTTCTTCATAACAAGCCTGTCGCCCTTGATGATATCCATCGCTCCACCGTCCTTTCATGTTAATTTATCATTCAGCATACTATATTATTATATCACCGTTTGAGTATCTTTGCAAGTATATCCCGCAAAATTAAGATTTTTGTAACCTAAATACAAGTTTATAACAAAAAGACTGCCGCAGGTGCAGCAGTCTTTATTACTTAATAAAAGTTTTGTGGACTTTTTGGTTTTTCAACAAGATAAGATACCAGAGTGGAGATCAGAGCCAATATCACCATCAGTATACATAGGACATATCCGAATTTTGTATTAACTTTCAGATAATTTCCAAGACCTTCCAGATCGGTCTTGCCATCGGAAATGTATCTGCTGGTAAAGTTTGCTCTGAATATGATAAGACATATTAAGCTGACCAGCGAACAGCCTGCGGATATCAGTGTGAACAGCTTGTCTCTTTTCAGGAACAGTATCACGCTGCCTGCGATACAGCAAATTGCAGTTATTATCAGCCAGGGATTTGTGCCTTCTTTCGAACCGTAATTTTCACCGGAATCAGCTGTGCTCGATTTTTCTCTCTGATCAAATCCCGAACCTGTTTTTATGTTCTTTTCGCTTATTGTAGACGGGAATATGAGATTGTAACCATTGTATACGATCTCAAAGCTGTAATCACCTTTTTCACCTGCCATACTTGCAGCGGTAGAAGCATCACATGATACTGACATGAATGGGAACAGGAAACATACCAGCGCAGCCAGAAAAGCTATCTTTGCGATTAGTCTGGTCGGGACTCTTTCAACTTTCTGAGTGATAGCAGCTGCTCCGCCTGAAATAGGAGCTGCCACTGCAGGCTGACCGTATATGGGCTGCTGGCCATACATTTGCTGCTGTGCAGCTTGTGCGCTAGTTGGTTTACCGCACTCGGGACAGAATACCGATCCGTCGGGAATATTTTTACCGCAATTTGTACAAAACATATTCTTACCTCCAAATAAGTTTATTGTGTTGATTATATCATAAAATACAATAAATGTCAATAACACATTTTCGAGGACGAAAAATGTATAATTTGCTAAAAAATACATGAAATTAAAAAACATGGATAAATACTGATGTATATGAGCTTTTCATATAAAAATTATACATATATTTTCAGATATCTTTTTTTGTAAGCTCATTAAATTATCCTTTTTCTATTGACTTGCTCTGAAAAAAATGTTATTATATAAAAGTACATTTATTTTTACAGAAAAGGACGATGAAATATGAAGAAACCGTTTATCACAAAAGAAAAGGCAGAGGAGATAATCAAAGCATATCCTACTCCTTTCCATATTTATGACGAAAAGGGCATACGCGAAAATGCCCGTAATCTCTATAAAGCATTCAGCTGGAACAAGGGTTATAAGGAGTTCTTTGCTGTTAAGGCTACTCCCAATCCCTATATCCTCCAGATACTGAAAGAAGAGGGCTGCGGTGTTGACTGTTCTTCCATGACAGAGCTTATGCTCAGCGAGTGCTGTGGATTCAAGGGTGAGGATATAATGTTCTCGTCAAACGTTACCCCCGCTGAAGAGTATGTAAAGGCAAAGGAGATGGGCGCTTTCATCAATCTTGATGATTTCACTCACATCGATTTCCTTGACAAGCTCTGCGGTATCCCCGAGACCATCTGCTGCCGTTACAACCCCGGCGGAACTTTCTCCATATCCACAAAGATAATGGATAACCCCGGCGATGCTAAGTACGGCTTCACCCACGAGCAGATAATCGAAGGCTTCAAGATCCTTAAAGAAAAAGGTGCAAAGTACTTCGGCATCCACGCTTTCTTGGCATCAAACACTGTTACCAACGAGTATTATCCCAAGCTTGCGCGTATCTTGTTCGAGCTGGCAGTTGAGATCAAGGAAAAAGTCGGCATCGAGTTCAAGTTCATAAACCTTTCGGGCGGTGTTGGTATTGCTTATGAGCCCGACAAGCCTCAGAACGATATATTTGCTATCGGCGAGGGCGTTCACAAGGCATTTGATGAGATACTCGTTCCCGCAGGTATGGGCGATGTTGCTATATTCACCGAGCTTGGCAGATATATGCTTGCTCCCTATGGTCATCTGGTTACAACTGTTAAACACTTTAAGCACACCTACAAGGAGTATGCAGGTGTTGACGCTTGTGCCTGCAACCTTATGCGTCCTGCTATGTATGGTGCATACCACCATATCACAGTTCTCGGCAAAGAGGACAAGCCCTGCGACCACAAGTACGATGTAACAGGCAGCCTTTGCGAAAACAACGACAAGTTCGCCATCGACAGAATGCTCCCTGAGCTTGAGATAGGCGATATCCTCGTTATTCATGATGCGGGCGCACATGGCTTCTCCATGGGCTATAACTACAACGGCAGACTTCGTTCAGCTGAGCTCCTTCTGAAGGAGGACGGCGATGTTCAGCTGATAAGACGTGCAGAGACTCCTGCAGATTATTTCAGCACTTTTGATTTCACAGGTATAGTTGACAAGTATCTGAATAAGTAATACTTGACGGGAGGTTTATCGTGGTCGAGATTGAGAACGGAATACTGATAAACTTCGAGGATAAAGAGTGTGAGTTTTACGAAGTTCCCGAAGGTGTTACAGAGATAGATGAAGCTGCATTCTGCGGTGCTCATAACTTAAAGCGGGTAAAGTTGCCGAATACCCTTAAAAAGATAGGCGACAGTGCGTTTATGTGGTCCGGGCTTACCGAGATGTATATCCCTGCAAATGTCGAGGAGATATGCGATAGTGCTTTTCAGGGCTGTAAGTGTCTTGAAAAGGTGACGATCGAAAATGGTCTCGTTACTATTGATCAAAATGCGTTTTTTGAATGTATCAAGCTGAAAGAGATCCTGCTTCCTGTCAGCCTTAAAACCATAGGCAACGCCGCTTTCAGAAATTGCGAGAGACTTGAACGTGCAGTCATAAGCGAGGGCACGGAAACTCTCGGTAATGGTGCATTTCTAAACTGCCCTAATCTGAAAACATTGTCGCTTCCCTCAACACTCAGTGAGATAGAACCTGCTGCGCTTGCCGGGTGCAGTTTGCTGGATGATTTGATTTTGAGTAATGAAAATCCATATTTCACTATTTCAGATGGTATGCTTTTTGATAAGGACCTGACCAAACTGGTATACTGTTCTGCCTGCAAGGACAGCGGTGTTATCCCGGAAGGCGTTGAAGAGATATGCGACTATGCTTTTGCTGGCTGCACAAAGCTGAAAAACATCACTCTCCCGAAAAGTCTGAAAAAGATAAGCAGTTACTCCTTTAGAAACACCAATCTTCTTACGGACGTTTATCTACCCGACGGCGTTGAGGTCGATGGTGATCCAGAGTTTGCTGATGATACCTGCATACACCTTAACGGCAGCCGCGGCGAGATGACATTCTACCCGCGCGAAACACCATATAACGAGTGTTTTATGCTTGTGTTTGATCGTGATTTCAGCATCATGTTTGACCATAAGCCAAAGTACGCGCTGATATTCCGTATGTACTTTGCGGGCATCGAGGGTGCAGCAGAGTATGTCAAGAAGAATTTTGCAAAGATGATAGGCATGGCTATCGAAAATTCTGATGTTGATACTGTCAGAAAAGTTCTCGAACTCAGAGAGATGGTCACAAAGCGAAATGTAAAGCGTCTTATTGAAAAAGCGGAATACTGTGAGCCGATACATGATCTGCTCACCGAATATGCCAAGACCCTATAAAAACGATAAAAACTCCCGAAACTGCTGTGTTTCGGGATTTTATTCTATTTATCCGAAATGCTCCAATCAATAGGTTCCTGGCCGGTTTGTGCCAGAAATTCATTTGCGATGGAAAAATGTCTGCATCCGAAAAATCCGTTGTACGCCGAAAGGGGAGAAGGGTGGGCTGCTGTCAGAACAAGGTGTCTGCTGTTTGTTATCAGCTTTTGCTTCTCCTTGGCGTTCCTGCCCCACAGCATGAATACTATGGGTTTTTCACGCTCGTTCAGCTTGCGTATCACAGCATCAGTCAGCTGTTCCCAGCCTATACCGCGGTGAGAATTTGCCTGTCCTGCACGTACTGTTAGTACAGCATTCAGCAGAAGGACGCCCTGACTTGTCCAGTCGGTAAGTTCGCCGTTATTCGGTATACGGAAACCCACATCGTTTTGCAGTTCCTTGAATATGTTCTGCAATGACGGGGGAGGCATTACACCTCTTTTGACCGAAAAACAAAGCCCGTGAGCCTGTCCTTCACCGTGATAGGGATCCTGTCCGATTATGACAACCTTTACGTCCTCGTACGCTGTGTATTTCAGGGCGTTGAAAATGTCATACATATTCGGGTAGATGGTCTGCTGTGCATATTCTCTTTTGAGAAATTCCCGAAGTTTCAGGTAGTATTCGCTCTTGAATTCCTCTGCCAGGATTTCATCCCAGCTGTTTCCGATATTTACCATCAGAATATACCGCCTGCTACTGCACCGATAACTATGCCGAGCACCATCACAGCAACTACTGCCAGTACGATGATCCTCATAAGCATGGGTTTTCTATCGGTCGGCACTGTGTTGTGGACAAGCTGCTTGTCAACTTCTTTTGCAAGTTTTGCAGACTCTGCTGCTTTGAAAGCATCGATATTCTTCTGAGGATTTCCGTACTTGTTTTTCATCTTGTTAGCCATTAGATTCATATCCTTTCCGATCAATACAGACAGTAAATATATTTCGCCGAGAGCTTTGATATAATATCAAGTTTCTTTGCCACTATATCCTCGGAGATGCTTCTCATTATCTCCTCGGCTTTTGCAGCTTCTTCTTCGGTGATACTGTCTGCGCTCATATTTGCTTCAACTGCCATTATCGTCAGCTCTGTCAGTTTGTCATCAAGCTGATGTATCCGCTGCTCATGACACTTATTTATCAGCTCATCACATATCTGCATATCTGATAGATTTTTCTTGACTTCGATGTGCAGAACAGAGAGATATTTCAGCGAGTAGGTGTATATGGCTGTAACTCTCTTAGCAAGATCTTTTTGCGTGCAGCTTTCGTGCATCTTATCAAGGCTTCTCTTTCGGTTGATGACAATTGCTGCAAGTCCTGCAACTACAGCGATCAAAGTCATGCCTATAGTTTTCGCCACAGGTGATCTTACTATACCGCCGCTTCCATCAGGCTTGCTGCTGTTTTTGCTGTCATATGCAGAGGCATCGCTGTTTTTGCCGTTAGAATTTTTGCCTATCGCTCCTCTGCCCCCTGACTTGCTGTTGGAACCATTACTGTTATTTTTAGGAGATGTTCTGCTGTTGGTATTGGCTTTGCTGTTGTTCAGAGGTTTTCGGGAACTGTTATTAATATCAGTTTTGCTGCTGTCGGGCTTGGAAGAACTGCTTGAGAGACTGCTTTCGTCCTTTTTATCTATGCCTTTCTCTTCCTTTGTCAGGTTTGGGTTGTCCCCATCGTATCCCGGTGTGAACTCCGCCGGCATCCATCCTGCACCTTCAATGAATACTTCTGTCCAGGCATGAGCACATTTGTCTTTTACTACCAGTTCGTATCTATCATCGTCCTTGGTTGCTGTCTGCAGCTGTGAGGGAAGTATCATGTAACCTTCGATATATCTTGCGGGATATCCGAATTTTCTAAGCAGATGAGTACCCGCGGTAGCGTAATAAGTACAATAGCCTTTTTTCTGATTGGTGAGGAAATAGTCGAGAAAATCCTCGCCCTCCGGAGTTTTGCCGGGATTTGTATCATAGGTGAACTTATTGTCGCTGAAATAATTCTTTATTGCAGAATATATCTCGTTATATGAGCAATATTCGGGGTCGTCCCTTAGATATTTCTTGCATATCTCTTTATAAACCGTATTAAGCGAATCGAGATCTACAGGGGTAGTATAATTGTGTTTTACATACTCCTTGTAAAGATTTGTGACATCCTGGAATTTTGGAGAAAAATGATCAAGATCTGCACTGACCAGACTATCTGTTCTCATTATCCAGCTCGGAGTACGGAAGGTCTTGTAGTAGACCGTGTAATTCTTGCTTGACTGGCTTATACGGACATATGAATCGTTGTAGGGTGTCATGCCGCTGTTTTCTCCAAGTGCGGAATATGAATAGCTGTAATCACAACTGTATGGTGCATAAACGAATTTTGAGCAGGCACCTTTGATAGTGATATTCATAGCCGAGTCGGATGAACCCGTTGCATCATCTGAATCACTCAGAAGCAGGCTGTCGTAATCCTGGATCCATCTTCCGGTTTCAGAAATATCTTCACTTATCTTTTTGATAGTATCGTCAGTTTCAAGTGGCTGCCATTGATTTTCAGCGTAGTCGCCGGCAACATAACCCCTAAGGTACATGGTGTAGTTGAAAGGTTCGGTGTTGATCACCATTGCCTTTGAACCATTAAAGCTTATACCGTTTGTAGTACCCAGGATACCGCCGTTGGTTCCGCCGACTGTTGTTACACCGAACAGGTTAGAACCGCCGTTAACATCTATAAGAAAATCATCAGCGTGGGTTATATCGAATCTTTCAGCTGCGTGGTGAAGATTGTATCTCAAATCAGCAAAGGAATCGGGTCGGTAAAAACCGCTGATCTTCGAGAATATAACTACTGCCAGAAATACGGAAGCAGTAACGATTGCAACGAATTTTATATACATCGTGTAGAATCCTGCTTTGGATTCAGATGATGTGAAGAAGAAAGTCTTTGATTTTTCATGGACAGCGAAAGTGTTGTTCCTGCCGGCTTTATTGGTAGTGTGGTTTATTATGTTCATAGCCAGCACAGTTATCCATGAAATAAGCATCATAAGCACGGAAACGGTAGGAACATCAAATCCGAGATATAATCCAACCTCCAGGATAGGGAAGGTAACGATGAACAGCATCGGAAAATCTATCCTCACCACACAGGCTATTACAGTACCGATCGCTATAAAAAGTATCACAGCAGAGAAGAAATAATACAAGCCTTGGTTTACTGCGGATGCTGTCGTAAGGTACTCTTTATATACGCCTGTGTTCTGTCCGGGCAGGTCGCCTTTGGTAAGATATCCGTGGGCAGCTGCCAGAGCGCCGTATTTTATTAGTTTTATTTTTCCTATCAGCGGGACGATGTACATAACACCGACTATGCCCGCGCATATTTTTATTATTTTGTGTTTTGAAGCCAGAAGTCCGAAGGCAAGAACGGCTACTGTGCTGTCATAAGCCAGCAGCATCGGGCTGATGTTTGCATCGGTAAAGCAGTTTCCCAACAGTGCCGCAGAAAATGTAGCTAAGAGGGCGATGATGATCCTGAAAGCGAAGAACAGTCCCGAGGAATGGAGCTGTGTCAGTCTCATTTCTATATCACCATCTATGCAGATACCCCCGCTGCCGATTAGTCCGGCTTCACTTTTTGTTTTGTTACTCATTCTGTCACCTTTATCTTTATCTTAGAGCGTTTATCTGCTCTCATTAGTTTCTCCTCTCTTACAGACATAGTTCCCGTATAGAACCATCGAGCTGACCCGGATAAATTGGGATAAGCTCTGCAAATTCATCATAAAGGGCTGTCTGTGAGACCTTATCTGTCATAAGCAGATACGTATATTTGTGTGCAAGCTCTGCATCACTCATAAGTTCTGTTGCATTGGGACTGTATCCGGTTGAAATATATATAAGATGTCCGCACTTAACGCTCTCGGAAGTTCCGATATAATCAGTAAGAACTGCGTCCTTTGTATCGTATAGTCTTGCCTGCAAAAGCATTCCCACCATCGTGCTGTGACTCTCGTCATCGCTGATGTTCTGCTCGATGGACATCTGTCTGTCAGCGTCGTAGAAAACTGTCCTGTGGGGAACTTCGTTTTCAAGCAGGTATTCTGACACTGAAGCCACAGTTTCGACCACTGAATCGAACAATGTCAGTTCATCCGCTTTTCCCTCAACTTTGGAGAGGTCTACCATCAGCAATATGGAATTTGCTATCGGCAGTGAGTAATCCTTGACCATGGTCTTATCCTGCTTGGCCGAAAGCTTCCAGTGTATGCGGTTTAGCTTATCACCCTCCACATAATCTCTTATATCGAATATCTCGGAGGGGTCATCGCCCTTTTGTGTTTTTGAATACTCGTCGCTTTCGAGTCCCATATCTGCGTAATTTGCTATCTCGTTTTCAAGCGGGATATAATCGGGGAGTATGGTAACTGTGCAGTTACTATCAGAAAGAAAATTGTTTTTGCTCTTGACTTTCATGGTAAATATCTTCAGCATATCCGATATTTTGCACTTTTTTATATTGAAATCCACCGTTCCGCAGTGTATGCCTGATACGCACATTGTCAGCACTTGGGTCTCGTGAGGATAAACGGGTGTGTTTATCTTGACGATATTGGTTTTTCCGTCTATCCTGTTTGAATAGGATATCTCGATAAGCAGATTGGGGCATGGCAGCATCGAATCGTTGCTTACTTTTATCCGAATGGGTAGTTTAGCAGTTCTGCTGACAACCGACTGCTTATCCGCAAAACCGATCTTAAGCTTTTTGGCTGTACACAGCGTCATTATGAAAAGTACGATTGGTGTCACCAGCAGAAAAGCAAACAGATAGAAAGAAAATGGGTGTTCATATAATATGTAGAAAAATACAGAAGCTATCAGCAGTACCGTGTATAAAAATGGCATGGCATTTCTCCTGTATTATCTTGCAACTCTGGGCACTTCAACGGTGCTGAGTATATCTCTGAGCACCTGTTCACCGGTCACGCCGTTTATCTTTGCCTTTGAATTGAAAACTACTCTGTGCAGCACAACATCGTTGAATGTATAAGCGACATCATCGGGGATAACATAATCTCTGCCCTTTAGGAGCGCTGTTGCTTTTGTCATTCTCAGCAGTGCGATGGTTCCTCTGGGTGAAAGACCCAGTTTGATGAACTGGTGGTTTCTTGTGGCAGCAGCAAGTCTTGCAATATAGTCTATAACCTGATCGGCTATATATATATTCTCAACTTCGTGTCTTGCCTTGATGATATCCTCGGCATTTACCACAGGATTTACGCTGTCAACAGGAACAAGACTCTGCTTAGCTTTAAGCATCATTACTTCGTTTTCTACCGAGGGATAACCCATGGTCAGCCTTACGATAAATCTATCCATCTGAGACTCGGGAAGCATCTGTGTACCGATCGAACCTATGGGGTTCTGTGTTGCGATAACTATGTAAGGGTCGGGAGCTTTTCTTGTAACTCCGTCAACAGTTACCTTGCCCTCTTCCATTATCTCCAGCAGTGCTGACTGAGTCTTTGAAGAAGTTCTGTTGATCTCATCTGCAAGGAACAGGTTTGTAAGGGCAGCGCCCTGTTTGTATTCAAAACGCTGTGTCTGCTTATTGAGGATATTGAAGCCTGTTACATCGGTAGGCAGAACATCCGGTGTGAACTGCAGACGCTTGTAATCCAACGACAATGCTTTGGAAAGCGCTACAGCGAGAGTAGTTTTACCAACGCCTGGGATATCCTCTATCAGGATATGACCTCCTGCAAGTATCGAAAGCAGGACTTTGATTATGATCTCATCCTTGCCTATGATGACTTTTTTTACCTCTCCTATAACGTTCTGCGACATGGCGAGGACAGCACGCTGTCCCTCTGTAAGATTTGTGCTCATTCATGATTCTCCTATCTTTTTATAATAATGACTACATATGTAATTATTATAACATATTTCTTGATTATTTTCAAGTACTAACGCACAGATTTTATCCGATTGTCACATTGTTGTTAACTTGTGTATGAGTTTGTTGAATGTCTGAAAAAATTATAAAATGACTTGTAATTTAAAGTCGAATGTGTTATAATAAAACTAATTTGTAATTTCTGCGGAGGTTTTTTTCATGTGTATGACCTATGACCTTGGAATCGATGTTGGTTCCACAACAGTCAAGACAGTTATCACCCTTGATGGTGAATTCATATACAACAGATATGAACGTCATTTTTCCCGTGTCAGAGAAACGGTAGCGGAACAGCTGAAGCTTATCAGAAAAAGCTATCCCGATGACAAGTTCCGTATCGCCATAACAGGTTCGGCGGGTCTCGGAATAGCAGAGGCTTGCGGGATACCATTTGTTCAAGAAGTCTTTTCTGCCTTTGTTGCGGTCAACAAGACTTATCCCGATGCTGATGTTGTTATCGAGCTGGGCGGTGAGGACGCTAAGATAATCTTCCTGACAGGCGGTGTCGAGCAGCGTATGAATGGTTCCTGCGCAGGCGGTACAGGTGCTTTCATCGACCAGATGGCAGGACTTCTCGGTGTTACTCCCGATGATATGAACGATCTCGCTTTAAAAGCCGAAAAGACCTATCCCATCGCTTCAAGATGCGGAGTTTTTGCAAAGTCGGATATACAGCCACTGCTGAATCAGGGCGCTAAAAAGGAAGATATCTCCGCTTCTATTTTTCAGGCTGTGGTAGACCAGACTGTTTCTGGTCTTGCACAGGGAAGAAAGATAGCCGGCAAGGTGCTTTTCCTCGGAGGACCTCTGACTTACCTCAGCGCACTTCGCCAGACTTTCAAGACAACATTATCACTCAGCGATGATATGGCTATCTTACCTGAAAAATCGTCCTGCTACATCGCTTATGGTGCGGCTCTCCATGCTCATGACCTTTCCGATGGACTGACCATCGATGAGGCTCTTGAAAAGATCACAAATGCCAAGACCAATGACAATATAGTTGTCGGCAGGAGACTGTTTGAATCTCAGGAGGAATATGCAGAATTTATTGAGCGTCATAAAAAGTCCGACCTTAAATATGAAGATATCGTTACCTATGAGGGTGATGCATATCTTGGCATAGATGCGGGTTCCACTACAACAAAACTGGTACTGATAACTCCCGAGGGCAGACTGCTTTATCAACATTACTGCTCAAATCAGGGTCAGCCCCTTGATATCATCGCTTCAAAATTGAAGGACATCTATCGTCTTGCCGGTGATAAGCTGAATATAAAGGCTTCAGCTGTTACAGGCTACGGCGAAGAACTTATTAAAGCTGGACTCGGTGTTGATTTTGGCATAGTCGAGACTGTTGCTCACTATAAGGCTGCTGCGTATTTCTGTCCCGATGTTGATTTCATCATCGATATAGGCGGACAGGATATAAAATGTTTCAAGATAAAGAATAATGCCATCGACAGTATAATGCTGAATGAAGCTTGTTCTTCCGGCTGCGGATCTTTCATACAGACCTTCGCTGGTGCTATGGGCTACGATATTGCGCATTTTGCACAGCTTGGTCTTTTCGCAAAAGCCCCTGTTGAACTGGGTTCAAGATGTACCGTGTTCATGAACAGTTCCGTAAAGCAGGCACAGAAGGACGGAGCAACTGTTGAGGACATCTCTGCGGGACTTTCGGCTTCTATCATCAAGAATGCCGTATATAAAGTTATAAGAGCAAAATCGATCGAAGAGCTTGGACAGAATATAGTTGTTCAGGGCGGAACGTTCCTGAATGATGCTGTTCTGCGTTCCTTTGAACAGGAGTTGGGCAGAAACGTTATCCGTCCTGCTATTGCAGGACTTATGGGCGCTCTTGGCTGTGCTTTGTTTGCAATGGAGAAATCAGAGGGGTCTCTTGATCATTCGGGTTTGATAAGCAAAGAAGACCTCGATTCATTTACATATACTTCACGTGCTTTACAATGCGGCGGATGCGGTGCTCACTGCAATCTGACAGTTATTAAATTCAATGATGGTCATAGATTTGTAGCAGGAAACCGCTGTGAAAAAGGCGCAGGTATAAAGATAACCGACCGCACCGAAAATATGATAGAATATAAGTATAACTACATCAGGGAGCTTGAAAATAAAAAGACACGCATGAAGCCTATCGCAACAGTGGGATTGCCTATGTGCCTGTCCTATTATGACCTTATGCCTTTCTTTGTACAACTCTTTACTGACTTGGGATTTAAACCAGTGTTCTCCGAGGAGTCCACCAGAGAGACTTACTACAAGGGTCAGCAGACTATCCCATCAGATACCGTGTGCTATCCTGCAAAGCTTGCCCACGGTCATATCGAGAGCTTGCTTGAAAAGGGCGTTGATTTCATATTCTATCCATGTATGAGCTATAATATCGACGAGGGTGGTTCTGATAACCACTTCAACTGTCCTGTTGTTGCATATTATCCCGAGCTTCTTAAAGCAAATAATGACAAACTCACAGAGGATAATTTTATAGCGCCCTATATTGATCTGAATAATAAGGGTCACGTTGCCAAGGCTATGGCGAAAGCACTTAAAAAGTTCGGTATATCCGCAAAACAGGTGATGAGTCTGCTTAACAGGGCTTACTCTGCGCAGATAGATTTCCGCCGTGATATAAAGGGAAAAGCGCAGGAGATAATCCGTGAAGCACGAAGCAAAGGTCAGAAGATAATCGTTATCGCAGGAAGACCTTACCACATCGACCCTGAGATAAATCACGGCATACACAAGCTGATAGCTTCCCTTGGCTTTGCAGTCATCACCGAGGACAGCGTTGCAAGTCTTGTTGATACTCCCGCGCTTGATGTCCTTAATCAGTGGACTTATCATTCAAGAATGTACCGCGCAGCAAAATATGTCTGCGAGAATGATGATATGCAGATGGTACAGCTCGTAAGCTTCGGCTGCGGTATCGATGCTGTTACCACCGACGAGGTCAGGGCTGTGCTTGAAGAACAGGGCAAGCTCTACACTCAGCTTAAAATAGATGAGATAACCAATCTTGGTGCTGCCAAGATAAGACTGCGTTCTCTTGCGGCAGCACTTGAAGAAAAAGATGCACAGGCTGCCCGAAAGAAGAAAAAGCAGTCAGTTGTCTGATAATGGGTCATCTCTTGTTTATTTGGAGGAATAGAAATGTCTGAGACAAATTCATGCAGCATCCCTCATTCGGGATCTGACCGAGTACATAAGTCATACTTTGATAAATCCAGAAAATCTGATTATCTTGTACTTGTTCCCGATATGCTGCCGATACACTTCAAGCTGATAATGGCTATATACGAACAGTACGGTTATAGAATGGAACTTTTGCAGACTTCTACAAGAAGCGTCATTGATGAGGGCCTGAAAAATGTCCATAACGATACCTGTTATCCTGCACTGTTGGTAATAGGTCAGTTCATGGATGCGCTTAAAAGCGGAAAGTATGATCCCGATCATACTGCGCTGCTTATCTCACAGACGGGAGGCGGATGCAGGGCATCTAACTATATCCATCTGCTGAGAAAGGCGCTGTCAACCACTTTCCCTCAGGTGCCTGTGCTTTCTTTGAATTTCAGCGGACTTGAAAAGGACGCTTCCATCGAGGTTTCACCTGCTATCGCACTGAAGCTGATATACGCGGTTCTTTACGGTGATATGCTGATGCTGCTTTACAACCAGTGCAAGCCTTATGAGATAGAGCCTAATTCTACCGATGAACTGCTTGCAAGATGGCAGCATCGTCTTGGTAAACTTTTCCATACAAAACGTGATTTTATGAGCACCGCAAAGCTTTACCGTGCTATGCTCAGAGATTTCGCTGCACTTCCAAGAACCAAGGTCAAGAAGCCCAAGGTGGGTATTGTCGGCGAAATTTATGTCAAGTATTCACCCCTTGCTAATAACCATCTCAACGAATTTCTGCTTAGTGAGGGCTGTGAGCCTAATGTTCCGGGGCTTCTGGACTTTGTTATGTATTGTGCATCTGATGCCGTGAACGATAAGAGACTTTATGATAAAAATCCCAAGAAATCGCTTATATTCGGTATCGGTTACGATGTGCTGTATAAGTTCCAGAAACAGCAGATAAAGATAATCAACGAGCAGGGAATATTCCAGCCGCCCCATGATTTTGAGCATTTGCGCCGCTGTGCTGACAAATATATCAATCAGGGAGTAAAGATGGGCGAGGGCTGGCTGATAACAGCTGAAATGGCGGCTCTTGCTGAAACAGGTACTAAGAACATCATATGCACTCAGCCTTTTGGCTGTCTGCCTAACCATATAGTTGCAAAGGGAAGTGCCCGCGTGATAAAGCAGGCGTATCCGGATGCAAACATAGTTGCTATCGACTATGACCCGGGTGCAACTAAAGTCAATCAGGAGAACCGTATCAAGCTGATGCTTGCCAATGCGGTTTTATAAGTGTATTTTCGGGCAGTCTGGGGGCTGTCCGTCTTTTTTAGGAATATTTTTCCTTTCGGGGGTTGAAAATATCTGAAGAATGGTGTATAATCTGAAATATAATATTTTAAAATAAAAAAAGGAGTTGTACATCATGGAATTCCAGAATCTTATCGAATCAAGAAGAAGCGTGCGAAAGTATGCAGACAAAGAAGTCACCCGTGAGCAGATTGAGGACATCATCAGGGCAGCTCAGGAAGCTCCCTCATGGAAAAATCAGCAGACATCAAAGTACTATTGTGTTCTTTCCAAAGAAAAGCGTGAGGAGATAAGGACTACCTGCTTTCCTTCATTCAATGAGCAGAGAAGTTTGAATGCAGCGCTGATAGTTACAGCTTATGAAAAAAACAATGTTGGCTTTGATGATAACGGTCAGCCTATCAACGAACTGGGCAATGGCTGGGGCTGTTATGACCTCGGTCTTCAGAATATGATATTCATGCTAAAAGCAAGGGAACTTGGTCTTGATACTCTTGTTATGGGTATCCGTGACGGGCAGAAGCTTCGTGCCGCACTTAATATCCCCGAAAATGAGGAGATAGGTGCTGTTCTTGCACTTGGTTATGCCGATGAAGAACCTAAAAAGCCCAGACGCCGTGAGCTTTCGGATATTGCGAAAATATTCTGATATAATACTGTTTTATAAAGTCGGAGGAATTGCTTTCTCCGACTTTTCTTATCTGAAAATCAGGTGAAGATTTGGTAAAAACAGTTGCAAACAATGCCGGAATGTGGTATACTAACTAAGTGAATTCTTAAAGAAAGGAATAAGTACGAATGAGTACCAAAGGCTTGGAAAAGGGATATGTGCGTGATAAGACACGTGTTATAGCACAGCGCAGAAATACCGCTAATATGATCTCTGCTCTGATTTGTACTGCGGCAGTGGGCGTTGTTTTTTCAGGACATCTAATATATCAGTCTTATTACTCTGCCGGCTGGCATACTCATTCCGAAGGAACTTATTATATCTCTCCAGAAACCAATGATCGCGTAACAGGCTACCAGATAATCGATAATACCTGTTATCTTTTTGATGATGATGGTATCATTCTTCCTCCGGGCTGGCATGATTTCCGAGGTGATACTTACTATCTCGGCGAAGATGGTGTGATCCAGCGCGGCACAGTTGAGATCGACGGTGAAAAGTATTACCTTTCCACTGAATCAGGTATTTTCAGAACAGGTCTTGTGGATATAAACGGAAATGAATATTATTTCGACGATCATGGTTTCCCGGGAACAGGTTTTTCGGAGAATTCTTATTTTGATGAAAACGGAAAACAGCGCCGTGGCTGGGTAAATGTCGGCGGTGTTCAATATTATTTCAAGAACGACGGCAAGATGGCTGTGGGCTTTTATGAGATCGAAGGTAATGTATATTATTTCGATGAAGAAGGAAAAATGGCTGCCGACTGGAAAGTAATCGATGGCAAGCGCTATCTTTTCAATGAGGACGGCGTACTTCATCACGGCTGGATAAAAAAGGATGGAAAATATTTCTATGCTGATGATGAAACGGGTGCCTGTGTTACAGGTTTCTATAAGATCGATGGCAAGACCTATTATTTCGATACTCGTGGCGAAATGGTCAAAAACTGGAAAAAAATCGATGGCAAGTCCTATCATTTTTCCTCAGACGGTGTAATGACCGTCGGCTGGTATGAGGAGAAAAATAACAAGTATTATTTTTCAGAAAAAGGTGAGGCGGCAAAGGGCTTCAACAAGATAGGCGAAGACTATTTCTATTTTGACGATGAATTCAAGATGCGTTCGGGCTGGCAGAAGATAAACGGTTCAAGGTATTATTTCGGACGCGGCGGCGTTGTTGCAAGTGGCTGGACAGAACTGGCAAGCGGTGATATAAACCCTATCACTTATGAACCCATCATGCTGAAGTACTACTTCTATCCCAAAACTCATGATGCGGCTTACGGCTGGGCTTCTATCGGTAAAGCTTCGGCAGATGTCAAGCTTTTCAAGAAAGATATGTCAGATATACACAAGTTTGCTAATCTTTCTGATGAAAAAAGAGCTTCTCTCACTTATGATGAGATATCAAGAATAAATGAACTTGATCAAAAGTATAAAGATAATACCATAGAAAAATTCCAGAAAGATGTCTACGATAAATTTGGCAGTGATGTTCTTGGAAATTACTATTTTTACAGCGATAATTCCCTTGCCTATGGGTGGATAACTGTTGGTGATTACCGTTTCCATTTTGATGAGGAAACAGGCAAGAAGACCCTGGGTTGGGCAACGATAGACGGCAAGCGATATTACTTCGGTGAAACGGGTGCTGCCTGCACCGGTGAATTCAGCGGTAACGAAGAGAACTATGTTTTCTCATCTGATGGTGTACTTTCTGATGGCATCGTCAAGCTGGACGGTCAGATAAAGTACAAAAAGGGAAGCGAAGAGTGGCTGACCGAAAGTTTCCATACTGAGGAGAACAAAACATATTATTTCGATGAGAACGGAAATGCAGCCATCGGATGGAATGATATTGACGGCAAACGCTATTTCTTTAATGATGAAGGCGTTATGCATATTGGTGTATATAACGATGATGGTACTATTTATTATCTCGGCAGGAACGGCATTGAAGAAAATAAGTGGGTAACTGTTGAGAATGGCAAGACCTACTATTTCGGAAATGACGGTAAAGCATATAAAGGATGGAAAACTTTGAACGGCACTGAGTTCTACTTCGGTGATGACGGCACTTTACAGGAGGGTTGGACGACCATCGAGGATAAGCGTTACTATCTCGAACATGGTGTTATGCTGAGAGGTCCTATCACAGTCGGAAACGATATGTACAATCTTGGTGAGAACGGATATGTCACCGAGGGCTGGCTTACCTGGAGCGGCGAAAAGTACTATAACCTCAAAGGCGGCGTAGTTGCTGTCGGTTGGCAGGAGATAGACGGCAAACAGTATTACTTTGACTGGCAGGGAATACTGGTTACAGATACCGTTATTGATGGCATTCCAGTTGGTTCTGACGGCGTAGCAGTTATTGAATAACCAAACAGCTCACGAGTTTATCGTGAGCTGTTTTTATTATGACAGAGGTACCGAAAAAAACAGACCCGCATATTACGGGTCTGTAATACTATCAGTTCTGTTTTCTGACTATCGCGTATTCATCGTCAAGCCTGTAATAAGGGCAAGCATAGTGAGGTTCGTTGAAAAGCCTGTACATCTCGTCCTCGTCAAGGTTGATCTCACATGAATAACATTCCAGTTCTTCGTCATATACATTGTTAACACAACTATCGCACGAAGTGAAACCGGGCTTTTTCTTCTTGTTCATATATCCATCACCTGTTTAAGTACCTCGTTTACCTGCACCAGTGCATTGTAGAGCTTCCCCATATCTTCATCGGATACCTCCGAGAAAAGCTGAAGCAGATCTTCACGGATATCTGTTTTCATCTTTATCAGAAAACTCTCGGCTTTTTCGGTAAGTGATATGTTAACAACACGTCTGTTATCGGGCTGATGTGTCCTCTCGATGAACCCCATATCCACAAGCTGAGCCACTGCACGGGTAGCCTGTTCGTTTGAGGTATTGATCTTTGAAGCCAGCTGAGACATATTCATCTGTCCGCATACCGACAGCGACAGAAGAACTATCTGCTGAGTACGTGTAACATGATATTTCTTCTGGTCGAATGTATCGAATACCAGCTTACGGCTCAAAGGGTATATTTCGTAAAACTGCATAATACAGCCTGTTCTGATCTCATTGTTCATTGATGTATCCTCCCGAATCTTTTTTGTTCTTATCCAACACCTTATTTTGAAAATTTTGGAAGGTGCTGTCATTATTATACTATACAAGAGGAACATTTGTCAATGTACTATGTTTATCAATATTTGATTTTGCTAAACTGTATTTTTGTTAAACATTGTGTTTTGTCATTGAAGATAATCTTCAAGTATGCTTATATCCACACAGCCGGATGTCACATCATATATTATCATACCGCGGGTGACATTATCCGTATCGTTAACAATATAGTCTTTAGTTCTGCTGTTTTCAAACTCAAAAGTTATGTGAATATAGTAGCCCAAGCGCCATGATGCTTCTTTTCGTCTGAGTTCAACGCCTTCAAAGGCTTTTGCTATTTTTTTGATATCTTCTTTTTCGGTGATATCGATGCCTTCTCCTGTTCTTCCGTTGAATAAATGCACTGATCGTATTTGTTCTGAAGGTACATCAAGCATTTTAAAAGGCATGAAGAACCATAGTGCTCCACCGCAAAGCAGTATATTTACTGTGCATAATACGACTGTAAAGATCTTTTTGTGTTTTTTGATAATAAGGACGGTCAGCACTGCGATGACAAGAACAGATATCAAAGCTATAAAAATCAGTATATTCATATTTTCACCTCTTTGAAAAACTATTGCTTTTTATGATTTCAGAAGCAGAGCACCCGATGATATTATCAGGTGCTCCTTAAATCAAAATATTATTTACTGCTGACTGTTTGCTGTATAATTCTCATAATCCTCTTCGTAGATCGCGATCATCTTCAGAAGTTCTTCTGCGTCAAGATGCAGACCCTTTGCATAATCTCTGATCTCAGCCATTGTGAATTTGTCCTCGGAGTTGCCAAGTGTCTTTGCGAACATTGCTGCAGCACAAGCGAGCTTCATGTTTTCGCTCATTTCTTCCTTGCTTACGTAGCTTGCCAGCTTTACAGCCTTATCGATAAGTTTGCTTTCGTCTTCGTCCTTCTCTTTGTACCTTACCGAGACTGTCAGAAGCTCCTTATCAAGGTCGGTCTCATCGATCTTTTCGGGGGCGGGGTACTCAACATCGTCCTGATATTTGAGAGTGCGTTTGCTGTCATCGCTGTCAGCCTTTTCATCGGTCATGATAATCTCATAAAGAGCTGTTACCTGCTGTGCCGCACCGACATCGCCTGCGTCCTTGGTGTCGTCTTCAAAATCCTGATCTTCAAGAAGTCTGTTCTCATAGCCTACAAGTCTGTAGTAAGCAACATTTGCAGGATTGAACTCTACCTGTATCTTAGCGTCCTTAGCCACTGTGAACATAGTGCCGCTCATTTCGGTAACAAGTACTCTTTCAGCTTCTTCAACGCTGTCGATATAAGCATAGTTGCCGTTTCCGTTGTCAGCCAGAGCTTCAAGCCTGTTATCCTTGTAGTTGCCCATGCCGAATCCCAGTACGGAGAGGAATACTCCCTTATCTCGCTTTTCCTCGATAAGTGCTTTCAGTTCTTCTTCGGAAGAAAGACCAACATTGAGGTCGCCGTCAGTAGCAAGGATAACCCTGTTGTTACCGCCCTTGATGAAGTACTTCTCAGCAAGCTCATAAGCAGTGTTTATGCCTGCTGCGCCAGCTGTTGAGCCGCCTGCTGACAGACCTGCCAGAGTTGAAGCAATGGTCTCGTAGTTTGCTCCGCTTTCTCCCTCAAGTTCGATGGTATCTCTGCCTGCGTAGGTAACTATGGATATCCTGTCGTTCTCACCAAGATTTTCAGCCAGCATTGCAAATGCCTGTGTAACGAGAGGAAGTTTGTTTTCATCAGCCATAGAACCGCTGACATCGATCAGGAAAACGATGTTTGAATCAATATCCTGAACATCGATATCCTTAGCCTGCAAGCCTATCTGCATAAGCTTTGCATCACTGTTCCAGGGGCAGTCGGAAAGTTCGGTGTTTATGGCTATCTTGTCGTCGCCGTCGGGATAGTTGTATTCGTAGTTGAAGTAGTTTATAAATTCCTCAGCCCTGACTGCATTAGGGTCGATAGCCTGTCTGTTCTCCAGCATACGTCTTACGTTAGTGAACGAAGCTGTATCAACATCGGTTGAAAATGTTGAAAGCGGATGTTCGGCAACGCTTAGGAAGGAGTTTTCAGCATAGTAGTTGTATTCTTCTGTGTTGATATCTATTTCCGCGTTTTCTGAATAATGGTTTTCAAAGTCATTGTTCTCACTTGTTTTGTTTTCTTCATCTGGACGAACAGTACCTCCGTTATCCATAATAAAATCATTACTCTTTTCGCTTTTTTTCATACCTGATGCATTTTTGTTGCCGCCTCCGCAGCCTGTCATCATTCCTGTTGCCATTATAAGCGAAAGTACCATCGCTGTTATCTTTTTAGTATTCTCTTTCATAGTTATCTTCCTTTCTGTATGTGGATCGAATAATTAATCAATAATGGTCTCAGTTGCAATATCGTCTGTTATTTCATCTGTGCCATTATCGACAGGTTCAGCATACTGAACTGCATCTACCAAATCGGGTATAAGGTCGATAGGAAATTCGTAGTACGGAGTCTCTCTGTACTCGTCATTCTCATCAAAGTAGTTGATATTGAATATGAAACTGTTTTCATACCCTATCAGTGTTACGCCCGAGCCGTCTATCATAGTATCGCCGACTCTGAACGTCTTAGCACCCTCGAATTTCATGTGAGTCATAAAGCCCTCAGTCTCTAAACTGTTCAGCTGTTCAACTGATACTGCCAGGTCAAGAGTTTTTTCCTCCGTACCGGGGGTTGCCATTCCTTTGAGGATTATCCTCGCACCCTCCAGACGGTTGTCCCAACTCTGACGAATATGACCATTGTTGTACATCTCAAATCCGAATGCACCGTCACCTATGATATAGTTGTAATACTGATCAAAGTCGTAGTCGTCTATATCGATAGTTTCCTCGGATGTCGTTTCTTCTGCGGTCGTTTCGTCATCGGTTGGATATTCACTAGTGCAGGATTCCTCTGTAACTTCGTCGATCTTTTCCACAGGTGCTGCTGTCTCTCTCTTTTCTTCTACCTTGCCGCAGCCTGTCAGCATCAAAAGTGCCAGTGCTATTACAGCATATCTTTTTGTTATTTTCATCGTAACTGCCTCCTTATGCATTGTTCCACTCACGCAAAAAGCTTTCCAGGTCAAGACTTGGTGAGTACTTCATTCTGTCAAAATAATAATCGTTCACGTTAAGATTATCCTTTTCAAGATCTTCCGCACCATTGCTGAGAGTTTTCCAGCCGTTCTGGAACACAGCACCGCCATCAATGGTTATCTCTATCTGCGGGGCATTCTCGAATACTATGCTGTAATTGTCCTCACCTGTGCGCTTGAGCGGCAGCAGGTACTCTCTGTTCTCCTGCAGGATATACGGTGTACTGCTGTTCAGGACTATCTCCGATACGACATATTCGCCGTCTTTGTCATACATCGAATTGACCTGTAAAACATATGTTGCTCCGTTTTCTGCTGAAAGCTCTGCATCGATGACCGTTACATCTGCAAAGCAGTCAGTCGATTTAAACACCTTGTCTTCTACGAAATACTCATCGCCCTGCGGAACATAGTCTGCCATGTATGCTACCGTATCGGTAGAATTAAATCGCAGTTGTTCGTATCTGATGGTAGATGTTGCAGCGTCTTCTGCCGCTTCATTTTGCGCTGTTTCACCTGACTGAGCATTATTTGCTTTGTTATCCGTTTTGTTATCGGTCATGTCAGAGTTTTTATTTTTTGATGACGTATCATCTTTTCTGTCGGGGCGTGAGAGCGGAATATTATCCATTGCGGTCTTTGTCTTCTTGGATTCATTTAGTATATTTACTCCCGCAAATACAACTATGAACGCTGCCGCAACTGCTGCTATCTTCATGTATCCGCCCGAACGCTTTATCTGATCTCTGTTTTCTGTGTAAGTTGTCTCTGCCTTTGTTTCTGTTTCTTTTTTGTCTATCTCCTCAGATATCCTGTTCCACAGCTTATCCATATCGGGTGCAGTATCCTGGATATGCTGTGTGTATTCTTCTTTTAAGTTAGCCATAAATACTGCCCTCCTTTACTGTCTTTTTCAGCTTGTTCAAAGCCTGTCTGTATTTCCATGCAACAGTGCCGAGAGGTATACCCAGCGTTTCACTTATCTCCTTAAAGGTCATATCAAGACCTGCGCGGAGGTTGATGATCTCTCTTTCTGCTTCGTTCAGAGTGTCCAGCGCCTGCTTGAAAGCAATGCCGCTTTCTACCTGAACATCAGTAGGATCTTCGGGGTCTGCCTGTTCCTCGGTGTAAATGCCGTCATCGTCTATCGTGTATTCCTCGCGTTTTCTTTTTCTCAGGAAATCGATAGCCATATTTCTAGCCATCACCGTAATGTAGCGCTTGTGTCCCGTTCCGGAACGGTACTGCGCAGCTGTCTCCCACAGTCTTAAAAACATATCGCTCGTCAGGTCCTCAGCGTCCTGGGGACTTTTCACCACTGCAAGCATTTGTTGATATATCAGCTTGCCGTAGCATGAGTAGATGTCTTTAAGTCCGCTCTTGTCTTTACCGAGTATCCGTTGGATACACAGGTCGAACTCCTTGTCGGTCAAATCTATCATCACCCTTCGACATAATATATACGTTTGGTCATATGAATATTTTTGGTGTGATATTGAACAAACTTTGCGCTTAAAATTTATGCAATATCACGATAATGAATATAGACATAATTCGATAATAATTATAACACGGATCTTATCAAAAGTAAAGATATTTAGCTGTTAATAATTAAAAAACGTGTCTTATCAGTTCTTGTATAACAACAAAAAGACCGCACCGGAACAATTAATGTTCGGTGCGATCCTTTTAATATATCGGAAGATCAAACGAGGATATCCGTTATTATGCTTTTTCAGCTCTTGCTTCCTTAGCTGCTTCAACAAGATTTTTCAGGCTGGGGATAGTCTCCTCGTTGCCTCTTGTTTTCAGACCGCAGTCGGGATTTACCCACAGCTTGGAAAGAGGTATACGATCGGTCATCTTAGCGATAGCTGCCTTGATCTCTTCCTTGGAAGGAACTCTGGGCGAGTGGATATCGTATACGCCGGGACCAACTTCTGTACGGAAATTGTTTTCCTTCAGAACATCGAGAATTGTCAGATCGGAACGTGAAGCTTCAAATGTGATCACGTCTGCATCCATATCGTCGATATCCTTGATGATGTCAGCAAATTCGCTGTAACACATATGAGTGTGAACCTGAGTCTCGGGCTTTACACCGCTGTGAACATATCTGAAAGCGGGGATAGCCCAGTCAAGATAATCTTCTCTCCAGTCAGACTTTCTCAGAGGAAGCTTCTCACGGAGTGCAGCTTCGTCAACCTGAATAATGCTGATGCCGTTTGCTTCAAGATCGAGAACTTCTTCACGGATAGCAAGTGCGATCTGGAATGCACACTCCTTGAGTGTGATATCCTCACGTGGGAATGACCAGTTAAGGATAGTTACAGGACCTGTCAGCATACCTTTCATGGGCTTCTTTGTCAGGCTCTGAGCGTATTTCGACCATCTTACTGTCATGGGCTTTGCTCTGGAGATATCGCCCCAAACAACGGGAGGCTTAACGCATCTTGTGCCGTAGGACTGTACCCATGCCTTCTCGGTGAAGATATAACCGTCAAGGCACTCACCGAAATACTCTACCATGTCATTACGCTCAAACTCACCGTGAACCAGTACGTCAAGACCGATCTCTTCCTGAAGTGCTACGCACTCAGAGATCTTCTTCTCTACAAACTTCTCGTACTCATCAGCATCAAGCTCACCCTTACGGAAAGCGGAACGCTTTGACTTTACGTCAGCAGTCTGAGGGAATGAACCGATGGTTGTGGTGGGGAAGAGAGGCAGATTGAAACGTGCTTTCTGAATCTTCTCACGCTCAGCAAATTCGGGAAGTCTTACAAAATCCTTTTCTGTCAGTGCAGCGACCTTTGCTCTTACCTCGGCATTACCGCCTGATCTCTGTTCGCTGTGAAGCTCCTTGTTGCGGATATATTCTGCTGTCTCTGCAGGATTATCAGCACTGAGGATAGTTTTCAGCTCAGCCAGTTCACCCAGCTTCTCCTCGGCATATGCGAAGTGTTTCAGGTAGCTTGCGTCGAGCTTTGTTTCATTAGCAAGTGTGCAGGGAACGTGCAGCAGAGAGCAGGAAGTGCTCAGCACGATGTTTTCTGCATGATTTTTCAGTTCGGTAATGATGCCTACTGTCTTCTCGTAGTTGTTTCTCCAGATGTTCTTACCGTTTACAACACCTGCAAACAGTATCTTGCCTTTTGGGAAACCATTTGCCTTGACGAGTTCAAGAGAGCGCTTGCCCTCAACAAAGTCAAGGCCGATACCATCAAAATCAAGAGCGGTCAGCTCATTGTAGCAGTCGCGTACATCGCCGAAATATGTCTGTAATAGAACCTTAACACCATTCTTGCCTGCAAGTATCTTCTTATACAGAGATACGAACAGTGCAGTGTCCTCAGCTGTCATGTCCTTAACGAGAGAAGGCTCGTCTATCTGAACCCACTCAGCACCCAGTTCAGCGAATTTTTTCAGCAGTTCAATGTAAGCTGCGACAGTTGCGTCTGCAAAGTCGGCAGCAGTCTTTTTGCCGGTGTATCTTGCCAGTTTCAGGAAAGTGTATGCGCCGATAACAACAGGCTTGGTCTTAACGCCGTTGTCCAGTCCTTCCTTGAAAAGGTCAAAAGGCTTAGTGGATGCGAGCTTTATCTCGGTAGAATCGCTTACCTCGGGAACCATGTAGTGATAGTTGGTGTTGTACCATTTCTTCATAGCCAGTGCTTTAACGTCACCCTTTTCACCCTGATATCCTCTTGCTGCTGCAAAGAATGTATCCAGTGAGGAAAGACCTAGACTTGTATATCTCTCCGGTACTGCATTCAGCAGGAAAGAAGTATCAAGCATACCGTCATAGAACGAGAAGTCGTTGGACGGGATAAAGTCCAGTCCGCTTTTCTTCTGGATATCCAGATTGTAAAGACGGATAGCTTTTGCTGCTTTTTCCAGTTCGTCAGCTGATATTTCTTTTCTGAAATACTTTTCACTTGCGAATTTCAGCTCACGAAGATTTCCTATGCGGGGATAACCAATAATTGATGTATTCATTTCCTATTCCTCCGATATGTTTTATTGTATTTATATTATAACACACTTTTTTGAAATAGAAAAGTACTGTTTTTTTATGCTGTGATATAGGTAAAAACTATATCGGTATTCTGATGTTCTGCATGGTGTTATTTTACTCATTAACTATTATACTTATTTGGTATAATTAACCTTTGTTGATAGAATAAATCATTATAAATAGAGCATATGTGAGAATTTGTTTCTTGTTGTCTTTACTTTTGCGAGATAATGTGGTATACTATATAATATATTTATATGTAGAAAGGAAAGTATAAAATGAGCGAAGAATGTACACACGATTGCAGCAGCTGTTCGGCTGACTGTTCATCGAGATCTCAGGGTATTGAGAAAGCTGCCCCTCATTATATGTCAAATGTAAAGAAGGTCATTGCTGTTGTCAGCGGTAAGGGCGGTGTCGGCAAATCACTGGTGACATCTCTGTTGGCTGTTGATTTCGCAAGAAAGGGCTTCAAGACGGCTGTCCTTGATGCTGATATCACCGGCCCTTCAATTCCTAAGATCTTTGGCATAAACGAAAGACCCGTTACAACTGAAGACGCACTTTTCCCTTGCGAAAGCGAATTTGGCACAAAGGTAATGTCCATAAATCTGCTTATGGAGAATACCTCTGACCCTGTTATCTGGCGCGGACCTGTTATAGCAGGTGCTGTTACTCAGTTCTGGACTGATGTTGCCTGGGGCGATGTTGACTATATGTTCGTTGATATGCCTCCCGGAACAGGCGATGTACCTCTGACTGTTTTTCAGTCTCTGCCTGTTGATGGCATCGTAATCGTAAGTTCGCCTCAGTCGCTGGTATCTCTGGTCGTAGAGAAATCCGTTAAGATGGCTAAGATGATGAATGTTCCTATACTGGGTCTTATCGAGAATATGAGCTATCTCAAATGTCCTGACTGCGGCAAGGAGATCAAGGTCTTCGGTGACAGCCACGTTGATGAGATCGCTAAGGAGTACGACCTGAAAGTACTTGCCAAGCTGCCTATCGATCCGCTTACAGCAACTCTTTGCGACAGCGGTAAGATCGAGATAATCGAGAACGATACTATCGCCGCTTTCAAGGATATAAAATTCTGATAATTGCGTAACGTAAGAAAAATGCTCTCCCGGATTGTACGGAAGAGCATTTTTTATTTGTCGTTTACCAAGTTGCTTATCCAGATCCCTGAACGGACCATGAAGAAACCTATAACTACTTTTATTATTTCAGAGAAAGTTATAATTGTAAACATCGGGTGTATATCCATTTTGGTAAAGTGTCCTATGATGAAAGCACTCGGTATCACAAACACCCATGTGAATACAAAATCAAACAGGAAAGTCAGACCTGTTTTTCCGCCGCTTCGCAGTGTGAAATAGCAGGCGTGAGTGTATGACCACAACGGCATTGCGATAGCCTGAATTATTATCATGAAGCTTGAAAGGGCTTTTACATCATCACTTGTTTTGTAGATCTGTGGAAAAAGCGGTGCCAGAGGTATGATCGCAAGTGCGAGTATCAACGTTGAAGCAACGCTGAAAAACCTAAGCTTGTCGTCCGTGCTTTTCGCTTGTTCAAGCTTGTTTGCTCCAAGTTCCGCGCCGACGATTATACCAATACACGCACCAAGCTGAATGAATACCACGCTGAACAGATTGGTTATCGTACTGCTGATGTTTCTTGCGGCAACAACGTCAAGTCCTCTCTCTGAATAGCACTGTGCCAGTACCGACATTCCTGCAGCCCAGAGAAATTCGTTTATCAGCAGGGGAGATCCTTTTATCACCATGGCGCGAACCAGCTTCGATGGTATGTGCATACTTTTGAAAAGACTCACGGCGTATGGATTTCTTTTTGGATTTGTATGAGTCCAGAGTATCACTACACCCGCTTCTATCACCTTGGCGATAACCGTGGCAACAGCCGCACCTTTTACTCCCATTTCAGGCATACCAAGTTTTCCGAAGATAAGTCCGTAGTCAAGTACAAGGTTCACGCCGACCGCTGTCATTGAACTTATCATTGGTATAGTGGTAATGCTGCACTCACGCAGAGTGCTTGAATATGCTTGTCCAATTCCGAATGGTATCAGTCCTATTATCATTATTCCCATATAGTCCTTTGCGCTTTTTATGGTAAGGGCTATCATTTCGGGGCTGTCTTCCTCGCTGATGAAAAGTTCGATCAGCTGTTCATCGAAAAAGCTGAGTATAAATGCACCTACACCTATGGTTATGGCGCATATCATTAGCTTGAACCGCATCGTATACCTTATACCGTCATTATCGCCTTTTCCGAAAAACTGAGCCCCAAAAATGCCGGGACCTGCAACCGCGCCAAACACGGTTATATTGAAAACGAATATGAACTGATTTACGATAGATACTCCGCTCATCTGTTCAGTGCCTATCTGTCCTACCATGATGTTATCTATCATGCTGACAAAATTAGTGACAAGATTTTGAAGTATCATCGGTATGACTGTTATTAGAACACGTTTATAGAATGCTTTGTCGCCTATATATTTTTCTTTGAATTTTGTAATCATTTCTAACTCCTTTTTGGTGATAAGGGGAATTATAACACAGTTCGAGAGAAAATGCAAGTCAGTACTTGATATATTTAGAGTTTATTCTGTTAAATTTCATTTCGCACTTGACAAAAGAGCGAAAATGTAGTATCATTATTTAATAGTATAGATAAATGCTGTGACGGAGCAAAGTAGTCGGGTTAGCGTGTTTTCAGAGAGTCTGCGGAAGGTGTGAGCAGACAGCGTCCCATGATGAAGTTACTCTCCCGAGCTTTTGGCTTGAAATTTCAGTAGGGCTGAACGTTCCCCGCGTTAAGGGCAATGAGGTCGGCGTATGCCGATAAACTGAGGTGGTACCGCGTAAATTTCGCCCTCGGAGGACTTAGTGTCCTTCGAGGGCTTTTTTGATGCTTGTAAAGCGAGGTGTCGTTTGATGAACAGTATCAGGCTTGTTAAGGCAAATGCAGAAGACGCTTCGCTTGTGCAAAGGTTGCAGCGTGAGGCTTTTATGCCGCTGTATGAACGATACCACGATGACGGTACTTCTCCTGCGTTTGAAACTGTCAGCGGTGTTGCCGAAAAGATAGCTTATTCGGATTTTCTGATAATATACCTTGATGATACCCCTGTTGGCGGAGTAAGGGTTCGGCGTTTTGAAAATGATGGTGAAGTCGCAAGGAATATCAGCCCGCTGTTTGTTATTCCCCAATATTGGGATAAGGGTATCGGTTCAGAGGTCATGAAAGTGCTTTTTGATACCTATTTTGATGCTGACAAATGGACGCTTGCTACCATCGAAGAAGATGTAAGGAACTGCCATTTTTACGAAAAGCATGGTTTTATACCCACAGGTACGAGATCTGTCATAAACGAAAGAATGACTATCATCGGTTATGAGAAGAGATGCTGAATAAATATTTCGGCTGTTATTTGTAAGATATGGAATACATCAAAGCTAAGACTATTCTGCAAAAGTGCAAGGATAGCTCATGGTTCGGCAATGATTACAATATGAACCTGTACCACGGCTGCTGTCACGGTTGCATATATTGTGACAGCCGAAGTGATTGTTATCAGATAGAGGATTTTGACAAGGTCCGTGCCAAAGATAATGCGCTTATGATACTCCGTGATGAACTTCGCAGGAAAGTTAAGACAGGCGTTATCGGTACAGGTTCGATGTCCGACCCATATAACCCTTTTGAACGTGATGAAAGACTCACGGTAAAATCGCTGATGCTTATAGATGCCTACGGCTTCGGGATAACGGTGATAACCAAATCTCCGCTGATAACAAGGGATATCCCTCTGTATAAGCAGATAGCTGAACATTCACCTGTACTATGTAAAATGACGATAACCACCGCAGATGACAAGCTTTCGCGGTTAGTTGAACCGCGTGTGGCTGTCTCTTCCGAAAGGTTTGATGCACTTGCCAGGATATCCGATGAGGGAGTGTTCACCGGTATTACATTGATGCCTGTTCTGCCTTTTATCGAAGATACTGAGGATAACATAAGGACGATAGTTCGCAGAGCACATGAATGCGGAGTTCGGTGCATATATCCTGCTTTCGGAATGACGCTTCGCTCAGGCAACAGGGAGTATTTTTACCAAAAGCTAAACGAAAGCTTCCCGGGGTTGAAAGATCAATATATTCGCAGATACGGCAACAGATATGAATGCCCGTCACCGAATGCTAAAAAACTTTGGCAGGTGTTCACAGAAGAATGCGCAAGGTACGGCATACTTTATGAGATGAAAGCAATTATTAACGCATATAAAGCAGGGTATGAAGACGGTCAGCTTAGCTTTTTTGACTGACTATACCCACTGAAAGGTTGTGATAAAAATGATATCTACCGCAGATGTCATTGTTTATGTGAAAGAGAGGGCTGTCTGATGTTCAGAGAAATGCTGAGAAAGAAACAAGCCCTTACAGATGAAGAATGTATAGCAGTATTAAAATCTGAAAAAAGGGGTGTCCTTTCTGTTCTTGGTGACGATGACTACCCATATGGTATGCCCATAAATCATTTTTATTATGAAGAGGATGGACATATTTATTTTCACGGTGCTAAGTTTGGTCACAGGGTCGATGCAGTGAAGCGACATGAAAAGGTCAGCTACTGTGTTTACGATGAGGGCTATCGCAAAGAAGGCGAATGGGCTCTGAATATAAAAAGCGTTATTGTTTTCGGCAGGCTTGTTCCCGTGGAAGACGAAGCTAAGATGATTGACATCTGTAGAAAACTCAGCCATAAATTCACAGATGACGAAAGCTACATCGAAAGTGAGATCAAGAGGGCGGGTTTCCGTACATTTATGTACGAGCTTGTTCCCGAACATATGACAGGCAAGCTGGTAAATGAGGCGTAATTCTACAGTAAATAACATAAGTAAAAATAATGCATATAAATTTTATTAATGGAGGAAAATTAAAATGACTTGTTTTGAAGAACTCAAAAGAAGAGGGCTCATTGCCCAGATGACAGATGAAAAGGAGCTGGAAGAGCTTATCAACAATGGTAAGGCAACTTTCTATATCGGTTTTGACCCCACTGCTGACAGCCTTCACGTTGGTCACTTCATGGCTCTGTGCCTGATGAAGAGACTCCAGATGGCAGGCAACAAGCCTATCGCACTGGTAGGCGGCGGTACAGGTATGATCGGTGACCCATCAGGTAAGACTGATATGCGTAAGATGCTTACTCCCGAGACCATTCAGCACAACTGTGAATGCTTCAAGAAGCAGATGAGCAGATTCATAGACTTCTCCGATGGAAAGGCGCTGATGGTAAACAACGGCGACTGGCTGCTGAACCTCAATTATGTTGACGTACTCCGTGAGGTAGGCGCTTGCTTCTCTGTAAACAAAATGCTGACATTCGAGTGTTACAAGCAGAGAATGGAGAGAGGTCTGACATTCCTTGAATTCAACTACATGATAATGCAGTCTTACGACTTCTACAGACTGTTCCAGGATTACGGCTGTAATATGCAGTTCGGAGGCGATGACCAGTGGGCAAATATGCTTGGCGGTACCGAGCTTATCAGAAAGAAGCTTGGTAAGGACGCTTACGCTATGACCATCACACTGCTGCTCAATTCCGAGGGCAAGAAGATGGGCAAGACCGAAAAGGGTGCTGTATGGCTTGATGCTGAAAAGACTTCTCCTTATGATTTCTACCAGTACTGGAGAAACGTTGATGACGCTGATGTAATCAAGTGCCTGAAGCTGCTGACTTTCGTTCCTATCGAGGAGATAGAAGAGATGGAACAGCACATGGAGGGTGCAGAATACAACAAGGCTAAGGAACTGCTTGCTTATGAGCTGACCAAGATGATACACGGTGAAGAGGAAGCCAATAAGGCTGATGCAGCTGCAAAGGCAATTTTCGGCGGCGGAGCTGACAGTGCTGATATGCCTACAACTACTCTCACAGCTGATGATGTTGATGAGAACAAGCAGATAGGCATACTGAATCTGTTGGTTAAGGCAGGCCTTTGTCCTTCCAACGGCGAGGCAAGAAGACTTGTTCAGCAGAATGGTATTGCTGTTAACGGCGAGAAGTTCACTGACCCCAAGGGTATGGTAGATCTCTCAGAGCAGGTCATCATCAAGAAGGGTAAGAAGGTATTCCACAAGATAGTGCTGGGCTGATGCGATATATATGAGTTAACTAAGGGGGGTGTTGCAATCGCAGCACCCTCTAACCATATCCGAACATCAGAGTAAAAAAACATATTTACTGGTGAAATAAGCTGTTTCAGTGCGCACACCCCCAAGCCCTCTTCAAAAAAGAGGACTCGGGGGTGTAATGTTCTGCTGGTTTTATGCTGATTTCAGTTCAAAAAGAGAAATTCCAAGTCGGTTTTCTGAGATCTTAGCAAAAAGCTTCTTTATGTTGTATGCAAGTCCCAGCAAAAGGAACTCAGTTCTGATGTTATTTTTCCCCCTGCACAGGAATCTTCTGAAGCCATGATCCTGTTTCAGTACTCCGAATACGCCTTCAGCCTGTATGCTTCGGTTCATTCTGAGCTGTTTTCCGAATTCGGTCGTTATATTTTCCAGGCTTTCTGTTCTCAGTTCTTTGAACTTATGCGATATAGACAGCGTCTTGTTTCCTTTTGCTTTTGTACAGTTCTGTTTGTAGGGACAACCTTCGCAGCTTTCACATCTGTACATAGCTTTTTCGGAAACGAATCCCGTCTTGCTTTTTTCGTGTTTAGTCCCGACTCTCCAAAGTATCCTGCCGGCTTTGCATACGAAAATATCGCCCATTTCGTGGTATTCCATATTCTCGGGTCTGCCGTATTTTGTACGATAATTCCGCTTTTTGCTCTGCTCATAATTTACGGGTTTTATGTATGAGGTCATGTTATGTGATCTGAGATAAAGATAGTTCTCCTCGCTCTCATAACCCGCATCACAGATGATGTTTTTCAATACAAACAGCTCCAGATCGTTGAGCTTTGACAGAAACGGGATCAGCGTATTTACATCGCTCCGTTCGCTTGAAACGTCTATACCTACAATATACTCGCCTTCCACTGCTGCCTGTATGTTGTATCCGGGTTTCAGCTGACCGTTTCTCATATGGTCTTCCTTCATGTGCATGAATGTTGCATCGGTATCTGTCTTTGAAAAGCTGTTCCTTCCGTCAAAAAGGCTGTTGTAATAGTCATACTGTGCCATTTTATCGCGATATCCTTCCAGCTTTTCAAGTGCTTTCTGATATGATGATTTATGATGTCCTTTTCCGTAAACTCGTTCAATACCAAATTTTATCATAAGTGAAGAAAGTGTACCGATCATATCCGAAACTGGCGTATTTTCGGGGAATCTCACACCATAAGCATAATTTATCTCATCAAGTATCTCAGGCAGTTTTGCTCGCAGTTTCTGTTCGTTTTTGGATACAGACTTCTTCCAGACGAATGTATATCTGTTTGCATTAGCTTCGATCTTGGTGCCATCAATGAACAGGTTCTTACCGCTTATCTCTTTCATATTCAAAAGATACTTTACAACAGCGTAAAACACACGCTCAATCTGTTCTCCCATTTTCTGTCGAAATCTTGAGATAGTGCTGTGATCCGGAGCTCCAAAGCCATCGAGAAGCCACATGAAATGGATATCCCTTTTGCAGAGCTGTTCAATCTTACGGCTTGAAAAAGAGTCGTTCATGTAGCCGTAGATGAGTATCTTCATCATGATATCCTCGGGTATGGCGCCATTCCACTTGCTTACTATCGTGTATTCTTCTTTTTGATAGATCTCATCTATAACATTGCTCAATACTCTGACAGGTGAGCTTTCTTCGATGTAGATCTCATAATTCATGTTAAGACGCACTTGACAATTTCTCATTTTTGTGGTACAATCCTTTCGTTGGTTTGATGTTATATTTGCAATTACATTATACCACAAAATGAGACGCCCGGCACTACCTTTTTGGTGTGTCAGGCGTCTTTTTCTTTGTTGGGGCTGCAACAGCCCCTTTTTTGTCGTTGACAAGTCATAGGCTGATGGTGTATAATATAAAATATGTTAGGGGGGACGGTTATGATAAGCGATGTCGAACTTGATACATTCATTGGGCCTTACTATAAAGATAAGGATATAATGCATGATATGTGGCATATTGAACTGGTAAGACGGCAGATGAAAAAGATCATAAGTGCAGGCTGCTATGATGTCAATGAAGAACATCTGAGGCTTGCTCTTGCGTTTCATGGTTTCATATATTCTCATGAGCAGAGGGTTCGGGATTTTCTCGAAGAACATGGCTGTTCCGATGAGGATATCGAAAAGATAGTCACTATATCGTGGGAATCTCAGCGCAACGATATACCCGAGACACTTGAGGGGAAGATACTCCATGATGCTCATGTGCTTGAAGGCGGAAAGACCTATACAGTCGTAAAGATTCTGATAACAGGCTCAGTTCGCGGTCAGTCCCTTATGCAGACACTGGATTACATGAAGCATAACGTCCTCGGTGCAAACAAATGCTATCTGCCAGAGACGGAAGAACTCTGCAAAGAGATGAATGAGTTCACGGAAAGATTTTATAATGAGCTTTCAAAGGATATAGCAGAATAAACAGGTGATAAAATGTATATATGTCCCGTATGTAGAAAAAAACTCAATAAGATAGAAAATACATGGAAATGTGTGAACGGTCACAGTTTTGATATTGCCCGCAAGGGGCACGTTAATCTGCTGACCACCGCGAAGCACAACCCGAAGACCGCAGGCGACAATGCCGATATGGTAAAGGCGAGGACGGAATTTCTTGATAAAGGCTATTATCGCCCCCTTGCCGAGAAAATAAGGGAGATCGCATCTGCTGAACTTCAGGAGATCAAAAATCCGATCATCATCGACAGCGGGTGTGGTGAGGGCTTTTATACTGTCGAGCTTTCAAAGCTTGAAAAAGCAGATATCTACGGCATTGATATCTCAAAACACGCAGTGGCACACTGCATGACGAGAGTTCATCAGGCGAGTGTAAATAACTGCGAGTTTGCGGTGGCTTCGTCTTTTGATCTGCCTTTTGCCAATAATTCCGCAGATGCAGTTATAAGTGTTTTTGCTCCTGTGTGCAACGATGAATATGCCCGCGTGCTGAAAAAAGGCGGAAAACTGATAGTAGTTTCGCCGTCACCTCGTCATTTGTTTGAACTTAAAGCGGCAGTATACGATAAGCCTTATGAAAATAAACCCAATGACTATCATCTTGACCGCTTCGTCAGGGATAACGAAATAGTTTTTGAGTATACGGCAGAACTTTCTTCACAGAAAGATATTTTTGATCTTTTCATGATGACACCATATTTTTATAAGACCTCCGAAGAGGGCATATCAAGGTTGAAAGCACTTGACAGTATAAACGTCAACTGTGGATTTGTGATACAGGTCTACAAAAGGAAATAGTACACGAAAAAGGGGGACATATGGATAGAGAATTATTCTGCAAAGGCTATACATGGGGCTTTTTCAGCAAGGAAGGTGAATTGCTGACCGATATTGCAGAACAGTCTATGAGAAGACTAGCTTCAAACGGGCTTGACTGGATATGCATAACTGTCAACGGCTGGCAGGAAACATTTTACAGCACTACAGTTTTCTCGCTTTACGGCTTGACTCAGACAGATACTGAAATTGAGCACGCAGTAAAGCTTGCAAAATCTCTCGGGCTGAAAGTCTGCCTGAAACCTATGGTCAACTGTCTTGACCATTCATGGAGAGCTAGGATAGATTTCCCTACCGAAGATGGCTGTGATTATTGGGAAAAGTGGTTCATTTCCTATAACAGATTTATGCTGTACTATGCAAAAATGGCTGAAAAGCTGGGCTGTGAAATGCTTTGCACAGGCTGTGAGATGGCCGGTATGGATAAGCAAAGCGGTTTTTGCCGTGACATGATAAGCCGCGCAAGAAATGTCTATCATGGGATAATAATGCATAATATCAATCACGGTGATGAGTTCCGATTTGACTGGCTTGATGCGGTCGATGTAATCGGCATCAGCGCTTATTACCCTGTGACTGATGGCATAAATAGGAGCATCGATTTCATGCGAGAACGCTGGGCAGATGTTGTTTCACGACTTGAAAAATGCCATGAAAAGTACGGCAAACCAATTATGTTTGCGGAGATAGGTGTTCGCAGTGAACAGGGCTGTTCAGCTTATCCATGGGATTTCCATGACCGTCCCGAAAAGCCGACGGATGAACAGGAACAGTCTGATTTTTATGAAAGTGCGATGGAAGCCACTTGGGATAAGCCATGGTTCTGCGGATATTTCTGGTGGGACTGGAAAGCTGTTATCCCTCCCGAAGACAAAGCTAAAGAGAACCGCGATTTCATCGTATACGGCAAGCTGGCGGAGAAAACTCTCAGAAAATGGTATAACAAAAAATAATTAAAGCTGTTCCGCAGGATCATGTCCGCGGGACAGCTTTTTCATCTGTGTCAGCCCCAGTAGGGGAGTACAAGCTGGATAAGTAATGCTACAGGGATTGAAAGACCGATCTCTGCTGCGAACTCTTTAGGTTTTCTCCTTAGTATAAAAAGTGTGGCGATAAGCACTATCACTTCTGTTAAGTGTGTAACTCTTATACCTTGGAAAAACAGTACGGTCTGGGATAATATTGCAGCGATTATTAATCCTGAAATTCCTATCGATGTTTTACCTTCGCCTTTTGCACGGTGGCATACAGCACCCATCAAAGGAGATACGAAAGTTATTCCAAACCATACCAGCGCATAGTTCAAGGGGAAAAATCCTGCCACAAATGCGCAGTAGATATAATAGCTTGAAACCATTCCGATGAAGAATAGAAAAACGTTCAGTGCAGCTCTCTTTACCGAACTGCTGTAAATCGATATACACGCTCCGATGAATATCCATATAGCGAATCTGCCAAGAAAGTTGGTGATATCCAATTTTTGCATTATCAAAGGCAGTTCATTGAGCCCCGATTCATCAAGTGCTTTCGATCCGGCACCCATAAATACACCGAACAGCAGTATCGCGATGCTTGTTATTATCTTTCTTTTTAATGATATTTCTTTGAGGTTCGTTTTGTTGTTATCTGTCATAAATAAGTACCTTTCTGATGGTATGTTTTTCTTTATTCCATCGGGATATATTATAACTCAGCTAAGCCGATAAGTCAATAAACTTACGATAATCTTAAGAAAAAAAGAGCTGACCTGAACGGTCAGCTCTCGCAGAAATCTTATTTGCTCAATTTGGATTCTCTCATGATGATATCCTCTCTCTTAGGACCATTGGATACCATTGTGATGGGGAAGCCGATCTGCTCCTCGACGAACTCAATGTACTTGCGGCAGTTCTCGGGAAGATCCTCATACTTGCGTATACCGCCGATATCGCTCTTCCAGCCATCCAGTACTTCCAGAACGGGCTTAGCCTTTTCAAGCTTGCCTGTGGTGGGGAAGTCGGTTGTTACCTTGCCGTCTATCTCGTAACCTACGCATACAGGTATCTTATCAAGATAGCCCAGCGCGTCAACAACTGTAAATGCTACATCGGTAGTGCCCTGGATACGGCAGCCGTACTTGGAAGCTACACAGTCGAACCAACCCATTCTTCTGGGTCTGCCTGTTGTTGCGCCATACTCGCCCTTGTCACCGCCACGCTTTCTCAGCTCCTCAGCCTCGTCACCGAAGATCTCGGAAACAAATGCACCTGCGCCAACTGCGGAAGAATATGCCTTACATACAGTTACGATCTTCTTGATCTCATAAGGAGGTATACCGGCACCGATAGCGCCGTAAGCCGCCAGTGTAGAAGATGATGTTACCATAGGATAGATGCCGTGGTCGGGATCTTTCAGTGAACCCAGCTGACCTTCAAGCAGAATGTTTTTGCCTTCCTTGATAGCGTTCCACAGATAAGCAGAAACATCACATACATAAGGTTCTACCATCTTCTTGTATTCCATCAGTGTGTTGAACAGTTCGTTCTCATCGATGGCGGGCTTGTTGTACATATATTTCAGCAGAATATTTTTCTGCTCCAGAACTCTGTGTATCTTCTCCTTGAGAGCCTCTTCATCGAAGAGTTCCTGAACCTGGAAACCGATCTTTGCATACTTATCAGAATAGAAAGGTGCAATACCCGACTTTGTAGAACCGAAGCTTGCCTTGCCCAGTCTTTCTTCTTCAAATTTATCGAAATCAATGTGGTAAGGCATTATCATCTGCACTCTGTCGGATATCAGCAGCTTGGGCATAGGTACGCCCTGAGATGTAACTTCATTCAGTTCCTTGAAAAACTTGGGGATATCAAAAGCTACACCGTTGCCGATGATGTTAGTGGTGTGATCGTAAAATATGCCTGACGGGAGAGTGTGAAGTGCAAACCTGCCATAGTGATTATGTATGGTATGACCTGCATTTGCGCCGCCCTGAAATCTTATAACGATATCAGATTCCTGCGCCATCATGTCCGTGAGCTTGCCCTTGCCTTCGTCGCCCCAGTTTGCGCCAACAATTGCTCTTACCATTTGTAAATTTCCTCCTTGCTGTTAAGCGGGATCATGTAAATTAATGATTTAGCGTGCTGCTATGTGAAAACATCTCATACCAACACCAATATATTATAGCACATAATTCCTGCCTTGTAAACACTTGGAGAAATATTTAACATTTTCATAATAATTTTTGCTTTAGAGTCTGTTTTAGGTAAAAAATTTTCAAAAAACTCTTGCAAAATTCCCTTCGGTATATTATAATAGTATTTAGTGAAAAAATGAACGGCTGATAAAGATATATGCCGCTCCATGCAATTCGTGCAGCCAAGGCTGTGTGAAGCTTCATTTTTCATAAGGAGAGTATGAATGAGACCATGCAGATTTTCAGCGCTTTTGTTAGTCGGAGCGCTTTTGATGCCGCTTGTAGGCTGTTCCGATAAAAAAGGTGACAGCAGCGGTTCGGACGTTGCTTCTTCCGCTAAAGAAACCAAGGCAGTTGCGGATAAGGTAGAACTTAAAGACTATAAATTTCCCGAGTTCCTGAATGAAATAAAACAGCCAGATTCACTCAGCAGTCCGGTTTATGTGAGCTTTGCTTTATCCGAGTTTATAAGTGAAGTCACTGAACAGCCTTTTGAGGGATATGAATGTTCAAATAAGATAGGGAACATCTTCTATATTTTTTCCGAAGGCAAATATAAAGGGCTTCTTGATAAAAACGGGAAAGTGGTCCTTAAAGCAGATACCTATACGACTATAGGCTTGTGTACCCCGAGTATACTTATGCTTTCAAGAGACAAGGAACTGAATGCTCCAGAGGAGTATCTTTCTTTCAACGTATTCGGCAGCATCAGCCCTGCAGAAACTCCCGAGTTTAAATCTGATCATATCAGAATTGAAGAGGAAACCAGAAACAAACCATCATCAGATGATGAAGATGACGGAAATTATAAGGTATATAATCTTATCCTAGATGATAACAAGAAAGTCGGCGACGGTTCTTCTTATGTTGACTGGGATAAGATCGAGAGTGTTTCAGCACAGTCGATAAATACTTCTCGTCCCTATAATGCATATTACCGTGTGCAGAAAGGTGAGGAGATATATTATATCTGCTTTGATCGTTTCTATAACTATACTATATATAACGGAGCTTACGGCTTTGTAAGAATGAAAGTCGGAGACGGATACGGCAGCTGTTATATCCTCGACCATGACGATTATTCTGAACTGAATAAACTTGTCAAAAGCTTCGGCGAATCGGATCCTGTTAAATCACCAAGCAAGGATACGGGGCTTGATTATGTGCAGATAGAAACCGGTTACGGAACGGATGATCTTGTCACCATGACGATCTCAGCCGATGGCTACTGTTTCACAGACCATTTGGGCAGCGGCGATCAGCAGCCGCAGAAGTATTTCACAATACTTGATAAGGAAAGTTTCGTCAGTCTTGTAAAATGGGTCGATCAGGTACTTTCAGTAGAATACGAAAAATGATGAATGATTTTGCAGGAAAATGCAGTTTTTCCTGCAAAATTTTCTGTTTTGGGCGTGATAAGCATTGACAAGTACCTTTTATTGTGCTATTATATTATGTGCAGGTTTTTTCGGAATGACAGTTTTAGCTGTTTATGTTGTATCATATGACAACATAGGCGACATACCTGCATATAGAAAATAAGCCGTATCAGCGGCGAGTTAAATATGGAGGACAAAATGAGTTTATTTGACGCAGTTGTACAGGGTATAATCCAGGGTTTGACAGAATTTCTGCCTGTTTCCAGTTCAGGACATCTTTCGCTGTATCAGCATTTTACTGGCAATAACGGCGAGGGTGCGCTTTTATTTTCGGCAGTACTGCATCTGGGTACGCTGGTCGCTGTGTTCATAGCTTTCAGAAAAGATATCATAGAGCTCATCAAAGAGCTTGGAAATATCTGCTCTGATATCTTTAAATGGAAGTTCACCCTTAAAGACATGAACCCTCAGCGCCGTATGATCGTTATGATTATAGTATCGTGTCTGTGCCTTGCACCTTTTGCTGTTTTCAAGGATTGGTTTGAATCAATAGGTGAGGATAATTCCATTTTTGCTGAAGGACTTTGCTTTCTTTATACAGCTGCTATCCTTTTTATGTCTGACAGATGCACAAAGGGCAATAAGAAGGCCGGAGATATCAAAGTTAAGGACTCTGTAACTGTCGGACTGTTCCAGGGCGTTGCACTTCTGCCGGGTGTTTCCAGATCGGGTTCTACTATCTCCGCAGGACTTTTCTCGGGTTTTTCACGAGAGACTTCGGTAAAGTATTCTTTCATTCTCGGAATACCTGTTATACTTCTCAGCTGTCTGCTTGAAGTGGCTAAGTATATAAAAGGTGTCATGACCTCAAATGTTGAGGTTGAAAAGGTCGGCATTGCAAACTGTGCAGTCGGATTTGTTGTTGCAGCTATAGTAGGTGTGCTTGCTATTAAACTTGTCAGCTGGCTGGTGAAAAGCGATAAATTCAAGGTGTTCTCCTATTACACCTTTGTCCTTGGTACCATCGTACTCGTTATCGCATTCATCGAATTCTGCATGGGTCATCCCATCAGTTTCTGATAATTACATATCTGCCAAGAAGCTTGATATCGGGGGCTGATATTTCAGCACTTGTGTGATTCAGGCTTTTTGCGGTTTTTTGAAGCATAAGATAATTCACTATATTTGATGAAAGGAAAGTGTTTAAATGGCAGCAAATGCCTCGGGTTCTAAAACAACCGGAAGACCGGTGCAAAAAAAACAGACGTCTCAAAGTTCACCGAAAGTAAGCAAGGCAGCGCAGGATGCACTTAATGCTGCCAGAGAAAGAGAATACAGGCGCTTCTGGTCATACATACTTTTTTTTACAGGTGTGCTGGAAATTTTCATAACCTTTATTCGCGGCGACGGTCTGTGGCGTGCATTGCATGATCTCAACCGAGGACTTTTCGGTGTGGCTGTGTTCTTGTTTGCCCCGATGATGATATATGTTGCGCTTATGATAGCGTCGAATACAAAGAAAAATACCGTAGTGGCTAAGTGCGTCGAGGGCGGTATGCTTATGCTGCTTTCCAGTGGTATGGTCCAGATATTGCAGGTCGGTTCAGTACAGGGCGGAAGTTTTTTAAAAAAGCTGAAAGGTCTGTACGATGACGGCGTTGATCTCCGCGGCGGCGGACTTGCCAGCGCTGTGCTTGGCTGGCCGCTTCTTGCGGCTTTCAAAAGGCTTGGAGCTTCCATTATTATCCTGCTGATTACTTTTACTTTCATACTGTTGCTCACCGATCTTACTCTGCCGCAGTTGTTCAGGTTGCTTTCAAGGCCTTTTGTAGCATCGGTTGAAGCTGTTCGCAATGACAGAGTTGAACGTATAGTTGCCAGACAAGAGCGTGAAGGTCAGCTAGGTGACGGTAATCATGCAGAGCGTGAAATATCAGGACGCAGACCCGAACTTCCCGTGCCCGTTGCTATGGAAGACCCGTCTGCCCGCAGAAAACAGCGTGTTGACTTTGCTAAATTTGTTACCGATGATGATACAGTGGCAGAACATGAAGTCGAGGAGATCATTGATAATGGTGAGACTATCGTCGATGATACCAAACATTCAAGGAGAAAGCGGGATCTTTCCAAGGCAGAGGAAGTATCTGTGGAGATAATTGAAGAAGAAACTCCTGATGACAGTGAAGACAGGGAAGAACTCAAAAAGATCATCCAGGCCGCAGTTAACAGAAAGATACCTGTTGCTTCCGATGAAACGGAAGAACAGGAGCGACCAAAGGTCGTAAATATCAACAGCAAGGGTCAGACTACAATGTTTGAAGAGGATGAGAAGATCCCCGTATACGTCAATCCGCCTGTTGATGTTCTCAAATACCCCAAAAAGAAGATTGACAAGGCTGTTATCGAAGCCGAGATACAGGAGAAATCACGTAAGTTGGTGGAGACCCTTGAAGTCTACGGTGTAAAAACGCGTATAACAGGTATTTTCAGAGGTCCTTCTGTTACAAGATATGAACTCCAGCCTGCCGCAGGTGTCAAGGTCGCCAAGATACTCAGCCTTGCTGATGATATCGCACTTAATCTTGCGGCACTGAGTATCCGTATCGAAGCGCCTGTTCCCGGAAAGCCATGCGTTGGTATCGAAGTCCCTAATGACGTTCGAGATCCTGTTTCTCTACGTGAACTTATCGACAGTGATGAGTACCGCAACGCTAAGGGCAAGCTGACCTTTGCTGTCGGCAAGGATATCGAGGGCAAGATAGTTGTAGGCAATATTGCAAAAATGCCTCATCTTCTTGTTGCGGGAACTACCGGTTCAGGTAAATCGGTATTCACGAACTCCATAATCATGAGCGTGCTGTATCATGCTTCTCCCGAGGAAGTAAAGCTTATACTTATCGACCCCAAAATGGTCGAATTCAAGCTGTATGACAGGATACCTCACCTGCTTATACCTGTTGTCACCGACCCGCTGAAAGCGGCAGGTGCACTGGGCTGGGCAGTTAACGAGATGAACAAGCGCTATAAGATGTTCGAGGCTAATAACGTCAAGAATCTTGAAGAATTCAATGAGATGCTCACAGCTGAACATTCAAAGCCAGTTGATGAGATCGATCCTATGTTTGCTAAAATGAAGCTCATGCCGCAGATACTCATAGTTATCGATGAGTTTGCCGATCTTATGATGGCTGCTGGCAGTGAGGTAGAGGATTCAGTTATCAGGCTGGGTCAGCTTGCCCGTGCGGCAGGAATACACATGGTCATCGCTACACAGTCTCCAAGAAAAGACGTTATCACAGGTCTTATAAAATCCAATATACCCTCGAGAGTTTCCCTAAGCGTATCCAGTAATGTGGATTCAAGAGTAATCATGGATCAGGGCGGTGCTGAAAAACTTCTGGGCAACGGCGACTTGCTGTACAAGCCTGTTGGAGTAAAAACACCTATCCGTATACAGTCTGGTTTTGCTGATACTCCCGAGATAAAGTCTGTTGTTGAGTTCCTGAAAAGCGAACATTCAGCGGAATACAGTGCTGATATCATGGCAGAAGTCGAAGAGAATATGCCTAAGCCTAAGGAAGATAAGAAAAATGGCGGAAACAGTGATTCCGAGGATGTTATCATCAATCCCGATGATGATTTGATCGATCAGGCTATAACTGTTATCGTTACCACTGGAAATGCTTCGACCTCGTATTTACAGCGTAAGCTGAAACTTGGTTTTTCAAGAGCATCGCGCATCATGGATCAGATAGAGGAAATGGGTATCATAGGTCCTCAGGATGGTGCAAAACCCAGAAAGATCAACCTTACCGAAGAAGAATGGCTTGAAATGCGTGCCAGAAGATAAGGTGTTTTAAATGGCTGAAAAAAAAGGTAAAAAGAGCAGTCCGCCCCCGAAGAAGGGAAGTGGGCTTACACTAAAGCAAAGACTTCGATTGATATTGCTTATAATCCTGCTTTTTGCTGCAGGAGTTCTATGGCTTTTACATTATATGGAAATAATATCCGTTCAGGATATTATGGTCAAGCTTGGACTTGCCGATCGTCCTGCCACCCGCGCCGATCTTGAAGTACATTTCATCGATGTGGGACAGGGTGACTGCATACTTGTTGCATCACAAGGTCAGATTATGCTGATAGACAGCGGTGAGCGTGATAACGACAACGCAATCGAATCTTACCTTATACGTCATGGGATACATCACATAGATAAACTTATAGCGACTCACCCACATTCCGATCATATCGGAGAAATGGCTGAGATAATGTATACTTTCGATGTGGACAGCTTTATGATGCCGCGTATACCGGATGCATATGTGCCTACTACTAAATGCTACGAGGATATGTTGAAAGCCGTTGATGTCAGGGGAGTTTCAGTAATGTCACCAAAGGATACTTCGTTTCAGCTTGGGTGCTGTCAAGTACAGATATTCACGTCTGATATTGAGGATTCTGATAATCTGAATAATTATTCACTGATAGTCAAGGTCGTTCATGATAAAAACAGTTTCCTGTTTACGGGTGACTGCGAGAATGAAGAAGAGAAGTCACTGCTTAAAAAGGGTGTGGATCTAAAAGCAAAGGTCTTGAAAGCAGCACATCATGGAAGTTCAACTTCTTCGTCAGCTGATTTTCTTGATGTTGTCGATCCCGAATATGCAGTTATTTCCTGCGGAAAAAACAATGATTATGGTCATCCGAACAAAGAGACTGTAAGAAGGCTTTCAAAGTATGCTCGAAATACCTATATCACAGCCCGTGATGGCAGTGTGGTGTTTATTTCTGACGGCGAAGGACTTACAGTTGAATGTGAAAGGGATAAAAAATGAGATTCACAGTGGATAGGATCGAAGGTGCATTTGCTGTCTGTGAAGATAGCGATGGTGTTATGAAAAATATTGATCTGACAAAGCTTCCGATCAATGTTAAAAGCGGAGATATTCTGTTTTTCAATGATGGTCGTTTTAGTATAGACAGAACAGCGACGTCAGAAAGACGTGCAGAGATCGCAGCATTGCAGAAAAGACTGTTGGAAAAGTCTACCGATTGAAATTGCATACAATTATACAGATAAATCGGTATGCGTTGAAATGGAGTGATATATATGAACAGAGATCTGTTTTCGGTCATAAAGGTGAAGCTTCCAAGCCTCTCAAAAGGCCACAAGCTTATTGCAAATTATATACTCTCGCAGTATGACAAAGCTGCTTTTATGACTGCGCAGAAACTGGGCAAAACAGTGGGGGTCAGTGAATCAACTGTGGTTCGCTTTGCTTCTGAACTTGGATATGATGGTTATCCCGAACTTCAAAGACAGCTTCAGGATCTTATGCGCAACAAGCTGACTGCAGTTCAGCGTATCGAGGTAAGCTCCGAGCAGATGAACGGTGAGGATGTGTTACAGCGGGTGCTGAATCAGGATATCGACCGTATCCGTGCAACGCTGAATGAAACTAACAAGAATGATTTCAACCATGCGGTAGATCTTATAACATCGGCGAACACCATATATATCATCGGTACAAGAAGCTCAGCGGCGCTGGCTTATTTTCTGAACTATTATCTGAACTTGCTGTTCCCGCACGTAAAGCTGGTTCCCAGCACAACAACTTCCGAACTTTTTGAGCGTATAATGCGAATTGACAAAGACGATGTTATGATAGGTATATCTTTCCCCAGGTACTCAAATCAGACCGTAAAAGCGCTGAAATACTCCAAGACCAACGGCGCTAAAGTTATTGCAATAACCGATTCTACAAGTTCTCCGCTTACTGATTATGCTGATGCACTTTTGCTTGCTAAAAGCGACATGGCTTCATTTGCCGATTCGTTAGTTGCGCCTTTAAGTCTTGTAAATGCGCTTATCGCCGCAATTTCTATCAGGAATGTAGATCTTGTTACTCAGACTTTCGGCAAGCTGGAAAAGGTCTGGGAAGACTTTGACGTATACGCTAAAAATACTGAAAATACGGAGAATAACGATGCCAACGAAGACGTATGATGCAGTGATAGTCGGCGGCGGTGCGGCTGGGCTTTTCTGTGGTTGTCAGCTTGCAACGCTCGGCAAAAGCGCTGTTATAATCGAGAAGAATGAACGTTTTGGCAGAAAACTCCGCATAACGGGAAAAGGCAGATGCAATGTCACCAATAATTGTGATGTTGAGACCGTAATGAAGAATATTCCGCGCAATAATCGCTTTATGTATTCATCTCTCAGCCGTTTTACCGCAGAAGATACAATGGCATTTTTTGAAGGAATTGGTGTCCCGCTGAAGACCGAGCGCGGCAACAGAGTTTTTCCTGTAAGCGACAGCGCCCATGATATTGCCGATGCCCTGGTAAATTACTGCCTTGACTGCGGTGTCGAACTTGTCAGCAGGGAAGTGACTTCTCTTATCATCGAGGAAGGCTGTGCTGTCGGGGTTAGATGCGGCGAAAGTGAATATCGAGGCGGAAGCGTGATAATCGCCACAGGAGGACGTTCCTATCCGAAAACCGGTTCTGATGGCTTTGGTTATAAGCTTGCAAAATCAGCAGGTCATCACGTAACACCTATAACGCCGTCACTTTGTCCGATAGTTACCGAAGAAGCCGAAGAATGTGCTGAAATGATGGGGCTTAGCCTTAAAAACTGCACTCTTTCCCTGCTTGAGGATAACAGTAACAAACCGCTTTATGAAGAACTAGGGGAGATGCTTTTTACTCACTTCGGTCTTTCCGGACCCCTTGTGCTTTCGGCAAGCGCACATATCAGGGATATTGAAAAGCACACATATCATATATGTATCGACCTTAAACCCGCACTTTCAAGTGAACAGCTGGACGCACGTATCCTCAGGGATTTTTCCGATTTTCCAAACCGCGAGTTCGGCAATTCTCTAGGAAAACTTCTGCCCGCTAAGATGATACCTGTCATTGTTGCAAGAAGCGGCATACCCTCGGAAAAGCGTGTAAACCAGATAACACGAGAGGAACGCCGTTCTTTGGTTGAAGTCATAAAAAAGCTGACGTTTATTGTAAAACGGCTGCGTCCGATAGATGAAGCGATAATCACCCGCGGAGGTGTTGAACTGTCTGAGATCGATCCGAAAACTATGCAGTCAAAGCTTTGTAAGAACTTATATTTCATCGGAGAAATACTCGATCTTGATGCATACACAGGCGGATTTAATTTGCAGATAGCCTGGTCTACCGCATACGCCTGTGCACAGGCTGTGGAGTATACGGAAGAATAAATAGATCCCTGTTTCGGCTTCATTATGGCTGAACAAAATTAATAAAGGAGTTGTAAATATATGGGAATAAATATTGCACTTGACGGACCTTCGGGTGCCGGAAAATCAACGATCGCAAAAGCTGTTGCCGCGAAAATGCAGTATGTCTACGTTGATACAGGAGCTATGTACCGCGCGGTTGCTTGCTATATGGTATCAAGTGGAACCGATCTTGATGATACTTCTGCGATCATTGGAAAACTTAATGAAATCGCTATAAAACTCGAATATAAGGGCGGTGCCCAGCACGTTATACTTAACGGTGAAGATGTATCGGATAAGATAAGAACTCCCGAGATATCCATGGCGGCATCAAAAACATCTGCTATCCCCGAGGTCAGGACGTTCCTTTTTGATCTCCAGCAGACTATGGCTAAGGAAAATGACATTATCATGGATGGCAGAGATATCGGGACGGTAGTTCTGCCTAATGCGGATGTCAAAATATTCCTCACTGCTTCTGCTGAAGAAAGGGCTAATCGACGTTTCAAGGAACTGCAGGAAAAAGGCGATCCATCGACATATGAGGAAGTTCTGTGTGATATTGAACAGCGCGATTATAACGATACTCACCGCGAGACCGCACCTCTCAAAAAAGCTGATGATGCAATTGAGGTCAATACCACCGAGCTTGATCTTCAGCAGTCGATAGATGAGATATGCCGTGTTATCAACGAGAGGATCGGCGAAAAAAAAAATGATACTCGCGTGAGTGAAAAGAAAGAACGCGCAGCAAAACCTCTTATGGAGATACGTCCTATAACAAAGACCAACAAGGTCAATCCGCTGAGAGTGTTTATTTACGGTCTTCTTCGATGGGTAACCATTGGCATTTACCATATTTATTACGATATAAAGTGGGAGGGCGTAGAGAATGTTCCTAAGGACGGCGGAAATATTTTCGCTTCCAATCACCGCAGTTATCAGGATCCTGTTTTCATTGCGCTTCATGCCAGAGTACCCCTTTCCTATATGGCAAAGGAAGAACTTTTTCAGGGAAATAGAGCATTTAAATGGCTCATAACCAAGCTTGGAGCTTTCCCTGTTGCAAGGGGAAAAGGTGATACAGGTGTTATAGACACATCTATAGAAAAGCTTGAAGCCGGCAGAAATCTCGCTATTTTCCCAGAAGGGACCCGTTCCCGTGACGGTAAAGTCGGCAAGGGAAAAACAGGAGTAGCGCTTATCGCTGCTGTTGCACAGACTAAAATAATCCCTGTTGGTATTACTTTTGAAGGCAAGCTGAAATTCCGTAAGAAAGTGATCGTACGTTACGGAAAACCTATCATTCCTTCTGAGATCGGTGCTGAGAATACAGACAGCAAGTCGCTGAGGGTGTTAAAAAATAAAGTTATGGAAGATATTACTGATTTGGTGAATGAATAATGTTAACTAAATGTAAAATTTCTGTTGCTAAAAGTGCAGGTTTTTGTTTTGGTGTAGACAGAGCGATAAAAATGGTGTATAATGAATTAGATAACCGAAATAATATTGTAACGTTAGGTCCGATCATTCACAATCAGAACGTCGTTGATGACCTTAAAGCGAGAGGGGTATATCCTGTAGAGCTCGATGAGGTCAGAAATGGTCAGACAGTTGTTATACGTTCTCACGGCGTAGGCAGTGATGTTTATGATAAGCTCAAAGAGCTTGACGCTGAGATCGTTGATGCAACTTGTCCCTTTGTTGCAAAGATACATAATATCGCTCGTGAGAAATCTGCTGCGGGTCACGTGATACTGATAGCAGGTGATGCCACTCATCCTGAGGTGAAAGGGATAATGGGACACTGTCTTGGCGAATGTTATGTGTTTGAAAATTGTGGCGAATTTGAAAATTTGGTGAAAATTAAAGATTTTTTGTCAAAAAAGGTTGCAATTTTAGCTCAAACGACGTATAATAAGAATATGTGGAAAGAATGTGTACCGCTTTTCAAAAAATATCTCCCCCATGCGGAGATATGTGAAACGATATGCAATGCCACCAATATCCGCCAGAATGAGGCTGAAGAATTGGCAAAAAAAGCGGATATTATGGTGATAGCGGGCGGAAAACACAGTTCTAATACGCATAAGCTGAAGGCTATCTGCGAACAGCACTGCAAATGTGTTCTCGTAGAGAATGCCGATGATCTGCGAAAATGCGGTCTTGACCTGACCAATGCAAAATTTATCGGGATCTCTGCCGGTGCTTCGACACCCGGCTATATTATAAAGGAGGTACAGGACACTATGAGTGAACTGCTGAACAATGTTGACAATACTGTTGACGAAGAATTTAATCTGGAGGCGATCGATAAGACCCTCAAAAAAATATATCCGGGAGCGAAGGTAGAAGGCACTGTCGAATCTGTGAACGAAACCGAAGTCATCGTTGACATCGGAACCAAGCACACAGGCTATGTTGCACTGAGCGAGCTTACAGATGACCCCGGCAAGAAGCCTGCAGATATCGTAAGCGTTGGCGATACCATTGAGCTGATCGTTATCAAGACAAGTGATACAGATGGTACTGTAATGCTCTCCAAGAAGAGAGTTGACGCAGACAAGAGCTTCCAGAAAATCAAGGATGCTGCTGAGAGCGGTGAGATCCTTGAAGGTATCGTTACCAACGTAGTCAAGGGCGGCGTACTTGTTTCCGCTGACGGCGTAAAGGTATTCGTTCCTGCTTCTCAGGCTGCTCCCAGAAGAGATTTCGATCTCAACGATCTGCTCAAGCAGACTGTTAAGTTCAAGATCCTTGAAGTAAATGACGTTAAGCAGAGAGCTGTCGGCTCTGTAAGAGCTGTAGCAAGAGAAGAAAAGGCTGCTGCACAGTCCAAGTTCTTCGATACTGCTGTTGTAGGCGCTGAGATGGAAGGCGTTGTTAAGTCTATCACAGATTACGGCGTATTCGTTGATCTGGGCGGCGTTGATGGTCTGGTTAGAAGAGCTGACCTCAGCTGGAACAGGATCAAGCATCCTTCCGATGTTGTATCTATCGGTGACAAGGTTACAGTTAAGATCAAGGATATCGATCCTGAGACAAAGAAGGTATCCCTTACATATAAGAAGGATTCCGAGAATCCTTGGGAGATCTTTGTTAACAACTACGAGGTAGGTCAGGACGTTAAGGCAACTATCGTTTCCATAACCTCTTTCGGTGCATTCGCACAGATCATTGATGGTATCGATGGTCTTATCCACATCTCTCAGATCGCTAATCAGAGAGTAAATAACGTTGCTGATATCCTTGCTGTCGGCGATGTTGTTGACTGCCGCATAACTGAGATAGATGCTGATAAGAAGAGAATCAGCCTCTCCAGAAGAGCTCTGCTTGATGATGAGGAAACTGAGGAGACCGACGCTGAATAATCAGCATTAATTTAATGGGGACGGTCATCGTCCCCATTTTTTTGTGAAAAATAAAGAGCTGAACCGGTTATTAATATTACTGTAAGTGAGTTAAATAAGTATATTGTACGGTTTTTGTTTGTTTGCCGCTACATATTTTGTAATCAACAGTCTTGCATTATTCTGTGAAATATGGTATAATATAATTGATATATAATGTTTGCGGTGAAACGCAGTCAGTATTGGAAGGTCTTATTTTATGGAACAAAAAAGAAGAAATAAAACAAAACATAGAAAACGAGGAACACACCCTGCTGTTCATATACTGAAAGCTATGGGTACGCTTCTCCTGTCGATTTTTTTGATCATAGTGATTACTATGTCTATCTTTGGCACGGTGCTTACTATCTACGTTCTGAATTTTGCTGATACTACTACTGATATCATGCTTGAAAAGAGCGTTGAAAGTAATATAACAAGATTCCTCTACGATAATCCCGATTATGATGAGGAGACAGATGAACCCCAGGATAAGTATGTGCTGTATTATACTTTGAGAAATGAATACAAGCACCAACTGTGGGTCGATTTGGATCAGATACCTCAGGTTGTACAGGACGCATTTGTGTATACAGAGGACGAGCGTTTCTATGCCCATGACGGTGTTGACTTCAAGAGTACTTTTGCCGCTTTTGTAAATGCTTTCCTGCCTAATCGTGCAAGACGAGGCGGTTCTACTATCACTCAGCAGACTATCAAGAATCTAACTGGCGATGATGCTGTTTCAGGCGTTCAGGGTATCGAACGTAAGATACGTGAGGTATTTCGTGCGATAAACGTTGAGAAGACCTATACTAAAGATGATATTCTCGAGGCTTATCTCAATGTAGTTCCGCAGGGTACCTCTAAATATGATATAATTGGTGTGCAGTCTGCTGCAAATTTCTATTTCGGTAAAGATATTTCCGAACTTGATCTTGCTGAAGCAGCTTGTCTTGCAGGAATGAATAATGCACCATCTGCGAATAACCCTATTGATAATATCAAAAATAATAATATTAGACGAAAATATTGTCTTGATCATATGTATAAAGCTGGAGCTATCGATTCTCAGGAGTATGAAGATGCTCTTAATGAGCCATTGGAGATCGCCGGTAATTTTGATTATTCCAGTGAGACCATTTACGATGGTGAGCTTGAAGATCAGGGTATGACTGACTGGTATCTCGATGCAGCGATTCTGGAAGCAAGGCAGAGAATTGCTTCCGAGAGAGGCATTACTACTGATGAAGCAGCTGAACTGATATCAAACGGTGGTTTCACTATCTATACCTGTGTAGATATTGATATGCAACATGAGATTGAAAAGAAAATGCAGGATGCAAGCAATTTCACCACATGGTATATGGATCCTGCGGATGATACCCTATGGTCAGCCTTTGTTTGTATGGATTATAAAGGTAATGTTAAAGCTGTCTGCGGTTCTCGTTCTGAGAAAGATGAGATACTTGGTTGGAACCAGGCTGTTAACGGTGCAAGATCTCCGGGTTCTTGTATAAAGCCAATTGCTTCTTATGCACCTGCGCTGGATCAGGATCTTATCACTATGACATCGTCATATAACGATAAGCCTATCAAGCTAAACGGTAAAGACTGGCCTGTAAACTATTCTGAATTTGATGCCTCTCAGGGTAACTGGTCATATAAGAATTTCTACACATATCAGATGTTGCTTAAATCTCTTAATACCATGCCTGCGCAGCTGATCGATCAGCTTACACCCTCATATTCATATAATTTCCTGAAAAGTAAGCTTGATATAACTAATCTGTTAGATACAGATAATGACTATGCTCCACTTACTGTTGGCGCTTTCGGTTATGGACTTCATCTTGATGAGCTTGTTGGTGCATATATGATCTTCGGAAACGGGGGCAAAAAGTACGAAAAAAGTTATATTTATAAGATTGAAGATGCAGCTGGAAAAGTAATTTACGAGAAAACTGATGGTTACAAGCAGGCTGTTTCTGACAGTACAGCTTATATAATGAATCGAATGATGCAGTATGTTATCAACGACAAAGAAGGTACAGGTAGATACGCTAAGCTGAAGAAGACAGATCTTGTTGGTAAGACAGGTACTTCGGAGAAATGGCGTGACCTTAATTTTGTAGGATGTACACCAGACTATGTTTCAGGTATTTGGGTAGGATATAATGAGAATAATGAGGATGGTGAGCCTCGTTCTGTTTCGTCAACTGATTATCAGAACATTGGTGCTATCTGGAAGAATATCTTCGGAGATATCGCTGAATCGGAACCACACAAGAGTTTTGATGAAGAAGGCTGTTTCCCGATGCCCGATACTGTAGTTAAGCTGAACTTCTGTACAAGTACGGGACTTATAGCTACCGATCGCTGCGGAAGTCAACAGGTAGGCTATTTCAAGGCATCAAATGTTCCCGGTTATTGTTACCACTAAAAAATTTTACCGTTATGTTGATGGTATCGACCTCCGTACCATAAAGTACGGAGGTCTTATTTTGAAAGGTCAAATATGAATAATTTAAGACTATGTATCCCTTGTCACTTTGGACTTGAAAAGACTTTGAAATTCGAGATCGAAAGGATAGGAGGGGAGAACCTTACCGTTACTGACGGCAAGGTCACATTCAGCGGCGATTATAATACCGTCGCAAAAGCAAATCTGTGGGTCTCCACAGGTGAGAGAGTGCTTATCGAACTCGCTTCATTTAATGCCCGCAGTTTTGAGGAGCTTTTTCAGGGAGTTATGAATATCCCACTTGAAGATTTCATTGGAAAGTATGATGCTTTTCCGGTAAAGGGATATTCACTGGATTCTCAGCTGCATTCTGTGCCCGATTGTCAGAAGATAATAAAAAAAGCCTGTGTAAAGCGGCTTGAAAAAGTCTACGGTATCTCATACTTCGAGGAAACAGGTGCTAAACATCAGCTGCAATTCTCGCTTATGAAAGATGTGTTTACTCTGTACCTCGATACCACAGGTGAAGGTCTTCACAAGCGCGGATACCGCAGAAATTCCAATGCGGCACCAATCAAGGAGACTCTTGCCGCAGGTATAATTGATCTTGGCAGAGTGAGGTCGGATTCAATAGTGTGCGATCCTATGTGTGGTTCGGGTACATTCCTTATCGAATCAGCATACAAGGCACTTAAAGTCGCTCCCGGTATTCGCAGAAATTTTGCGGCACAGAAGTGGGAGCAGATTCCCGAAAAGGTTTGGCAGAATGCTCGTTCGGAAGCTATGGACATGATCGATAAGCAGGGAAGTTTCAAGGCTTTCGGTTTTGATATCGATGATATTGCAGTTGAGCTTACAAGAGATAATGCCAAAAAGGCAGGAGTCGGTTCTAAGCTTACAGTCAAGCAGCAGGATATCAGAAAGTTCGTTCAGCCAGATCAGTGTATAACTTTCTGCAATCCTCCCTATGGCGAAAGATTGTTGGAGATACGTGATGCTGAAGAACTGTACAAACGTCTCGGTGAGAGATTACAGCCCTCAAGGGAAAGACCTTGCTACATAATCTCGCCCCATGAAGAGTTTGAAAAATTCTTTGGAAAAAAGGCAGACAAGAAACGTAAGCTCTACAACGGCATGATTAAATGCGACCTGTATATGTATTTTAAATGATGGATATTGAAGAAGCAAAGCAGATACTTTCTGATAATTTTAATCCTGACAAGGAAAATTCTTTTACATATATCATGTATGAAAAATCTCGTTTTCCTAAAGAGCAATTCTGGCAGGTCTATGAGAGCATAGAATGTCTGGTACAGAACAAGGTTTTCAGCCGTGAACTAGCTGAACAAGTAACATATTGTTATGAACGCTTTCTAAAAGAGATTATTTATCATCTTGATGGTGGCGGTATACACATTCTTAGAGATTTGCCTGAAAATTTTTATGCTTATATAGAACGTTTTGATGATATAAAACTACGTTTCTATAGAGGTTCATGTGAATTGAGCGACGAGAGTTCCTTTGAACTGGAAAGATATGGGTAAGGAGAAAAATGTATACACTAAATAATATTGACGGCATTGTTTTTGATATGGACGGTGTTATATTTGATACAGAAGCAGTTTGTATGGAGTGCTGGCTCAAAGTCGGCAATCGATACGGACTTGAAAATGTTGAATATTATGTAAGACTTTGCACCGGGCGAAATGAAAAAGATACCGAGCGAATCGTCACCGAAGCTTATGGCGATAAGCATGATATAAAAAAGCTTCGTGCGGAAGTAAATGATGAAGTTCAGGCTACTTTAAAGAAAGGTGTTCCTCTCAAAGCGGGAGCTAGAGAAGTTCTTGAATGGCTTCACGAAAGCGGAGTTAAGATCGGGCTTGCATCTTCTACTCGTTACGATGTTATAGTAAGAGAAATGACAGAAGTAGGTCTTCTGCACTGTTTTGATGCGATAATCGGCGGTGATATGGTTGAAAAATCCAAGCCCGAGCCTGATATATACATTACGGCTTGCAGGAAGCTTGGATTTGACCCCAAGAATACCTTTGCAGTTGAGGATTCCCGTAATGGAATAATCTCTGCAAGTGCTGCGGGCATGATGCCTATACTTATCCCCGATCTTATTGAACCTGATGAAGAAATGCTTGAAAAAGCTTATGTCAAGCTTGATAGTTTGATGGAATTTAAAGATAAAATGTTAAGTACAGGTTTATAAACCTGACAAATAAAGGAGGTACAAAAAATGCGTTACGAAATTCAAGGCGAGCCGCTGCCCGTTGTCATCTGCTATCTGAATAACGGTGAGGCGATCAAATGTCAGCAGGGAGCTATGAGCTGGATGAGTCCCAACATGAATATGTCCACCAATGCAGGCGGTGGAATAGGAAAGGCTCTTTCACGTGCTTTTTCGGGTGAATCTATGTTCCAGAATGTTTACACTGCTACCAATGGCGACGGTATGATCGCTATGGCTTCAAACTTCCCCGGTGCTATTAAGCCCATGGATGTTTCTCAGATGCCGATCGTTGCTCAGAAATCAGCTTTCCTGGCAAGTGAGATGGGCGTTAATATGGAGATATTCTTCCAGAAGAGACTTGGTGCAGGCTTCTTCGGCGGTGAGGGCTTCATTATGCAGAAGTTCTCAGGTCAGGGTACAGTTTTCCTTGAACTTGATGGTTCTATAGTTGAGTATCAGCTGGCACAGGGTCAGTCGATGCTTGTTGACACAGGTTGTCTTGCCGCTATGGAAGCTTCATGCTCCATTGATATCGAACAGGTTGCAGGCATAAAGAACAAGCTGTTCGGCGGTGAAGGCTTCTTTAATACAAGAGTTACCGGTCCAGGTCACGTATGGCTCCAGACAATGCCTGTTGGCAATCTTGCAGGTGCTATCAGACCTTATATTCCTACCGGTTCCTGATATGTACATATATTATATCCCCGTCTTTTGGCGGGGATATTTTTATACAAAAAAGGCGGAAAGCATGAAATCTTTCCGCCATGTATCCTATTGCCTTTCGCTCATCGCCATCAATCCCGCGATCATCAGGTCGTGATCGGTGGTGATCTTGAAATTCATGGGTTCTCCTTGAACTATGTGTATGGGATAGCCACATTCCGTCAGTATACCGCAGGTATCCGTCAGTATACTAAGCTTTTCGTCTCCGAGCTTTCGTATGCACTCGCATAAAGTTGATATCTCAAATGTCTGAGGTGTCTGAGCTCTCATTAGCTGCTTGCGTGGAAGATTCTCAGTAACGGTCATACCGTCAGTAGTTCTGATAACAGTGTCATCTGATGGTATATAAGTTCCACAGGCTGCTGTCTTCATCGCCGTTTCAATATTTTCGCGAATAATTTTCTCACTGACGAATGGTCGTACTGCATCGTGTGTGATAAGCACATCGCCCTTATTTATACCGAACAGAGCTGTGACCTCACGCAGGATATTCATGACAGTTCCGTTCCTGTCCTTACCACCCGTTACCAGCCGAACACGCTTTGTGCTGATGTTGAATTCTTCCAGAAGCTTGTCAGCATAGTCATACCAGTCGGGATTGATACCAACGTATATCCTCTCTATCTCGCCTATCTCCTCAAATGCACGTATCGTCCTGATAAGTATTGGCACACCGCCTATTTCGATGAATTGCTTTGGCTTGTCGGCATTTTTTATACGTGTGCCGCTTCCGCCAGCGACTATTCCTGCAAAGATCATACTACCCCTCCTTTGGTATATAATAGGTATCATCACCGCAGAAAAGCATCCTTGCTGCCTGCGGGTATTTTTCTTAACATATAATAAACATTGTAAGCATCAGGATAAGGACTTATCATGCCCATCATGGAAAGTATGAACAGTATACTGTTCATCGCACTGTTATCTGCTGGACTTAGCTGAAAAAATATCAGCGGAACTATCCCGAGTATGTATGGTAAAAGTGACATAAGCGCAAATCTTTTTCTGCTAAGTGGACATGAAGCAAGAGCTACGCAGGCAAACTGTCTGACGATGCCCACGCTTACAGTTGTATTTCTTGGGTAAACTACAGCGTGCAAAAGTTCGTGAAGTATAAGGGAAGCTGATGATATCGCAAGTCCTATGATAGACCAGGGTAAACTAATGACATTGATTTTTGCTGTATAACATTTTACCACCATAGATATCATGCATATCATGAATGAGCAGGCTGCAAAAGGTGCAGCTTTCATCATCATATCTCCGATAGAATTTGGCAGATCAGTTTTTACTGCATTGTTTGGCAGGGGAGCGCTCTGAAATTTTTCGATGTCTTTCTGATCTATTATCCCTATCCATCTTATCTTTGGCATAAGTTTACTCCATTATAAAAGATTTATCGGATACATACGGTCCGTTATCAACTGAGCAGAATATTTTTACCTGTGATATTCATTTGCTGTATTCTTCTTTAAGTATAGCGTATATGTAAAAATCGTTATACCCTCTCTCTTTTGAAGGATATACCTGTTTGAATTCTGCTTCTCGCCGCATACCAAGTCTTTCGCAAAGTTTGAAAGATCTTTCATTGCGGACATCTATTTCAGCCATTATCCGCCTTGCACCAATTTTATCGAATGCATATCGGATAAAAGCTCCGACGCTTTCGCAGGCGTACCCATTGCCTTGATAATTCCTGTTGAAAGTATAACCTATCTCGTAAGTGCCATACTCTCTCTTGGAAAAGTATATTTTACCGATGACTTTGCTATCAAGTACAACAGCAAAAAATTCACTGCATCCGTAAGTATCTCTGCAAGATCATCGCCGTCAGCGGATCTGAATCTTCTGACAGAGAGTCGTTTTTTTCCGAAAAGAATATCCATAGTTAGCTTACATATATAACAAACGGGCGCAGAACGCCCGTTAAGTTATACTAAATTAATTACCTTTTTTGATATCGTACTTGTCAAGCAAAGCAGATATCTTCTTGTGAGGATCGATGACCTCAGATATGGAAGCATCATGGTTAAGTGCTGCGATGTAATAAGCGATGTACTTAGCAACATCAACTTCGTGGAACCATTTTCTCTTCAGCAGTTCGGGAGTTCTGTAGGTCAGGTTTGTACCGAATACGCCATCGATAATGCCATCAGCATAAGCCTTATCAAAGCTTGCAAGACCGTTTGTGAATATAGCATAGGTAGCATAGCAGTAGATCTTGTTTGCATTGCGCTTTTTCAGTTCAACTGCAACTTCCAGCATGGATTCACCCGAAGAAATGATATCGTCAGCTATGAAAACGTCCTTGCCCTTAACGTCGTTGCCCATATACTCGTGTGCTACGATGGGGTTTCTGCCGTTTACAACTGTTGAGTAATCACGTCTCTTGTAGAACATACCCATATCAACGCCCAGTACGGAAGCGTAGTACATATTTCTGTTGATAGCTCCCTCGTCAGGAGATACGATCATGAAATGCGCCTTGTCGGGCTTGAAATCGTCCAGACTTCTGAACATTGATTTCAGAACCTGATAGGAGGGAATAATGTTGTCAAAGCCCATCAGAGGAACTGCGTTCTGAACTCTGGGGTCGTGTGCGTCGAATGTCAGAACATTTGATACGCCCATAGCCTGGAGTTCCTGTAATGCAACAGCACAGTCAAGAGATTCACGGTAATTTCTGCGATGCTGTCTGCCGCCGTAAAGTGAAGGCATGATAACATTTATACGGTGACACTTACCGCTTGCTGCCTGAATGATACGCTTGAGATCCTGATAGTGGTCGTCAGGCGACATATAATTTTCGTGACCGAAGTAATTGTACTTTACACTGTAATTACCCATATCACAGAGAATGAAAAGATCATTACCTCTTACGGTCTGTTTGATAAGACCCTTGCCGTCACCAGATGAAAATCTGGGACACTCAGCATCAACCAGGAATGTCTCCTTAAAGAAATTGTCCTCATTAGCCCACTTAACCAGATAAGCGTTGACCTTTTCTCCCAGTTCCTTAGCACCCTCCATAGGGATAAGTCCCAGAGGAGCCACTCTGGAATCGTTGTCAAATAAGATCTTGTCAGCACTGCCCATTATCTTACATACCTCCATATTATACATAGCGAATTTTTCCGCCTTATTCCAATTAACATTATAACTTATAATCTTTGCTTTTACAAGGGTTTTTTCAGAAATTTAACAGTTTTTCATTATTTGACCAAAATTATACTTTTTTGCAAAAACAATTTTTGCAGTTAGTGATAACAAAATAATTCATATAAGCGCCGCTACTATATAATTTTAGAAATAGAGTATATATTTGCAGGATTAGTAATTAAAAAATGCAAAAATACCCTTTACATTTTCATAAATATGTTGTATAATAATATTCGGAAATTTGAGACATTATGGAGGAATTTAAAATGATAGTTACTTGTCTTGACCTTGAGGGCGTTCTGGTTCCTGAAATATGGATAGCTTTTGCAGAAGCCAGCGGTATCCCCGAGCTTAAAAAGACCACAAGAGATGAACCTGATTATGATAAGCTCATGCAGTATCGTCTTGCTATACTCAAAGAGCATGGTCTGGGTCTGAAGGAGATACAGGATACCATTGCAAAAATCGATCCTATGCCCGGTGCTAAGGAGTTTCTTGATGAACTCAGAGACTGCTGCCAGGTACTTATCCTGAGTGATACTTTCACACAGTTCGCAAAGCCCCTTATGAAGAAGCTTGGTATGCCTACCATATTCTGCAATGAACTGGTAGTTGCTGACAACGGCGAGATCACAGGCTACAAGATGCGTTGTGAGAAGTCAAAGCTCACTACTGTTAAGGCTCTTCAGTCCTGCGGTTTCGAGACTATTGCAAGCGGTGACAGCTACAACGATCTCGGCATGATACTGAACAGTCGTGCAGGTTATCTGTTCAGAAGCACTGATCAGATAAAGGCTGATTATCCTCAGCTTCCCGCATTCGAGACTTATGATGAACTTCTTTCAGCTATCAAGGCTGAGATAGCTAAATAAGATAAATCGGCATTACAGACACCGACTTTTGGTCGGTGTCTTTTTGTGTTGCTGTGACCAATTATTGGATGTCGTATGAAATTTATTTTATTGACTAATTTATATACAAATACTTGACATATATTGATTTAATATGTTATAATATGTTAAACTAGTGAAAATAGGGGGGAGCTTTATAATGGAAGTAGATTTCATAAGCGTGAACAAAGTAAAGCTCAGATCAAAAAAACGGTTTGAACATTGGCAGATTATTTCTATCTATTTGTTCATGTACGATATCATTGTAAGTGCAGGCAGTTATTTTGCCGCACTTTGGCTGAGATATGATCTGAGTTTTACAAAGATACCAAGGGAATATCTTAAAGCATATGCGTATTTTATGCCTATATATATCGCGGCAGTATTCCTTGTTCATGGCTATAACAAGCTTTACAGAAGTATATGGAGATTTGCAAGCTATTCCGAGTTGAAGCGTGTATCATTTGCAACGGCTGAGCTTGCTGTCATTCATACGGTGCTGATAACAGTGATATTCAGACGTATGCCTGTATCTTACTATATAGTGGGTGCTATGCTGCAGTTTTGTTTAGTTATCGGTATCAGATTCTGTTACCGATTTATCCTGCTCGAACGTGAACGGATTTCAGAGCGAGGTAAAGAGTGCGACAGAAGATATAAGCGTGTTATGCTGATTGGTGCGGGCAATGCAGGTCAGATGATCATGAGAGATATTGAACAGTCCACCACACTTCGTGAAAAGGTCGTTTGTATCATCGATGATAACCCTAATAAGTGGGACAGATACATAGACGGTGTTCAGATCGTCGGCGGACGTGATGACATACTTCTGTCGGTGCAGAAGTATAACGTCAATGCTATATATGTTGCTATTCCAAGTGCTTCGCCCGAAGACAGACGTGATGTGCTGAATATATGCAAGGAAACAGGCTGTGAATTGAAAAACCTTCCAGGTATATACCAGCTTGTAACAGGCGATGTTTCTGTTGCTAAGATGAAAGACGTCGCTATCGAAGATCTGCTTGGCAGAGAACCTATCGAGATGGATATGTCTGAAGTCTATGACAGTATTCAGGGCAAGGTCGTCCTTGTTACAGGCGGCGGCGGCTCCATTGGCAGTGAACTTTGCCGTCAGGTCGCAAAGCATAATCCAAAACAGCTCATAATCTTCGATGTTTATGAGAATAACGCATATGAGATACAGATGGAACTCAGACGCAATATGCCTGACCTTAACCTTGTTGTGCTTATTGGTTCTGTGCGCGATAATAAGCGTATTAACGAAGTTTTTGAGAAGTATCACGTTGATATAGTATACCACGCTGCTGCGCACAAGCACGTTCCCCTTATGGAGGACAGCCCCTGTGAGGCTATAAAGAACAATGCTATCGGCACTTATAAGACTGCCTATGCTGCAATGCGCAGCGGCTGTCAGAGATTTGTTCTCATATCTACCGATAAGGCTGTTAACCCTACAAATATTATGGGTGCCAGCAAGCGTTTGTGTGAAATGATAATCCAGACCTTTGATTATATGGTCAAAAACGGCAGATGCGGCGAGCTGCCCAGAATACACGCTCATATGACAGGGGAGGACTGGGAAGCAGATGAAGTACTGGAGAATTTTACCCCACATACTCAGTTCTGCGCTGTACGTTTTGGCAATGTGCTTGGAAGCAACGGTTCCGTAATTCCGCTGTTCAAAAAGCAGATTGCTGAGGGTGGCCCAGTTACAGTCGTTGATAAGAATATCAACCGCTTTTTCATGAGTATCCCCGAGGCAGTATCATTAGTGCTTCAGGCAAGTATCCTTGGTAATGGCTCTGAGATATATGTGCTCGATATGGGTGAGCCTATCAAGATAGATACCCTGGCACGCAACCTTATCAAGCTTTCGGGCCATAAGCCAGATGTCGATATCAAGATCATTTATACAGGTCTTCGCCCCGGCGAGAAGCTTTATGAAGAAAAGCTTATGTCTGAGGAAGGTCTTAAACGTACCAAGAACCAGAAGATCCATATCGGACAACCTATACCATTTGAGTATGAAAAGTTCATAAAAGATATTAAAGAACTTATGGACATTGCCTACACCGAAGATGAGTACAGAGTTTACGAAAAGGTATGTGAAGTCGTAACGACTTTCCACCCGACTTCTGCGCCTGTAAAACCTGTTCTTTCTTCATCAAATGTTAAACAGGCTGTCAATGTCTGATAGGTCAGCTTGAAGAATTATACGAAAATACTTCCGGTACTTCTGCACCATCAATGCAGAAGTACCATTTTGTCTTTGTAAATTAAAATCTTAAAGAAAAAAGTATTGACAAAAGGGGATATATCTGATAAAATATCCTATGCTGATATCGACATGGTGTTGATATCATGTCTTTTGGTTTGGAGGAAGTAAGATGAAAAATGAAGTTATCATGCTTCGTGAGGGCTTTTCTGCCTGCCCTGTTCCCGATGAAGTTAAGGAGCGAATCAAGGGCGTGACTTACAAAGAAAACAGTGAGATACATATGGATGATCTTTCGTACCTTAATATCAGGTATCTGGATTTTTCCCACAATATCGCTGATGGTGAGATGATAGTGCATAAATCTCTGGCGAAAGAGGTTCTGGAAATTTTCGAGATGCTGTTTGAAGCTGAGTATGAGATCGAAAAGATACGTCTTTGTGATGAATATGACGGCGATGATGAGCGTTCTATGGCGGATAATAATTCCTCTGCTTTCAATTTCAGGAACGTTGCGGGTACGCAGGAACTTTCCCTTCACGCACTTGGAAGGGCGATTGACATAAATCCGCTGTACAATCCTTATATAGTGGGCGATAAGATAAGTCCTGCAAATTCGGCAGAGTTCGCTGACAGGGGTGCGGATTTTCCTCACAAGATAACCCACCATGATCTTGCTTTTAAGGTATTTGCAAGCAAAGGCTGGCACTGGGGCGGTGACTGGACTAATTCCAAGGATTACCAGCACTTCTACAAAAACAAGGAAAACCTTGTGAAGTCCGCAGTTGATAAGATCAAGAAATTAGTTGCAGATTAAACAAAACGTACCGAGAGTGGTTCTCGGTACGTTTTTTCGTTATTTCTGCTTTTCCCAATCGGCTTCTTTGAACCCAACCAATACGGTGTCTTCGTTTACGAGTATAGGGCGTTTTACCAGCATACCATCTGTTGAGAGAAGTTTCAGCTGTTCATCTTCGGTCATTGTCGGTAGCTTGTCTTTAAGCTCCATTGATTTGTAGAGCAGTCCGCTGGTGTTGAAAAACTTTTTTAACGGCAGACCACTCTTGGCATACCAGGTTTTCAGTTCTTCATAAGTAGGATTATTCTCCTTGATATCACGCAGTTCATACTGAAAGCCGTTATCATCCAGCCATTTCTGGGCTTTTTTGCAGGTTGTGCATCTGGGGTAGCAAATGAATAACATATTATTCCTCCTTTTGTATGTTTTTATTGTATATCTCAGCTTCTATCACAGGTATACATGGTGAAAGCATTTTATCTCTGACTTTCGAGCATTCACCGTGCTTGAAATAAATACCTGAAGTTCGTTGAAATGCTCTTTGTCACTATCGTCATGAAGATAGATAATACCATAGCTTCCGTTTACCGCTTTTGCAGCATCACGGAATACGCCGATGATCTTATCGACCTCATCAGTGTAACATTCATTTACGGTCAGCCATCCGTGTAGTTCAACAATATTGTCACCTCATACAGATCTGTATCAAAAAAGCTCCGCAAGGGATGCGGAGCTTTAATTTAAAGTCTGATATATTAGAGCTTAGGACCAGCAGCAACCAGTGCCTTACCAGCCTCGTTGCCCTCGTACTTGGAGAAGTTCTTGATGAATCTGTTAGCCAGATCCTTTGCCTTCTCTTCCCACTCAGAAGCATTTGCATATGTATCTCTGGGATCGAGAATACCGGAATCAACGCCGGGCAGCTCGGTAGGAACTTCAAAATCAAAGAAGGGGATCTTCTTGGTAGGAGCCTTCAGAACATCGCCGTTCAGGATAGCGTCGATGATACCACGAGTATCCTTGATGGAGATTCTCTTACCTGTTCCGTTCCAACCAGTGTTTACAAGGTATGCCTTAGCACCGCTCTTTTCCATCTTCTTAACGAGCTCTTCAGCATACTTTGTAGGATGCAGCTCGAGGAATGCCTGACCGAAGCAAGCAGAGAATGTAGGAGTAGGCTCTGTGATGCCACGCTCAGTACCAGCCAGCTTTGCAGTAAATCCAGACAGGAAGTAGTACTTGGTCTGCTCAGCAGTCAGGATAGATACAGGAGGCAGTACGCCGAAAGCATCAGCGGAGAGGAAGATTACGTTCTCAGCAGCAGGACCAGCAGAAACGCCGTTAACCTCGGAAGCGATGTTGTTGATGTGATCGATAGGATAAGAAACACGAGTGTTCTCGGTTACGGACTTATCATCGAAGTCGATCTTGCCGTTTGCATCAACAGTTACGTTCTCAAGCAGAGCGTCTCTCTTGATAGCGTTGTAGATGTCAGGCTCGGATTCTTTATCAAGGCCGATAACCTTTGCATAGCAGCCGCCCTCGAAGTTGAATACGCCGTTGTCGTCCCAACCGTGCTCATCGTCACCGATAAGTCTTCTCTTAGGATCTGTAGACAGAGTTGTCTTACCTGTACCGGAAAGACCGAAGAAGATAGCGGTGTGCTTGCCGTCCATATCGCAGTTAGCGGAGCAGTGCATGGAAGCGATGCCCTTGAGAGGGAGGTAGTAGTTCATCATGGAGAACATACCCTTCTTCATCTCGCCGCCGTACCATGTATTGATGATAACCTGCTCACGGCTTGTGATGTTGAATACAACAGCTGTCTCGGAATTCAGACCCAGCTCCTTGTAGTTCTCAACCTTAGCCTTGGAAGCGTTGTAAACAACGAAATCAGGCTCAAAGTTTTCAAGCTCCTCAGCAGTGGGCTTGATGAACATATTCTCGATAAAGTGTGCCTGCCATGCCACCTCAACGATGAAACGAACAGCCATTCTTGTATCCTTGTTAGCGCCGCAGAAAGCATCAACTACGAACAGCTTCTTGTTGCAGAGCTCTTCAACAGCGATCTTCTTAACAGCATCCCAAGTCTCCTTGGAAGCAGCGTGGTTATCGTTCTTGTACTCATCAGTTGTCCACCAAACAGTGTCCTTGGAGTTCTCGTCCATAACGATGAACTTATCCTTAGGTGAACGACCGGTGTAGATACCTGTCATAACGTTTACAGCACCCAGTTCGGTCTCCTGTCCAACCTCGAAACCTTCAAGACCAGCCTTGGTCTCCTCCTTGAAAAGCTCTTCATAGGAAGGGTTGCGGATGATCTCAACTGAACCTGTGATGCCATACTTTGTAAGATCAAGATTTGCCATTTTATTTTCCTCCTTAAAATAATTGACTTTGTAAATTGAGCACGAAAATTGCTGAATAAACAACAATATATAGTGGCACTCATTATTTCTATTATACCATATTTTCAGCCTTTGTCAAGCATTTTGAAAATGAAAGACAAAAATTTAACATTATGACAATTTACCATATAAAATCAAGACCATATTATTTGCATTTTGCAAGTATATTCCGATATGTATGCAAAATTTAATCATAATAAACATATAACGGATATAGGGCAAATTGTCGATAAAACGCAGTTTTTAAAGACTTAAAGTTTCTTGTATGAAACTTTTGAAACAGTATATCTTTGAATTTGTGATATATAAATCCTGCAATACTGTTATACTTTATAGGCATACCGTTCTGCAGAAGATTTGATAGCAATCTTTGGGCAATGGTCTTTTCTCTTTTAGATAGGTGAAAAATCCGTCAATCTTATCACCTTGAATTGGCTCGATATCCTCAGGCAGAAACTTCTGTCCCTCGCTGTGATATTTCGCACATATCATACACATCAGCACTGATATAAACGCCTGCCGGAATACTTCATCATTTGTACCATTCGCATTTTCTGCACAGATGTAAAGTTCATCATCTGTGACCAAGCTATAAAGTTCATCAGCAGTATAATTCCTGCTTTTAAGTTTTTCAATAATTGAAGGGCAGTGATCTGCAAATTCAGCTGCTATTATATTTTTGTGACTATTCGTTATCCACAGCAGATAGTCGAGAGCATTTTCTGTCATAGTGTTTTCTTCTCTCCGTCTTTGGATATCACAACAGCAGGGAACAGATTTTTCAGTTCTTTTTCAAAATTCTCGGGATGCTTTTCAGCCGGGCTGTAATGTGTCAACCATAATTCCTTGACACTAGCTTCTTTAGCAAGTCGGCAGGCATCCTGCATAAGCATATGACCCTTTTCGTTCATACTCTGCTTTTTGTCTGTGTCACCGTACATACCCTCGCATATGAACAAATCTGAATCCCGCGCAAAGGGTACTATCTCTTTTATCGGAAGTGTATCTGTCACGTAAGTTACCTTGACAGATGGACGCTTTTCGCCTGTTACATCTTCAGGATGAATGACCCTTCCATCTTCAAGAGTAACAGTTTCACCGGAATGCAGTGATCTCCACATTTTAACAGGAATCCCAAGCTCCTGAGCTTTTTCCGGCTGAAATACAGGTTTCTTATCCAGCAGAAAACTATATCCCAAGCACTTGACGCTGTGTTTCAGCGGGAGAGTAGATATCGTCAGCATAGGGTCGATCTTATCAGCTGTGAAGCTGACTGCTTCTTTGTCGGGAAGTTTGTGAAGCCTGAACTCAAATGGAAGATGTCCGCAGACAGATATCAGGTTTCTAACTATGCGCTCGGCACTTTCGGGTATATAGATATCCAGTGCATCTTCCCTTGAACAATTACCCATTGAAAGCAGCAGCCCCGGCAGACCTGTTACATGGTCGGCGTGATTATGGGTAATAAGTATCATTTCTATGCGGCTTATCTTTATATCAGCAGCTGCAAGTGCTACCTGCATACCCTCACCGCAGTCGATAAGTATTGCTTTTCCGTTGTATTCAATAAAACACCCTGTCAGGAACCTGTTTTTCAGAGGCAGCATACCGCCTGTTCCCGCAAGACAAATATCGGGCATTTTCATCTCCTCCTGTTCTTATATATCATACTCTGTTATTATACCATAGCCGACTTCAGAAATCAATACCGCATAAAACAATTTTTAGGACAAAAAATCCCCGCAAAGTCGGGTAACTTTGCGGGTGAGGGGGAGAAAATTTATAAATATATTATGCAATTATCAGAGATAATTTATAAGCTCGTCGATAACACCGGCCATTCTTTCATCGGAAAGACCGAAGTCTTTTTCCTTGTAGTTCCATGCAGCCCTGCCTATGCCGAACTTTTTGAACGCTGCGTTTATCTCTTTATACCATTTAAGTATTTCCTTAGGATCAGCTCTGTCGATAACGCCGTATTCGCCGCAGTACATAGCAACGTCTCTCTCTTTGCAGACACTTACGCCGTTAGCGAAACGTTTTTCAAAATATGTAGGATCGAAACCGCTGTCAGGAACATCTATGTAATCCTGTATCCTTGTGAGACCGGTCGCCTTAGCTGATTCGCGGTAATCCTCAATATTGCCTGGGTAGCCTATGCGGAAATCCTGAGGCATCTCATCTACCCAGTAAGCGCCCTGATGGGTGAACATGAAAGGATCATAGCAGTGGAAATTATATATGATATTGTCGTCATAAGGCTTATCCAGATCTGCCAGTGCGTCGATGGAATTGTTCCAGTAGCTTCCCAGTACAATCTTTACATCCGGTGAATCCTTGCGGATGACTTCAATAGCCTTTTGTGCTATCTTGTTCCACTTGGGACTGAGTTCCTTGTCGTTTACTTCATTGAGAAGTTCAAATGCGACTCTGTCAGAAAGTTTGCCGTAGCGCTTGGAGAGTCTTTCCCACCACTTGTAAAATCTTTCCTGCAAGTCTTCATTATCGAAAAAGCCTTCCTGACCGTCGCCTGAGTAGAAGGAATATCCGTAAACCTTATGTACGTCTATCAGAACATTCAGGTTGTATTCCTTGCACCATTCGAGTGCCTTGTCAAGGTACTCGAAGCCATCGTTCTTGAGTTCGCCCTCATCTGTTTCAAATATATTGTAATCTATTGGAAGTCTTACATGATCGCAGCCCCATCCTGCGATTTTTTCGATATCTGCTTTTGTTATGAAAGTATCGAGGTGTTCTCTGTCATATCTGCCCTGAGAAAGCCAGCCTCCGAGGTCTACGCCTTTCTGAAATCCTTCAAATTTTTTCATAGAAGCCCTCCGTCCTATAAATCATTTAGTTCAACCTTTGTTCTTATGTTAATGTTATGATAACATATATTTATCATTTATAATACCACATTTATAATATTAATATCAAAACATTAATTATTTCGGGAGTGTTATTTGAATATGAACTCCCTCTTTCAGTATATATCAATTTTAACTAAATGTACATATCAAATATATCCAAAATTTTGTTTTTGATTTAGTTTATTATTACAATTGTACTTGACAAATAAAGCTAAATTTAGTATAATGTCAATAATGAGTTTTCATAAAAAAGTTTTAATAGGAGATGATTATATTGAAGATAGATGTTGAAAAGGGGTTCGTTACTCCGCTGCCTGTTTTTATTATTGCGACCTATAATGCCGAGGGTAAGCCCAATGCCATGAATGCAGTCTGGGTGGGACAGATCGGCAGCGATATGATCTCTATCAGTCTGGGAGAGCATCCAAGTACCGAAAATATCAAGCTGAACCGTGCTTTTACAGTCAGCTATGCAACTAAAGATTACACAGCAGAATGCGATTATGTGGGTATAGTGTCTTTTAATAAAGAACCCGAAAAGCTTAATAAGGCAGGCTTTACTGTTACTCCTTCTAAAAAGGTGAAAGCGCCCATCATCGATCAGCTTCCTGTTGCTATCGAATGTGAAGTAGTAGATATCATGCAGGAGTATGGAGAGACCAGAGTTACCGCGAAGATAGTTGGTATGGTTGCAGATGATTCCGTTATGACAGGAGATAAAGTTGATCTTTCAAAGCTTCAGCCGATCATGTATGATTCCTCTGCCAAGACATACAGACTTATCGGTGAAAATGTCGGCGGCGCATGGGACGCAGGCAGAAAATTCATGTAATTTAACTATTCCGCGGCAGATGTTTTTCTGCTGCGGTTTTATAATTTATAATCTCTTTTTTCTTCTGCTAAAACAGGCCGGTCAACGGTTGAATTTATTAATTCAGAGTGGTATAATTATAGTGGAGGCTGATATTATGAAAGAGCGCATAAGAAGCTATACTGATATCGTCAGTTTTGATGATGACGGCATAACTTTTTCTTCGGGTGACAGGATAATATTCTCCGAGTGCGGTGAGGACAACTGTGTAGCCGAGAGGGATATCTATGCAAAACCGCCTTATATTGAATTTTATACCGCTGACAGACATACAAAGGTCGTTTTTGACAGAACGGGTCTGTTAAGTCAAACAGTCAATGAGCGAGAATTTATAAAACTACAGTCTATAATCAACGAAGCCGGCTATAAAAGTTATGACCTCAGCTAGCAGCCCCGAATAATTCATAAGAGAGTGTGACATAAATGGATAAGAAATATTTACAGCTCCTTTCCAAGGAATTTCCGAATATAGATAGTGCCGCAAGTGAGATAGTAAATCTTTCTGCGATACGCAGTCTGCCAAAGGGTACGGAATATTTTTTCAGTGATATGCACGGAGAGTATGAAGCTTTTCTGCATATGCTTAAAAGCGCATCGGGCATGATAAAGATAAAGATAGACCTTACTCTCGGAAAGACAGTTTCTTCCGCTGAAAGGGAAGCACTTGCCGCGCTTATTTATTATCCCGACAAGGAACAGAAGCGTCTTAAAAAGGCAGGTCTGCTTACAGATGAATGGCGAAGCCTTACTATCTACCGTCTTATAATAGTATTGGAAGCTGTTTCTGCTAAGTACACTCGTTCCCGAGTGAGAAACAGTATCCCACAGGATATGGTCTATATACTTGACGAACTTTTGAATGTCACTGATGATATTGTGAAGGATTATTACTACGATGTGATAATCACCACGATACTCGATACCGGAATAGCCGACCATTTTATAAAGGAACTTTGCAAGGTGATACAGTCTCTCGCCATCGACAGTCTGCACATTATCGGAGATATTTTTGACAGAGGTCCCCGTGCTGACATCATCATGGACGAACTGATGAAGATGCATGATGTGGATATACAGTGGGGCAATCACGATATTTCATGGATGGGTGCGGTTTCGGGCAACAGGGCGCTGATAGCAAATGTTATACGAATATCTATGAGGTATAACAACTTCGATATCCTTGAAGACGGCTACGGTTTGAATCTTCGTGCCCTTGCGGTTTTTGCCAGTGAAGTTTACAAGGATGACCCCTGCACCATATTTATGCCCCATACTCTTGATGATAATATCTACGACCCGGTCGATACTCAGCTTGTGGCTAAAATGCATAAGGCGATAACCATAATACAGCTGAAGCTTGAAAGTCAGCTGATAAAGCGTCATCCTGAATGGGGTATGGACGACCGAGAATTGTTCAGCAATATAGATACCGAAAAAGGCACTGTCAAACTTGGTGGAAAGACCTATGAATTTCTTGATAAGAATTTTCCCACGGTCGATAAGGCTGATCCTCTTGCACTTACCGACGAGGAAAATGAACTTATGACCGTGCTTGCAAACTCTTTTATGCACAGCGATAAACTTTGTGAACATATGCGTTTTCTGTACACAAACGGTTCAATGTACAAGACCATCAACGGCAATCTTCTGTTCCATGGCTGTATCCCACTTGATGAAAAGGGTGAACTGCTTTCTGTAAAGATAGAGGGCGAGGAATACTCGGGCAAGGCGCTTCTTGATAAACTTGACGAAGTTGCCAATAAAGCCTATTTTCTGCATAGCGGTGATGAAAAGGAAAATTCTGCCGATCTGCTTTGGTACTTGTGGTGCGGACCTCGTTCGCCACTTTACGGAAAGGACAAGATGGCTTTCTTTGAAAGATATTTCATAGATGACCATGATCTTCACACTGAGAATTATAATGCATATTATCAGTTTTCCGAGAATGCCGATGTCTGCATGAAGATACTTGAAATGTTCGGGCTCGATCCCGAAAAAGGTCATATCATCAACGGCCATGTGCCTGTGAAGATAAAGAACGGCGAAAGTCCCGTAAAGGCTGGAGGAAAGTTGTTTGTTATAGACGGAGGTATATCAAAGGCTTATCAGAAAGCGACAGGGATCGCGGGATACACCCTTATTTGTGACAGCCACAGTCTTAATCTTGCGGAGCACAAACCGTTCATCGCAGGGGAGAGTGAACACACTCCTACTCTCCATCTTGTGGAGCGCTTCGATCATCGTGCAAACATCTGTGATACCGACAGGGGAGAAGAACTCCTGGCGAAGATAAATGATCTTCGTGAACTGCTGAAAGCGTACCGCTCCGGTATTATAAAGCAGAAAAAGGATATTGACAGAAGAACATTGTGATGTATACTATTAAAATAGTATAATGTAATAGGCGTATAAATATAACCGAAAACCGACTTCGCAGGCAGTGAGGTCGGTTTTCGGTTATGTGTTGTATTTTGTGAAAAAATATGTTATAATATGGTTCAGCGTAACTGTTGAAAAAACGGCATAAACGATTATTTTCTTAATGAGGCGGGAGGTCTTGAGATGGAAGAATTGATAAAACAGTTCCTTGCGGATGAGGTCACTGAACTGACCTACAACGAACTTTGGCATTTTGTAAAATCGAATTCTATACTTCACGGTTCCTTTGAGGGTCAGAATCACATAGTGATGAAGATATCCTCGGGGCAGTTTATTATATACCATATTAATATAGGCATGGAGAATACCAAGTATCAGCCTGCGGTAATGGTAGCGAGAAATTATCTGCTGAAAAAGATAAACAGTCGCGCCTACGAACTGAAACTGCCTGATATACAGAATGTTTTTGATTAGGAGAATGAATGATGAGTATACCACTGGCTGAAAGGATAAGACCAAAATCCCTCGATGAGATAGTTGGTCAGTCCCATCTTATGGGTGAGGGCAAGCCGCTGAGACGCATAATCGAGAGCGGCACCATACCAAATCTTATTTTCTATGGTCCCTCTGGGGTAGGCAAGACTACCATAGCGCGGTTTATCGCTGAAAACGCCAATATGACCATGTACAAGCTCAACGGCACATCAGCATCGGTTGCGGATATCAAGCAGATAATCGCTGAGACCGAGATGATAGGCGGTATGAACGGCATATTGCTGTACCTTGATGAGATACAGTACCTTAATAAAAAGCAGCAGCAGTCATTGCTTGAATATATCGAGAACGGAAAGATAACGCTGATATCTTCGACTACTGAAAATCCCTATTTCTATGTGTACAATGCTATAATCAGCCGTTCTACTGTTTTTGAGTTCAAGCCGGTTACTCCTGAACAGATCAGCCCTGCGATTAAGCGGGCTTTTGACCTTATGGCGCAGGATATAGGCACGGAGGTCATGCTTGAGGAGGGCGTTGTCGAGCATATTGCGCGGGGCTGCGGCGGTGACGTGAGAAAGTCTATCAACACAGTGGAGCTTTGTGTGTTATCGGCAGAAAACGGCGCAAAAGGGGAACTTCTGGTCAAGATGGATACTGTCCGTGAACTCACCCAGCGCAGCAATATGCGTTATGACAGGGAAGGCGATGAGCATTACGATATCCTTTCGGCACTGCAAAAATCTATACGGGGTTCTGATGAGAATGCAGCGATACATTATGCGGCAAGGCTTATCGAAGCGGGGGACATCATATCCCTCTGCCGAAGACTCCTGGTCATCGCCAGTGAAGATGTGGGGCTTGCTTATCCGATGGCTGTTGTTATAACGAAATCCTGTGTGGATTCGGCTTTGCAGCTGGGTCTGCCCGAGGCGCGTATCCCTCTTGCGGAAGCTGTTATAATGCTTGCGACCTCGCCAAAATCAAACAGTGCTTATATGGCTATGAACAACGCATTGGAAGATGTAAAGAACAGCGGTCCGCTGGATTTTCCGCGCCACCTGCAAAACAAGCATTTTGATGGCGCAGACGCAAAGGTCAGGGGTCAGCATTACCTGTATCCCCATGATTATCCTGATCATTGGGTTAAGCAGCAGTATCTTCCCGATGCGCTGAAAGACCGCGTCTACTATGAATACGGCGAAAATAAAACGGAACAGGCGGCTAAGGCTTACTGGGCTAAGATCAAGGGAGACAAGAATGGCTGATAATAAAAGAAAAAACAGTTCAAAGCTGCTGTTAATGGCGATGGGCGGTATAGTCGGTGCGGTGGCAGGATTTTTAATGATGAAGTACCTGGTCAATAGCGACAGCAATGCAAGCGGCGGAGAAAAACTGCTTAATGCATTTGTGATATTAATATCGCTGACAGTTACTTACTTTCTTGGTATAATCATACATGAAGCGGGACATCTGGTAATGGGTCTGCTTACAGGGTACAAGTTTGTATCATTTCGTATCGGTTCGTATATTCTGGTAAGACAGAACGGTAAATTCGCAATCAGGAGATTTGCCGTAGCGGGAACAGCGGGTCAATGTCTTATGACGCATGATATTGTGGAAAAAGATGAAGACATACCTTATTTCTGGTATAACTTCGGCGGTGTGCTGTTTAATCTGGTATCCGCTGCTTTGCTAGGGCTGGTCTATCTGAATACGTCGAGCAGACTGCTTGCTACGTATTCGGTGATCGGTATGTTCGTATATTTATACCTTGGTATTATGAATATTCTGCCGCTGAAAAAATTCGGGCTGGCTAATGACGGTTCTAATATTTTAGAATGTTACCGAGATCCCGGCGTGCGTCGTCTGATACTTGATGTTCTCATTATCAATGCCGAACAATCGCAAGGTAAAACACTTGACAGTATGCCCGATGAACTATTTGAGATCAGGGACGGCGATGATTCCATAAGTGCTGTCAGCATTAAATTGTTCCGTGCTGCAAGAGAACTGGAAAGAGGAAATTACGAATCGGCAAAAGCCATATACAGGGAGATACTGGAAAAGAAAGACCTTGTGGAGTTATTAGTCAAGGAAACTCAATGCGAACTGATGTTTTGCTGTATTATGACAGGTGAACCTGCCAAGGTAATTGATGAACTTTATGATGATGAACTTCAAAAATACATACAGCGATCAGCTAAGTTTTTGCTTAGCAGACAGCGATTGATGTACGCATACTATTATATATATAAGCAGGATAAAGTCAACACTGACAAGGTATATAACTTGGCATTAGATATGGCAAAGCAGAATTATAATCTTGGCGATGCCAAAGCTGAAATGGGTATCATAGAGCATATCAAGGAAAATTACTGACACAAAAAATGCGGAGAAATCGGCTTTTTCTCCGCATTTTTTCTTTTTACGTTCAGAAGATCGAGACCATTGTTTTGCTGCTTTCCTTGGTTGAATACTCCCATTTGTTAAGTCTGCCCGAACTAATGAAGTAATTAATTTTACTTGGAAAACAAAGATTTTCAAATACATCAACTATAATTAATTTAACCTTCATTTTTTCGGGTATCAAGGCTTTTATGTATACACTTGCCGCCTGTCCTGCTGACACTCCATCTTTGGGTTCCGCAAGGCCTGCGAGGTTCGGGGCAAGTTCAATGAAAATGCCGTATGGTTCCACTGAACGTATAACTCCGCCCACAGTTTCCCCTGCGGAGAATATTGAAGCATTCTGCTGCCATGTGCCGAGAAGTTCCTTGTGGGTAAGACATATCCTTTCACCGGAGATATTCTTTACAGCGGCGTAAATATCCTGACCGTTGAAAAATCGGTCATTCGGGTGAGATATTCGGGATACCGATATTGCGTCTATGGGTATCAGGGACGGCAACCCGCAGCCGATATCAACAAAAGCCCCGAATGGTTCCAGATGTGTGACCTTTGCCGGGATAACATCACCACATTGAAGCTTTGATATGTATTTTTCGAGACATTCTTCCTGTGCCGCACGGCGGGAGAGTATTGCTGTAACGCCTTTTTCATCAGTTATGATATCATTGACTTTGAAGCAGACGGTCTTGTTTACCCGCGAAAGCAGTGCTATATCTCTTGTTGTTCCTTCTGATATACCGACGGCGCCTTCTGTACGGGGGATAATGCCTTTTCCAAAGGGCAGCTCCACCACAAGATCGTGTTCTGTTGTACACATAACAGCGTGTCCTTCAAGTATGATACCTTTAGCCATTGCTTCTGCCATATGGTCTGCACTTTGGATATAAAACCTGTTTTCAGGTGAGTTGAACACCTTTCCCTCGGGTAGGTATTTTGTCATTAATTTGCACCTCTTTCTCTTGCGGCCGTTTATCGGTCACTATCTGTTGATGTTTTTATCGGTCTGCGATACAAAATCTTGATCCGCTGTATTATACTATGCAAAACTGCTTAAATTAATCACATTAACTTGTAGGATAATTGTGTAAAATGATAGTATTTTTTGTCGTACGCTTGACAAATTCAGATCGATGTGATACACTAGGTGCATTGTTTGTAATCAATTCGTAATTTTTGATGTAAAACGCGATATTTACGATTACAAATCGTTACAGAAACAGCTTTATACTGTGGATCTTTTTTGGAGACAACAAAAGGATCGTTTATGGCATAAGCTGACTAAATAACGAAAGGGTGTGAAACGGCAGGTTTTTCGACGGGATAAAGATAAACCGGACGTTAAGCCGTGTCAGATTTGGAAATGAGTAATATAAACAGAAACAGGTTTATGGTGAATTTGAAGAAAATAGCAGTTATCGTGATGACGCTTGCTGTCGTGTTCGTTATGACGGATATGTCTGGTATCAAAGCTTCGGCTTTGTCTTCAGCAAAGGCTGCAGTTCCAAAGTTTGCAGCTGAAAAGACCTATGAGTCTTCTTATACTCATCCGTACAACAAGCAGATAGATACTATAACTCTCCACTGGGGCAAGACCAAGGGTGCCAACAGGTATCAGGTATATGTCAAGGGTGGAAAGTACAAGAACTGGACAAGATACTGCACAACAACCAACAACGTTGTATCTGTTAAAAAGCTCTCTCGTGCAACAGAGTATAAATTCAAAGTAAGAGCAGTATATTCTGGCAATACTTATTCTTCTTTCTCTCCTGTACAGACTATACGCACTGCACGTATGAACTATGACAAGGCAGGCTGGGAAGCTATGTGCCGTATAGTTTATCATGAGGTCGGCAGGATCAATGACAATATGTGGGATAAGCCCATCGTTTATGTTTCAGACTGTGTAGTTAACCGTTATGTTTCGGCTAAGTACTGCAACGACCCCCTGTGGACTCCTTTCTACAAGAATTATAATAATATCCAGTCCATAATCTACCAGAGCGGCGGATTCATGTCGGATTACGGTCTTACCAGAGACGGCTGCAAGTATAGTAACGTAGCTGACAAGTGCAAGGTAGCTGTCTGGGGCGCTGTTTACGGAACTCCTTCCTACAAGGGCATCAAGAATGATTACAGTGTTTACTACTGGTGCAACAGAAGCTACTACACCAGCAGCAACAAGATAGCTTATTCTTTCAAGATACCGTGGGGCTATTTCTCCATCTGGAGGACCTACTGGGGATAATATGAATACTGACGTTCCCGTTGATCGGGAACGTTTTTTTGCAAAAAGAACCCGCGGATAAGGCGCATCCGCGGGATTTGTGTTTATTCAAGTAAAATGAATTCTTTCATTTCAGAGAGTTTAATCTTGCTGATGCCATCGACATACAAGAGCTGAAGAGCGTTTTCGTACTTTCCGCCAAGTTGTTCCCGTATCTCCAGGATCTTTTCTGCAAGGTCTTCATCTATCAGCAGACATTCCATCAGTTCTTCTTTATCTGCTTCATTGATGTTGACGGGTTTTCGTTCTTTGACGGGTGGTTCTGTTTCGGTTAATGTTGATGAGTCTGTTATATCTTCGGGAGGCTCGGTGACTGTTGTTTCAGGCGGGGGAGTTTCCGCAGGTACAGTGGTATGTATTTCGGTTGTCGTATCCGGCGGGGGAGAATAGTCTGCATCATCTACATAAAGATATTCAGATAGCACAGCAAGTTTACTTTCACCGATGCCTGATATCTCAAGAAGCATTTCCATGTAGGTTATCACGCCAACTCTGTTTTTAAGATCAAGTATTGCCCTTGCCGTGCCTTCGCCTATGCCGTTGATGGCAAGAAGTTCATCGTAGGTCGCAAGATTGATGTCGATAGGAAAGCTGATCTCCGATGTTTCTTTGGTCGGCTTTGTTGTTCTTGAAGTTTTGACCTTAGTGGTCTTTGAAGTTTTAGAAGTGGTCTGCTTGGTTGTCTTTGCTTCAGTCACTTTTGATGTCTTTTTTGTGGTGATACTTTTGCTTTTCTCGGTCTTCAACTTACTGCTCTCATCTTGTCCGATAGTATTTTCAGTTCCCGAAGTGCTGTAAATGATAACTCTCTTGCTTTCCTTTTTATCCAGCACTGCGGAAACGGCAGCAGATATCAGCAGCGCTGCTGCCAGCACCGCGTAGATACCGTATTTCTTTGCTTTTTCCCGCAGTTCGTTATTCATTGTTTATCCCTCTAACATTCCATTAAGTTTGTCAAGCATCTCCTGCAGCCATATCCTGTTTATTTCGGGTCTGCTGTCATAAGTTATCAAGCATCTGAGCGGTGATTCCCTTATCATCGCCATAGCCATGTCCATTCCTATCCCGCTTCCTGAAATATCGAACATACCACGGCATATCTTTTCGATAAATCCACCGAAGACATCGCGACCCTCACTGCACGAAAGAACATCGCTCACAGTACTGTTGAAAGTGAATTGTACAGGCAGTTTGTTTTCACTGTTGACGTATACCGAGCCCGAAAGCCTGATATCTCTTGAAGAAGCACCTATCATTATCTCAAATTCGCCGTATTCAACGAACCAGTCGTTTATCGCAGTTTCGTAGTAAGCAAAAGCTCTTTTGTCAAGGCTAAAAAATACTTTCTTTGTCTCGCCCGGTCTAAGGCTTACTTTTTCAAACCCTTTGAGTTCTTTTACGGGTCTTGCTACCGAGGATTCCTTATCGCTCACATAAAGCTGAACTATCTCCATACCCGCCCTGCTGCCTGTGTTTGTGATGTTGCAGCTGACTGTCAGTGTTTTATCATCGCTTATTTCGTTTTCTGAGATAACAAGGTCGCTGTACTCGAAAGTGGTGTATGAAAGCCCGTAGCCGAAGGGGAAGCGGACTTCCATCTTCTTTTTATCGTAGTATCTGTATCCTACGAATATGCCCTCTCTGTAATTCAGTTCATCGCCTACTCCCGGGAAATTCAGGTAAGAGGGATTATCTTCCAGTTTCATGCACCAGCTTTCAGCCAGCTTGCCGCTTGGTACTGCTTCACCGAAAAGAAGGTCGCAGGTAGCTTTACCGATAGCCTGTCCGCCGAGATAAACTTCCAGCAGACCTTTGATTTCATCGAAGAAAGGAAGTTCAACGGGTGCACCATTGTGCAGAACAACAACGATATTCTTGTTTACTTTGCTGACTTCTCTTATAAGTTCCAGCTGACACTCGGGCATTCTCATATGTGATCTGTCAAAGCCTTCGGATTCAAAGCTGTCAGGCAAGCCTGCAAAGATAACTACCTTGTCATTGTACTTAGCACATTCCACTGCTTGTTCAAGCAGTTTTGGGTCGGTCTTGTCCTCGTAAGTTATATAGCCCTGAGCGTATTCCACTTTGCAGAATTTCTTTGCGGCTTCAAGCGCAGAAGTGACTTTGAAAGAATTTATATGCGAACTTCCGCCGCCCTGATACCTTGGCTTGTCTGCAAACTCACCGATAAAGCATATCTTGTCTTCATTGCTGAGGGGGAGAATATCATCATCGTTTTTCAGAAGCACTGCGCACTGTTCGGCTATCTTTGCCGCAAGTTCGTGATGTGCTTCCATATCCCATTCGGTGGGAGTGCGACTTTCTTCGGATTTATCCACAAGTTTCAGCACACGTTCAACGCATTTATCCAGGGCTTCCATGCTGAGCTTTCCGCTGTTGACGGCGTCAACTATCAGCTTGTCGTTCTTGCCGAAGCTTGCGGGCATTTCAAGGTCAAGACCTGCTTTGATGCCTGCAACTCTGTCATCGACTGCGCCCCAGTCGCTCATTACAAGACCATCGTAGCCCCAGTCGTTTCGCAGAACATCTGTCAGCAGCCATTTATTCTGTGCGGAATGATATCCGTTTATCCTGTTGTAGGAACACATGATAGTCCAGGGTGAAGCCTGCTTTACAGCACCCTCAAAGGCGGCAAGATAGATCTCGCGGAGAGTTCTTTCGTCTATTCTTTCGTTTACTGTCATTCTGCGGGTCTCCTGATTGTTTGCCGCGAAATGTTTCAGCGAAGTTCCGACTCCCTTGCTCTGAACGCCTTTTATCTGTGCGGCTGCCATCTCGGTTGCGAGATATGGGTCTTCTGAGAAATACTCAAAATTTCTGCCGCAAAGGGGAGAACGCTTGATGTTGCAGCCTGGACCCAGTATAACAGAGACCTTTTCTGCCTGACACTCTTCACCAAGTGCTTTGCCCATAGCGTTCAGCAGATTTCTGTCAAATGAACAAGCAAGAGCTGTGGCTGACGGAAAGCATACGGCTTTTATGGCTTCCTGCGGGTTGGAAGAATCTTCTGCGTTCTTTCTGAGCCCGTGGGGGCCGTCAGATACCATTATCTGTGGTATAGCCAGTCTTTCGATTGCTTTTGTGTGCCAGAAATCTGCTCCGGAGCACAGGCTTGCTTTTTCTTCGAGTGTAAGTTCTTTGAGTATTTTTTTGATGTTCATTCATTAGACCTCCGTTTCGTTTCAAAATGTATGATAAAATTTTACAAGTTCAGCTATCGTATCAAAATACTTTTGGGCGGACATTTCGATCTCGTCGTGGTATAAAAGTTTATCGTCCTGCCATCTGCCTGCCATGATCTTTATGTTATCGCCGTCGGATATTATGAAAATATTCCACCTCTCATCGGTTATCTCCTGAAAGGGGATAAGAAAAGAAAGGTCGTACAAAGCGTCGTAGTCTTTACCGTGGGTACGTTCAGCCATTACGGTGAAAAGTGTTTTACTGTCACGGTGATAGAGTTCTCTGTCTATCACGGGCTTTTTCATAGCTGAATTATCTGCCAGAAGATCATATAATTCAGTGCTGAGAGTTGTTGTTCTTACATTTTTGGGATAAAGTTCACTGTTCATCATCATGAACATGAAGCCGTTTTTGATAGTGCCGTCTTCCCATTCGGGTATACGTTCAATGAAAAAACCGAAATCGCAGGGAAATTTTACATCACCGATGAACATTCTGTTTATCCGTCCTTTCCGAGCGTTTCTGTGATCAGCTTTTCAAGTTCCGCCTCGAATTCCTTGTCGTTATCGCTTGTGCGCTTTGCCGGACCTTTCAGGTGTTTGCCGCTTCTTTTGAGTTTTTTTGCGATATGCCTTGACATCAGCAGGGAGTCGATATTATCACTGTTATACACAAGTCCGTTCTGGTTTATGGCATAAGCCTTTTTAGCCAGACACATCGCAGCCAGACCGTAATCCTGAGTTATGGCGATGTCGCCTTTGTTCATAAGGTTTACAAGTGCGAAGTCGGCGCTGTCGGCACCTTTGTCAACGGTAATGACCTCTGCATCATACCTTGAAAATTCGTGGGCTGTATCGCAGACTATCGTTACGGGGATATGGTGCTTTTTCGCTGTATCGAGAGTAAGTCGAACTACGGGACAGCCGTCTGCATCAATGAAGATACGCATCAGTTGCTTTCCTCGCCCTCTAGGTAGAAAGTCGCTTCCATATCAGCGATATGTGTAGCTACAGCCAAAGGGAACATCCCAAGTGCCTGACCGATAGTATTTACGTTTTCTTCGCCAGAAAAGCCCATATGCCAGCGTATCGCCATAGCTTCCTCGCGGGTAAGTCTCATATAGCTGCTGACTATGTAAACGGATTTTTCTCCGTGTCCGTACGGGAGAGTGTCGTGATACTCATAGTAGGGGACTTTCTCCCACTGACCGGTTACATCGTTCTTTTTGTTGCGGGTGCTTACCCTATAAAGGTTTACTTTGCAGATGTCGTGCAGAAGTGCGACTATCGCTATGCTTTCATCGGGATAGTCCATGCCGTAAACGTCCTTGACCCTCGCCCTTTCAAGATAATCTTTCAGACAGTCGTAAACATTCAGGCTGTGTTCACACAGTCCGCCCTCGTAGGCGCTGTGATATTTGGTCGAAGCAGGTGCTGTGAAGAAGTCGCTGTTTTCACTCAAAAGATAGGTTAGCAGCTTGTCTGCGCCTTTTCTTGTGATCTTTTCATTGTATATCTCAACGAACCTCGCTTTGTTTCCTTCTGGATTTGCCATAGTTTTACCTCCATTGTGAAAAATCTACAATTTACTGTTTCTATTATAACATATTTTTAGAGCGTTGAAAAGACTTTTTTCAAATTTTTTCACAAGTGATGATGTTTTTTGTATCGATATGTGTTATGATATAATAAGAGTTTGTATGCTGTTCTACAATGAACGAAAACAGTTATTTCATCACGGAGGTGCAGATATGAAAGATTACAAGGCTTATATTTTTGATTTTGACCTGACCCTTGCTGATTCTTCAAAGGGAATACTTGAGTGTTTCAGACATACGCTGAAACATTTCGGCTATAAAGTTCCCGATGATAAAGCGATATACAACACCATCGGTCTTACTTTGCAGGATGCATTCGATATCCTTACCGACACTCCTATGAACCCGAAACGCGATGAAATGAGAAAGGTGTATGTGGAAAAGGCAAACGAAGTGATGTCGGCTCATACATATTTTTACAAGGATACATTGCCGATACTTGAAAAGCTTCGGGCGAACTATATCAAGACTGCCATTGTATCCACAAAGATGAGATACAGGATAGTTGAATCCTTTGAAGTTCAGCTTGGTGTACATCCTTACGATGTCATTGTTGGGCTTGAGGACGTATCTGCACCTAAGCCTGCCCCCCAGGGGATAGAAAAAGCTATTGAGATACTCGGTGTTACGAAAGACGAAGTCTTATATGTTGGTGACAGCTATATAGATGCCGAAACAGCAGTAAATGCGGGTGTAGACTTCGCTGCTGTGACCACAGGTCCGACAGACAGGGAGACCTTTATGCGCTATCCGAATATCGCCATAGGCAGCAGTCTGACGGAGGCACTTCCTGAATTGTGAATTTGATGTAAAAATAATCATAAAGTTTTATTAAAAAACCTTGCTTATTTGGACAGGAAATGCTATAATATAATTTGAATATTAGGCTTTGAAATAATTCACGTTCAGGGAAAGGAAAGCTGATAATGGTAAAAAGTATGACAGGCTTCGGCAGAGAACATATCGTTGCCGAGGGCAGAGAGATCATTGTTGAGATCCGTTCGGTTAATCACAGATACTACGAATTCACCTCCAGGACTCCCCGCGCTTACGGATACCTTGACGAAAAGCTCAAGTCTTTTCTGAAAAGCGGCATATCAAGGGGCAAAGTGGAGGTCTCTGTATCTATCTACAATCAGGAGGGTACAGATGCCGAGATCGAACTGAACAAGTCGGTTGCTAAGGGTTATCTTGACGCACTGAGAGGTGCTGCGGATGAACTTAACCTCAGCGACGATCTTACTCTTGCAAATATCATGAAGCTCCCCGATATATTCACCGTGGTAAAGAAGACCGAGGATGAAGAAGTTATCTGGGCGCAGGTAAAAGGTGTTGCGCAGGTGGCTCTTGACAGATTTGTTGAGATGCGTGAGACCGAGGGTAAAAAGATGTATGACGATGTCAGCTCACGTCTTGATTTCATCGAAAAGACTGTGGGTGAAATTGAAGAACATCAGCCATCTGTGGCAAAAAGTTACAGTGACAGACTTTATGACAAGATAACCGAGACACTTAACAGTGTTGGTCTTGATAATATCGACAAACAGCGTATACTCACCGAAGTTGCTATATTTGCCGATAAGGTAGCTATCGATGAGGAGACCGTAAGACTGAGAAGCCATATCTCTCAGTTCAGAGATCTTATTGCTTCTGATGAACCTGTTGGCAGAAAGCTGGATTTCCTCGTACAGGAAGTCAACAGAGAAGTCAACACCATCGGTTCAAAGGCTAACGACCTTACTATCACAAAGAAAGTCGTTGACCTCAAAGCTGAGATAGAAAAGATAAGAGAGCAGATACAGAACATCGAATAAGCAGGTGATCTCATGCAGCTGATAAACATAGGTTATGGGAATATGGTTTCAGCATCGAGAGTGATAGCCATAGTTGCTCCCGATTCCGCGCCGATTAAAAGGCTTATACAGGAATCCCGCGACAAGGGCACGCTGATAGATGCGACCTACGGCAGAAAGACAAGGGCTGTTGTTATTATGGACAGCGACCATGTTGTACTTTCGGCTGTATCTCCCGAAACAGTATGCGGCAGGGCTGCCGAAGAGGAGGTTGAAGATGATGGATAAGATGGAAAAGAGAGAGCCCAGGCTGATGATAGTTTCAGCTCCTTCGGGCTGCGGCAAGGGAACTATAATGGAGAGAGCATTCAAGGAAAACGAAGTGTTCTATTCCGTTTCCTGCACTACGAGAGGTCCCAGACCCGGTGAGGTTCCGGGTAAGAGTTATCATTATATCACAACCGAAGAGTTTGAGAAGATGATAGCAGAGGACAGTTTTCTTGAATACGCAAAATACAATCAGACCTATTACGGTACACCCAGAAAGCCTGTTGAGGAAAACCTCGCGGCTGGTAAGGATGTTATACTTGAGATAGAGACTCAGGGTGCTTTTAAGGTAAAGGAATTAAGACCCGAGGTATCCTCGCTTTTCATTCTTCCGCCGTCCATAAAGGAGCTCAGAAGAAGGCTCCACAAGAGGGCGACTGAGGATGAAGAAACTATCGAGAAGCGCGTTGCACAGGCAGCGGGCGAGATAGCTCAGGCTGATAAATATGACTATGTGATCATGAATGACGATCTTGATCCGGCTGTTGAAGACTTCAAGGCTGTTATTGATGGTATAAGGGGCGAGCGCGAACCTGCTGTAAGGTTCAGCCCTAAAAATGAAGAAATAAAAAATATGATACGAGAGGTGCTTGAAAATGCTTAGACCGGCAGTATGTCAGATACTTAAAAACAATGAGAGCTATTATTCACTGGTGATAGCTGTAGCAAAACGTGCAAGAGAGATAACAGATGAGGCAAGCAAGAACGAGAAGATCCTTGAAGAAAAGCCTGTTAAGACTGCAGTTGATGAACTCGCGGCTGGTGAATACAAGATAATAGAGGATCCATCACTCAAAAACTGATAGCGGAGGTCTGTTGATATGGGAGACAGGGAGACTGTTGCGTATGTGGCGCTGAGCCATGCAGCTTACAGCTTTGATGGCGAATACAGCTACCTCGTTCCCGAACGATACAGACAGGTACTCAAGGCGGGAATGAGGGTGCTGGTATCCTTTGGCCGCGGAAACAACAGGGTGATAGGTCTTGTTACAAGACTTGGAGATGACGATGATAACAAGCATAAATTGAAGCCTGTTATATCTGTCATTGATAAGGAAAGCCTTGTTACCGATGAGATGATGAAGATCATCTACTGGCTGAAAGAAAATACTTTCTGCACCTATTATGATGCATTTAAAAGTGCCGTGCCCACGGGATTTTCGTATAAAGTCGATATGCATTTCGCACTTGTGAATACTTATATCGACCGTGAGAGCCTGAGTGCCGAAGAAGCAGAGATAGTCGGTTTTCTTGAAAGCTGTGACGATGCTGCGGAGATTGACAAGTATTTCGACTTGAAAGCCAATCCTCAGCGAAAAAAGCCATTGGATACACTGATAGACAAGGGCTATGTTGAAGAAGTACCTAGCTTCAAGAGGAAAGTTGGCGACGACAGCGTTAAAATGGCTGTGCTCAATGATGGATATGAGGACGCCGATCTTACACCCAAGCAGAAAAAAGTTGTGGAGCTGCTGGAAGAAAGCGGTTCGGCATCGGTAAAAGAGCTTTGCTATATGACGGGCTGTACTTCCACTATCATCAAAAGGCTTTGTGAAAAAGAAGTTCTTCGCGTATATGAGCAGGAAGTTCTACGCAATGCAGTAGGTGAACTGGGTGATAGGGAGAGTCCGGAGGATATCGTTCTTAATGATGAACAGAAGATGGCGTATAACGGCATAATGTCCCTTATACGAGCAGGAAAGCCAGCAGGTGCGCTACTTTACGGCGTAACAGGCAGCGGCAAGACTTCTGTTTTTATCAGGGTCATCGACAGTGTTGTCAAGATGGGAAAAACAGCGATAATGCTTGTTCCCGAGATATCTCTTACCCCTCAGATGCTTGCGAGATTCAAGGTGCTATTCGGCGAGAATATCGCTCTTTTACATTCATCGTTGTCACTTGGACAGCGCATGGACGAATTCAAACGAATAAAGCGCGGCGAAGCGAGGATAATAATCGGAACAAGAAGTGCTGTATTCGCACCTGCAGAGAATATCGGTGTGATAATAATGGACGAGGAAGGCGAACAGTCTTATAAATCCGACTCTAATCCTCGTTATCACGCAAGAGATGTGGCCATACAGCGCTGCGGTCATAACGGAGCACTTCTTCTCATGGCTTCTGCGACTCCTTCACTGGAAACATTCTATCATGCACAGAAAGGAAGATTCCATCTTTTCACGCTCGCACACAGGTACAGTGATGCCGCTTTACCTAAGGTCGAGATAATAGATATGCAGACAGAATCAGCCGAGGGCAATGACAGCCTGATAAGCCGAAAACTTGCTGATAAGCTGACCGAAACCCTGAAAAGGGACGAACAGGCGATACTTCTGTTGAATAGGCGTGGTTTCACGACCTATGTCAGCTGTGCAAGCTGCCGACAGCCTGTTGTCTGCCCAAAATGCAATATCCCGCTGACTTACCACAAAAAGAACGACAGGTTCATGTGCCATTACTGCGGTTATACTATGGATAATCTTGCGGTGTGCCCGTCCTGCGGTTCTGATAAACTGAGGTCGAGCGGTGTAGGTACACAAAGGGTAGAGGATGAACTTGCAAGGATTTATCCCGATGCAAGGATACTACGCATGGACGCTGATACAACTTCATCGCGATACGCTTACGAGGAAAAATTCAAGGCTTTTGAGAACCATGAGTATGATATCATGCTTGGTACGCAGATGATAGCTAAGGGACTGAATTTCCCGAATGTAACGCTGGTGGGAGTTATCTCACTCGATAAAGCGCTGTTTACCGGGGATTTCAGAAGCTACGAGAGGACATTCTCTCTGCTGACTCAGGTTGCGGGAAGAAGTGGACGTGGCAGTAAACCCGGGTCTGCCTACATACAGACTTTTGTGCCAGATCATTATGTCCTGAATCTTGCGGCTGAACAGAATTACGATGAATTCTACGCTGAAGAGATCGCATTGAGGCAATCGCTTATCTATCCGCCATGCTGTGATATCTGTGTTATAGGTTTTTCCGCTGTAATGGAAAGCAGAGCGATTGCCGCGGCTGACCATGTGACAGCATTTATAGCAGAATATCTGCGTAAGAACAAGGTTGATTTTCCACTGAGGGCGATCGGACCCGCGCCATGTACTCTTGAAGTCATAAACGGCAGATTCAGGTACAGGCTGATACTTAAATCAAAAAACACAAGGTGTTTCAGGCAGATGATAGCAGCTGTGCTGAAAGATTTTGGTGATAACAAGGACTTCAAGGAAGTCCGTATATATGCTGATATCAACGGTGATATCGGTCTTTAGAAAGGAAAGTGTATATGGCTGTCAGGAATATACTGAACAAAAGCGATGAAACTCTGCATAAGGTCTGCCGACCCGTGGAGAAGTTCGATGAAAAGCTGTGGACATGGCTGGACGATATGAAAGAGACTCTTGCCAAGGCAAACGGTGTTGGTCTTGCTGCACCTCAGGTTGCTATCCTCAGACGTTTCTGCATCATCGACGTTGGCGACGGCAATGTTTATGAGCTGATCAATCCTGAGATTATTGAGAAATCCGAGGAGACACAGAGAGTTCTCGAGGGATGTCTGTCCTGTCCCGGTGAGTGGGGCTATGTTACCAGACCTATGACTGTAAAATTCAAGGCGCAGAACAGAAACGGCGAATGGTATGAAATGGAAGTCAGTGAGCTTTTTGCTCAGGCTGTATGCCATGAGACCGCCCACCTTGACGGTCATCTGTTCACCGAGATAGTTGAAGAATTTGTTGAGGTAGATGAACAGCAATGAAGATAGTATTTATGGGTACTCCGGATTTTGCAGTGCCTTCACTGAAAGCGCTTTATGAAGCGGGACATGAAGTTCAGGCAGTTTTCTGTCAGCCCGATAAGCCCAAGGGCAGGGGTATGAAGCTAGTGGCTCCGCCTGTAAAGGCTTTTGCAATTGAAAAGGATATCCCTGTTTATCAGCCGAACAGTCTTAAAAACGGCGGTGAGGAATTCATTAAGGTTCTGAAAGATCTTGCTCCGGAATGCATCGTTGTTGCGGCATACGGAAAGATACTTCCAAAGTCAGTGCTTGATATACCTAAGTTTGGCTGCATCAACGTGCATGGTTCGCTTCTTCCTAAATACCGTGGTGCAGGTCCCATACAGTGGGCTGTGCTGAATGATGAAAAGACCACGGGCATCACCACGATGCTCATGGGCGAGGGTCTTGATACAGGCGATATGCTTCTGAAAAGTGAGACCGAGATAGGTGAGAACGAAACTGCTGCCGAGCTTTTTGACAGGCTGGCGGATATGGGTGCTGAGCTGATAGTTGAGACCCTTGAGAAGCTGGAAAAAGGCGAGGTAACGCCTGTTCCTCAGAATGAGGATGAAGCTTCATATGCGCCTATGCTGACGAAGGAGCTTTCTCCTATCGATTTCACCAAGACTGCGAGAGAAGTTCATAAGCAGATCTGCGGACTTTCCGACTGGCCCTGTGCGACTACACTCATTAACGGGAAGAGACTAAAAGTTTATCATTCTGAGATTGTAGATGGTAATTCGGATAAACCAGCAGGAACTGTAGTAAAGGCAAAAGACTTGACGATCGCTTGTGGTGAAGGTCTTGTAAGATTTACAGAAATACAGGCTGAAGGCTCAAAAAGAATGCCAACGGCCGATTACCTCAGAGGTAAGCCGATAGCTGAAGGAACTGTGCTGGGAAAGTGACAAGTAAGATAACTTGATTGTTGGAGGATATAAATTTTGGGAAATACTAGGTGGTATACAGTCAGGCTGCTGACAAAGCTTGATGAAAACAATTCATACTCCAATATCCTGCTTGACGAATCGCTTAGCAAAAGTGATTTCGACAAGCGGGACAAGAAATTCATTTCGGCACTGTTTTATGGAGTTCTTGAAAGACGTCTGACCCTTGATGCGATAATCGCCGACCTTTCAAAGAATCCCAAGAACAAGCTGAATTACACACTCAGGAATATCCTGCGCTGCGGGCTTTATCAGCTGAAATACATGGATTCCGTACCTGATAATGCAGCTGTTGATGAATCTGTTGAATTGGCCAAAAAGTGCAGAAATCCTGCATCTGCGGGCTTTACAAATGGTCTGCTCAGAGAGTTCATCAGGCGTGAAAAGGCACTTCCGAAGAATAATAACGAGATTGATCGTTTGTCTCTGGAGTATTCATGTCCGAAATGGCTTGTTGCTAAATGGATGAAAGAATGCGGCAAGGATAAGTGCTTGTCACTTCTTGAAACTTCGCTGGGACAGGCTCCTACAACTATCAAGATAAATAACTTGATGGGTAGCGTTGATGAAACGCTTGATATGCTTCTTGCCGAGGGCGTTACTTTTGAGCGTTCCAAAATGCTTGAATATGCTGTAAATGTTGCTAATGCAGGTGCTATCGAAAAGACCGAAGCATACAAGCAGGGAAGATTCCATGTGCAGGATCTTGCAAGTCAGCTTTGCTGCAAAACACTTGATCCTCAGCCCGGAGATACAGTTCTTGATCTGTGTTCTGCACCCGGCGGAAAGACATTCACTATCGCCGAGATGATGAATAACGATGGAAGAGTTCTGGCATTTGATCTTCACCCCAACAGGGTAAAGCTGATACGTTCAGGTGCCGAAAGGCTGGGGCTGACCTGTGTTAGAGCTGATGTTAACAATGCAAAGGTCTTTAATCCCAATCTGCCCTTGGCAGACAGAGTGCTTGTTGACGCTCCCTGCTCGGGACTTGGGGTTATACGCCGTAAGCCCGAGATCAAGTACAAAGATCCTGCTGAATTTGACAGATTACCTGTTATTCAAGCAGAAATACTTGACACAGCGTCGAGGTATGTAAAGGTAAACGGTTTACTGGTCTATTCGACATGTACGGTTTCAAAAGCAGAAAATGAAGAAGTCGTTAAACAGTTCCTTGCTTCTCATGAGGATTTTGAGCCTGCTGATAGTAATGATGCATTCATGCAGACCATTACCCCGGATATGTATGGTTCTGACGGTTTCTTCATCGCTAAACTAAGGCGTCGGAGGTGAATATATGGTCGCTTACGACGAGAACGGAAAGATCGATATTTTAGGTCTGCTTCCCGAGGAACTTGAGGAGCAGATACTTCTTGCGGGAGAAAAGAAATTCCGCGCTAAACAGATATTTGAATGGCTTCATGTCAAAAGAGTCGATAGTTTTAGTAAAATGACTAATCTATCTGTACAATTGCGGGAAAAGCTAGAAAAAATATTTTGTTTAAAATCACTATTTATCGTAAAAAGACTTGAAAGTAACACCGATAATACTGTAAAATATCTGTATAGGCTTCCTGACGGGAACCATGTTGAGACTGTTATCATGGAGTATAACTACGGCAATACTGTCTGTGTTTCTACGCAGGTGGGCTGTAAGATGGGGTGCAGATTCTGCGCATCGACTATCGCTGGGTACAAGAGAGATCTTGCTTCCTCCGAGATACTTCTCCAAATATACGAAGCAGCAAGGGACAGCGGCAGGAAGATAACGGGTGCTGTGCTTATGGGTATCGGCGAACCGATGGATAATTTTGACAATGTAGTAAATTTCCTGAAAGTGCTTTCCTGTGAACAGGGAACTAATATGTCTCTGAGACACGTTTCTGTTTCAACTTGTGGGATAGTGCCGAGGATCTACGAACTTGCTGAGATGAAACTAGGCATAACTCTGTCGATCTCACTCCACGCTTCAAATAATAAGAGCAGAAGTGAGATAATGCCCGTTAACAATAAGTATGATATAAACGAACTTCTGACCGCGTGCAGGTATTACTTTAAGGTCACGGGCAGAAGGATTTCTTTTGAATATGCGCTTATTGATGGTCACAATGATAAGCAGTCAGATGCGGAAGAACTTGCCGCTCTGCTCAAAAATTTTGTGTGCCATGTGAATATTATTCCTGTTAATAAGATCAAAGAACGCAATTATAAGTCTGACAGGAAGGCGGCGGAAAAATTCCGTATGCGTCTTGAAAAATTAGGTCTTAACGCGACAGTCCGCAGAACGCTTGGTTCTGATATCGACGCTGCCTGCGGTCAGCTGAGGCGGGAATATGAAATATGAAGAAAGGCGGTGAGCTGTATGTTTCTGGCATTTGGTACGGATATAGGTCAAAAGAGAGAAGAGAATCAGGATAGAGTAAGAGTCGAGGTTCTTGGCGATAATATGTGCATCGCTGCTGTTTGTGACGGTATGGGCGGTGCAGCTTCTGGTGCAGTTGCAAGTCAGCTTGCTGTTGACAGTTTTATCGAAAGGGTCAAGGAGAATTTCAGACCCGATATGAACAGTAATTCTATCAGAAATCTTTTGCTCAATGCCGTTCATTACGCAAATACCTGTGTATATGAAAAAAGCATAGAGGATATAGATAAGAACGGGATGGGTACAACCTGCGTTGCTGCTTTGGTCATTGACAAGAACATATACATTGTCAATGTGGGTGACAGCCGCGGTTATCTGTTGACAAAAGACGGCATTGACCAGATCACCACAGATCATACTTATGTCGAAGTGCTCAGGCGAAGCGGTCAGATAACAGATGAAGATGCTAAGACCCACCCTATGAGAAATGTGATCACCAGGGCAGTGGGTGTTGAACCCGATGTCGAGGTCGATTATTTCGAACGCTATGAAGAGGGCAATTTTGCTGTTGTGCTTTGTTCTGACGGTTTGTCGGGGTATTGCAGTGATGAACTTATATACTGCACTGTTTTCGGGAATAATCTCGATGAGGCAGTAAAAAAGCTCATCGACCATTCAAACGAATGCGGAGGCAAAGATAATATAACCGCTGCTATAGTGGCCAACTGATGAGACAATAAAATAATATTTAGGAGTTGAATAAAATGGATTCTAATATCGGTAAGAAGCTGGATGGCAGATATGAAATTACCGAGCTTATAGGCGTAGGCGGAATGGCTGATGTCTATAAGGCACAGGACGTAATGGAAGACCGTCCTGTGGCTGTAAAGATCCTTAAACCCGAGTTTTCGGGCGACGAGGAGTTCCTGAGAAGATTCAGGAATGAGAGCAAGGCTATCGCAGTGCTGTCTCACCCTAATATCGTCAAGATATACGATGTGGGCTTCACTGATGAGATACAGTTCATCGTGATGGAATACATCGACGGTATCACGCTGAAAGAGTTTATTGAACAGCAGGGTGTACTGAAATGGAAAGATGCACTGCACTTCATCACACAGATACTGAGAGCTTTGCAGCACGCTCATGACAAGGGCATCGTTCACAGGGATATCAAGCCGCAGAATATCATGCTGTTTACAGACGGCACGATAAAGGTCATGGACTTCGGCATCGCAAGATTTTCCAGGATCGACGGCAAGACCCTTTCTGATAAGGCAATAGGCTCTGTTCACTATATATCTCCCGAGCAGGCACAGGGTGATATGACCGATGAAAGATCGGATATCTATTCCGTTGGCGTTATGCTTTATGAGATGCTTACAGGAAGAAAGCCTTTTGACGGTGATACTGCTGTGAATGTTGCTCTTAAGCATATGCAGGAGATGGCTGTACCTCCCAGAGAGATAATGCCCTCCATTCCCGAAGCTCTTGAAGAGATCGTTTATCATGCAATGGAGAAGCAGCCCGCTCAGCGTTATCAGTCTGCAGCAGAGATGATTAGGGATATCGATACCTTCAAGCTCAATCAGTCGGTAGTATTCGGTTACAAGGAAGGCTCTGCACCTGTGGTCGACAATGTAGGGTTCTATCCTGTGAATAATCAGAACAGAAAAGCTGTTATCGATGATAATTATAATGATTATGACGATGATTATGATGACGATTACGATGATGAAGATTATGATGACGAAGATGACGACGATGATTATTATGAGCCACAGAAGAAGCGCTCATATGTAGTTCCGATACTTCTGGCGGTTACTGTTGCAGTCGTTATCGTAGCAGCGATCATAATTGGCTGGACTGTTATCAAGACTTTCACAAAGGGTAATACCGGTACTGGAATACACACAAGTACTGTTGTGCTGCCTAACTTTGAAGGAGAGAATATAGTTCAAGTTAAACAGGACTGGGACGATAAACTTAAAATCGAGGTTCAGGATGAGTACAATAATGATTACGAAGAGGGTATCATCTTCTGGCAGAGCCAGACAGCAGGTAAGACCGTTAAGGAAGGGTTCACTATCACTCTTAAGGTAAGCCGCGGCAAGCAGATGGCAATTATCCCTGATGTTTCTGGTTCTGAATCCGAAGTTGCAGAGAGCGAACTGAGAGCTGCAAAGTTTACAGTCGTTCTGAGAAGCAAATACGATGATAATGTTGCTGAAGGTATAGCTATTGGCACAGAACCTGCTGCAGGTACTGAATTTGCTCTCGAAGGTGCAGTTACACTTTACATCAGCAAGGGTCCTCTGGATACTCAGGTAAAGGTACCTAACGTTGTTGGCCTTACCAAGGAGAAGGCTATCACGATCCTCAAGGAGAACAAGCTGAAAGCAAATGTTCAGGATCTGCCTCATGACGGTGATAAGGGCAAGGTAATAGATCAGTCAGTTGAACCCGACAGAAGAGTTGAGAGAGATTCCGAAGTTACGATCTACGTTTCCACTGGTGAGACCGATCCCGTTGACCTGACGATCAGTATTCCTATGCCGGATGGTCTGCACGGTGCATACTCGCTGCAGGGTTTTGTAAACGGTAATGTTCGTTATACTCAGTCCATCTCCAACGGCGAAACTGTTGCAGGTGGTGCGATAACAATGGATATCTCAGGTAAGAAGACTGAGACTATCACAGTATCCATCAGAAATGAGGAAACAGGCAAGTCTGTAAACTACGCAGTATTTAATGTAAACTACGAAAAGAAGACTGCTGAACTTAATGGTTCGCTGAATAAGGATGGTCTGCTTGCTATCACACCAAATGTGAAGGAAGAGTCTTCAAAACCTGAGGAAAGCTCATCGCAGCCTGATACACCGGAGCCTCCTCAGCCTGACAATCCTGAGCCACCACAGTCGGACGACAGTTCACAGGCTGATGTGCCGCCCGTTGACAACGGCGAAACCACTTATTAAGTTTATATGACAGGTATTATAACGAAAGCAATCGGAGGTCTCTACACTGTAGATGCCTCCGACGGCATATTTGAATGTAAAGCACGAGGTATTTTCAGAAAGAAAAAAATATCCCCGATGTGCGGCGATAATGTTATCATATCAGAGGATAAGGACGGCTGTGTAATTGAGGAGATACTTCCCAGACGTTCCGAGCTTATAAGACCGCCTCTGGCTAATCTCGATCTTCTGGTTTTTATATCGTCTACTGTCGAGCCTAAACCTAATACGCTTCTGCTGGATAAATTCATTGCGATCGCAGAATTCAAAAAGATAAAGCCTATTGTGGTATTCACCAAAGTGGATAAGCGTTCGGGTGATGAACTTGCAGCTGTATACCGCAGCGTGGGAATTGATGTTTTTGAATGTGATAATGTAACCGGCGAGGGAAGTGCCGAAGTCAGAGCTGCATTGCAGGGCAAGCTTTCAGCCTTTACAGGTAATACCGGTGTGGGAAAGTCCTCTCTGTTAAACAATATGTATCCCGAGCTTGGTCTTGCCACAGGTGAGATAAGCAAAAAACTTGGAAGGGGCAGACATACTACACGCCATGTTCAGCTGTATAAGCTTGAGGGTGGCGGATATATCGCAGATACCCCTGGTTTTTCTTCCTTTGATACTAACAGGTACGACATCATCTTTAAGGATAAGCTGGCAGATTGCTTTATCGAATTTGCAGAATATACAGATAAATGCCGCTTCCCTGATTGCAGCCATACTAAGGAAAAGGGCTGTGCAGTTATTGAGGCTGTTAAGGCTGGTAAGATACCGCATTCGAGGTTCGATAGCTATCTGCAAATGTATGAGGACGCCAAGCAGCTAAAAGAATGGGAGTATAAAAATGATTGACACCTGTGTTATCTTTGCTGGCGGCGACCCTGTCAGACCCGAAACTATTGACCGTTCTATTATTGAAAAAGCCTATGTTATATGTGCTGACAAGGGATTTGCCTTGGCGGAATCTCTTGGGTTAAAAGCGGATATTGTACTGGGTGATTTTGATTCCCTGAACTACACTCCAACAGGTGACAAGGTATTGTGCTTTCCGCCTGAAAAGGATGATACAGATCTGATGCTAGCTGTAAATAAGGCATTGGAGATGGGTGCTGAAAATATAGTCATCTACGGAGCCTGCGGCGGCAGGATAGACCATATGATCGGCAATATTGCCTGTCTTGCGCTTATTGCTGAAAAAGGCGCTAAGGGAACTATCATAGGCGATAATGACATCATATCACTGTATATGCCTTGTGAGTTTTCAGTTGCGTATAAAGAGGGATTCTCGCTTTCGCTGTTTGCCTATTCGCGTGAAGTCAGTGGTCTTACAATAAGCGGTGCAAAATATTCTGTCGATAACTGCACTCTTACCGATTCGGTAACACTTGGTGTTTCAAATGAGATCATTCCGCCTGAAGCTAAAATATCCTTTTCAGAAGGCAGACTGCTTGTGATACAATCCAGATTGTAACCAATATTCCGTTTTATGAATAGTATGTATTACCACACAACAGGGAGGTAATACTTATGAAAGTCGTAATTGTTAAAAGCCCCCGCCTGATTTCGGGACTGCTGAAAATGATCTTTGGTATCAGCAAAGAAGACAGTATGTAAAATCTGACGCTTTACGTTGGCAGTAAAAAGAAGTTTATTTATAGTTACGGCTGTGCAGGGACGTTCTGTGCAGCTGTTTTCTTTTATTCAGATAGTTGACGATTCTGACGTTGTATGCTATACTTTGTCTTAATCAGATTGATCTCTTCAACAGGAGGAAAATTATGGGATTTTTCACAGTAGGTTATTATATATGTAAATACAGCAAATGCCCCGATTACCTCGGCTTTGGCGGAAATCATTTCATCTCTGTCAGCGATTGTCTTTGCGACCATGAACCAGCTGTTACAAAAACTCACGGCTGGGAAAGGGAAGGTGACATGCCCGAATACCTCGCAAAGCTTGGAATTGACCGCGATTCATATCTTACTTACAGTGAGGAAGTCAACAAACTGTTCAATGATAATAAACTCTTCATGGACGGCAGATTCTTGTATTTCAGCGATGCTAAATATTTCTATGAAAAGTATTTCTCAAACGGCAGATATGCTTTCGTTCGTGTCAGGGCAGACAAGTCATACAAAAACTTGTTTGCAGAGGATATCCCTCTTCCCGAATATGAGGATTATGATGTCGCCTACGAAAAATTAGGTTGTGACGTTATTGGGTGGGATATGGGTGGATTTCACTCTTTCCTTTGCAACAGTTTGCAGGAGCTGTTCGCAGACCTATGTTTCACCGAAAACGGTCTAGCCGATGTCAGTTACGCTGAAGCAGAAAAGATGGCAGATAAAATAATCGAAGACGGCAGAGGTGAACCGGTAGAATGGCTGCCTGTCACGATAGATATGATTCTTCTTTGAATGTATATACTGCTAAATAATACACATATTTTTAGCAGTATAATTGTTGAAGAAGGCAGTACAAGGGAGTTAATTGTCATTTATCTTATGACATATGACGAATAAAAGCAGATTTTTTAAAAATAACTGATTTTAGTATTGACAAACATTCTAAAAATTAGTATAATAATATTACAGAATTATTTATCTTTGGAGGTAAAGACAATGAACTCAATTAAAGGATTTATGAACGGACTGTATAAGATAGTAGGACCTGCTGTAAACGTACTGTTTGCACTGTTCGCTACAATTGCTGGTAACTGTGGTTTTCAGGCTTTAAAAGCAAGTAAGAATGCTATTACTGCATCTAATATCTTCAGTATTGTAGCATCCATTGAAGGCAAGGGAGTTGCACCTAAGGAAGAGGGTACAGGTTTCATCACTTTCTTACAAGTTCTGTTCTGGATAGTAGCTGTTATCTACATCGGCTGCAAGGTTCTTGAGCTGCTGAATGCATTAAATGAGAATCCCGGTGCATTAAAGTCTCTGAAGCCCGCTGGTGCTCCTGCACAGAACACTTTTGCACAGCCTCAGTTCAACCAGCCTGCTCAGGCTATTCCTCAGCCTACAGCTGCTCCTGCTGCAAATGCAGGCGCTGAAAGATTCTGCACACAGTGTGGTGCTAAGGTTCCCGCCGGTAACGCTTTCTGCACAGGCTGCGGCGCTAAGATGGACTAATTGAATAGAAGATCAGAGCGGTCCTTTGACCGCTCTTTTTTTTCTTACAGATATATTTCGGTAATATAAAAAACTCCTGCGCATTTATTTACGCAGGAGCTGATTATTTATGGATAAATTACTTATTCATCGCGTTGTTGATAGCAGATACAAGTGCTTTTACAGAAGATACGATGATATCCGAATGTCTGCCGACACCCCAGAATATCTTACCGTTAACGTTGATTCCCACATATGAGCATGCCTCAGAGGTAGTTTTTCTTTCCAGTGCGTGCTCGGTATAGGTATCGACATTTATCTCCATGCCGATCTCAGCGGTCAGTGCGTTAGCCACAGCGTCAAGTCTGCCGTTGCCGTCAGCGCTGCACTCAACTGTCTTGCCATTGATAACAGCCTTGATAGAAGCACCGATGAGGTCGTCAGCCTTCTGAGTATAATGTGCTTCGTGAATATCTATCGGGGTATTTATGTTGAGGTATGTATCCTTGAAGATCTGGTGAACTTCGCTTCTGCTGAGCTCCTTGTGAGCCTTGTCTGAGATATCCTTTACCTTGTAGCCGAAGTCCTCTCTCATAGCCTTGGGGAGGTCGTAGCCGTACTGCTGCTCAAGTATATAACCTATACCGCCCTTGCCTGACTGTGAGTTGATACGGATAACATCGCCCTCGTACTCTCTGCCGACATCGTGGGGATCGATGGGGAGATAAGGACAAGTCCAGTGCTTGTCGTCCTTTTCTTCACGCCACTTCATGCCCTTTGCAATAGCGTCCTGATGTGAGCCTGAGAATGCAGCGTATACCAGAGAACCTGAGTAAGGCTGTCTGTCATAAACTTTCATTCTTGTTACTCTCTCATAAAGCTCGATGAGTGAGGGGAGATCGGTAAAATCAAGGTTCGGCTCAACACCGTGTGTGTACATATTCAGTGCGAGAGTAACGATATCAACGTTACCTGTCCTTTCGCCGTTGCCGAAGCAGGTACCCTCAACTCTGTCACCGCCTGCAAGCAGACCAAGTTCGGTGTCAGCGATGCCTGTACCTCTGTCGTTGTGGGGGTGGAGTGAGATTATCAGGTTCTCTCTGTTGTGGAGCGTCTCACACATATATTCTACCTGCTGAGCGTATACATGGGGCAGTGACATCTCAACTGTAACAGGAAGGTTGATGATGACCTTGTTATCAGCATCGGGCTCCCATATATCGATAACAGCATTGCATATCTCAGCGGCGAACTCGGGCTCTGTGCCTGTGAAGCTTTCAGGTGAGTACTCAAATGTTATATGACCCTTAGCGTGTTTCTTGTACTCCTTACAGAGCTCTGCACCTGTGGTAGCGATCTTGATGATCTCTTCCTTTGACTTGCGGAAAACCTGCTCTCTCTGTGCAACAGAGGTGGAATTGTAAAGATGAACGACTGCGTGCTTTGCACCGTCGATAGCTTCAAATGTTTTCTTGATTATATGTTCTCTCGACTGAGTAAGTACCTGTATGGTAACATCGTCGGGTATCATATTTTTCTCAATAAGTGTGCGGCAGAATTCATATTCTGTCTCGGATGCGGCAGGGAAGCCTATCTCTATCTCCTTAAAGCCGATATCTACCAGCTTCTTAAAGAATTCCAGCTTTTCTTCAAGGCTCATGGGGATTATAAGCGCCTGATTGCCGTCTCTAAGGTCGACCGAGCACCATGCGGGGGCATGATCGATATAATCTTTTTCAGCCCATTTCATACATTTTACGGGAGGCATATAATATCCTCTTGCATACTTTTCTGCGTTTTTCATCTGTGATTCCTCCTATATATGATCCATATTTTGATGCGTATCTTGAAAATAAAATAAGCCCGTCCCTTTAAAACAAGAGACGAGCATAATTACTCGTGTTACCACTCCGATTCATGCACAGCTCACACTGTACACCTCTGCCGCATCAATTAATGCGCCTCTCTGTAACGGGAGAATCCCGGGCACAGCTACTGAATGTTCACCATACCGGCTCAAGGACGAGTTATCGCGCTATTGAACTGCTGTCTCTCACCAAACGACAGCTCTCTGAAAGTTCCGCAAAGCGTATTTTTTCCTCTCAACGCCATTATTCATATCACAAATTAATTATATTATATTTATCCCTCATTGTCAAGGCTTGACGGGTTTATTTAACACTTTTTTAATATCTGACTTTAAAACTTCCATTAATTTATGTTATTTCACATTTTTTTATTGACTTTAGGCAAGTTTTATAATATAATAATTTTAATATAAGTATAACATAAACACGGAATGATATAGGACAGGAGTGATATTATGATAAACGACAGCATCAAAAAGCTTGTAACTTATGGTCTTGAAAATGGGCTTTTAGAGCCTAGTGATAAGATCTGGGCAACTAACCGTCTGCTTGAAGCATTATCGCTAGATGAATACGATGAGCCGAAGGAAGAATACAAGGATATCGACCTCGAAAACACCCTTGCTGAACTGCTTGAATACGCCTGCGAAAATGGTCTGTGCGAAGATACAGTTGTTCACCGTGACCTTTTTGATACCAAGCTTATGGGTCTTATCACACCGCGTCCATCTGAGGTCGAGAGAATTTTCGCTGAGAAGAAAGCAATATCCCCGCAGACAGCAACAGACTGGTTTTATAAATTCTCCCAGGATACGGATTATATCAGAAGATATCGGATCAGCAGAGATGTTAAATGGAAGACATCTACCGAGTACGGCGAGCTGGATATAACTATCAATCTTTCAAAGCCCGAAAAAGACCCTAAAGCTATTGCGGCGGCAAAGCTGGCAAAGCAGTCTGGCTATCCTAAGTGTTTGCTTTGCTATGAGAATGTAGGCTATGCAGGAAGGATAAATTCACCTGCAAGGCAGAACCACCGTGTTATCGGTGTGACCATAGACGGCTCCGAATGGGGCTTGCAGTATTCGCCATATGTTTACTATAATGAGCATTGCATACTTTTTAATAAGACTCACACACCAATGGTCATTAACAAGTCTGCGTTCAATAAGCTGTTTGACTTTGTTGAGCAGTTCCCGCACTACTTCGTTGGTTCCAATGCTGACCTTCCTATCGTCGGGGGCTCTATCCTTTCACATGAACATTTTCAGGGCGGACATTACGAGTTCCCAATGGCTAAGGCAGAAGTTGAGCGTAAGGTCATATTCAAAGGATATGAAAACGTTGATGCGGGTATCGTCAAATGGCCGATGTCAGTAATAAGGCTCAACAGCAGTGATAGGGAAGCCCTTGTTGAACTTGCGGACAAGATACTCAATCTCTGGCGCGGCTACACTGACGAAGGCGCTTTCTTATTCGCCGAAACGGACGGAGAACCACACAACACGATAACCCCTATCGCTCGTATGCGCAATGGCAGATATGAGATGGACTTAGTTCTCAGAAATAACATCACCACTAAAGAACACCCGCTGGGTGTTTATCACCCTCATGCTGAACTTCACCATATCAAGAAAGAGAATATTGGTCTTATTGAAGTAATGGGACTTGCGGTTCTGCCCTCACGTCTTAAATCAGAGATGGAAAAGCTCGCGGAAGCGTTAGTAAATGGTGCTGATATTCGTTCCGATGAAGTTCTTTCCAAGCACGCCGATTGGGCTGATGAATTATGCAAAAAGTACACTTTCAATGCAGAAAATGTAGATAGCATACTCAAAGATGAAATTGGCAAAATCTTTGCGAAAGTTCTTGAACATGCAGGCGTCTATAAGCGTGATGAAAAAGGCGCTGCGGCATTTGGCAGGTTTGTGGCATATGTCAATGCAAGATAACATAAAAAGCACGGCAGGAAACTTCTGCCGTGCCTGTGCTATCACAGATTTTCGATAAATCCTTTACCGATGCTGACATTCTCAAATGCCAGTTCTTTCATCTGGAGCATGACTGTGTGTGGAGATATCTTCATTCCCTGAGCTGCCCAGTCGATTATCATTCCGCAGAATCCATGGGAATAGAAATCTGCAAAGAATTTCGCCTTATCGCTGCGCTTGCGGGTGTTTGCTACCGCATGATAAAAGAATCTCAGGAATAAACGGTGCATACTCTGATAAAGATATTTTTCAAAAGTCTTTTCATTGCTGCGCAGAGTATTGGAATAGAATTTTTTATCCTTCTGCATATTTTCAAGAAATCCCTCCAGACGTTCATACCAGTTATCGTAGTTTACACCTCTGGTGATGTTCTTGAAAAGCTCATTGTAGTAGATATATGACAAAAGCTCTTCCTTATCCTGAAAATGATAATAGAAGGACTGTCTGTTCATTCCGCAAAAACCTGTTATCTCGGATATGGAGATCTTCTCGTAATCCTTTTGTGTGCAAAGTTCTTTCAGTGCGCTGCACAGCGCTGATTTGGTTATAGTTGATGTTGACATCTGCTGTATCCTTTCGTGGCATATAACAACATAAATATCCACATTTATCCCGACCGCAGAGAATATATCTTGTTGTAGCGGTAAGTCTAAGTTAAAATCTTATTGTCGTTTACTATAATTCAACAATATAATTATATCACAAATCCAAAAAAATTCAAGTAATTTTGGTAAATTATTTTTAAGGATGTGCATTATTAATGATCATCAATGATTTTTTAGAAGGTCATAGCCTTACAGCTTATGAATATTTTGGTGCGCATTTTGTCGATAGGGGAGTGCGTTTTGCGACATATGCCCCTAATGCGCGGAATGTCACACTGATGCTCAACGGCGGTGAATACGAAATGAACCGTCTTGACAGTGGTGTGTGGGAAACTGTCCGCCCTGCTGAAAATGGAGATATCTATCAGTTCATAATAACCACCCAGGCACTTCAGAAGCATTACCGTTCTGACCCCTTTGCTTTTTACAGCGAAGTCAGACCGAAGAACGCTTCTATCATATATGATTTGAACTGCCATGACTGGCATGACAGCGAATGGATGACAAAGCGTGATAAATGCTATGATAAGCCTATGAATATCTACGAGATACATTTCGGCTCATGGCGCACAAAATTCGACAGCGAGAACGATGACCGTTTTTATACCTATGATGAAATGGCTGATATCCTTATACCATATGTAAAGGATATGGGCTATACACACATCGAGATAATGCCCCTTACTGAGCACCCCTATGACGGTTCATGGGGCTATCAGGTCACAGGTTATTATTCTGCCACTTCGCGATACGGTGACCCTGCGGGACTAATGCGCTTTATTGATGCCTGCCATCAGGCGGATATCGGCGTTATACTTGATTTTGTACCAGTGCATTTTGTAACGGATTTTTTTGCACTTCATATTTATGACGGCGGATTTCTTTTTGAGTCCGACAGGGAAGAGGAAAGGTTCTCCGAATGGGGAACAGCACTTTTTGATTACAGCAAACCTCATGTCCTCAGTTTTGTAAAGTCGTCCATCAATTTCTGGATAGAAAAATACCATGTTGACGGTCTGCGGTATGATGCGGTGGCAAATCTTATTTTCAAGCACGGCAGGCGCGATGAACCTCTCAACGATACAGGCATATGGTTCCTTAAAAATACCAACTATGCTATACAGAAACGTCACCCCGATGTGATGCTTTTTGCCGAGGATTCTACAGATCAGACTAAAGTTACTGCTCCCGTTGAATTCGGGGGACTTGGTTTTGATTATAAATGGGATCTCGGATTCATGCACGATACCATTAACTACATCAAAACTCCGCCTTATGAGCGCCGTGCTCATCACTCAAAAATGACATTCTCCATGAGCTATTTCTATAACGATCTTTTTATTCTTCCTTATTCTCACGATGAAGTTGTTCACGGCAAGAAAACTATGCTGGACAAATGTTTCGGAAGTCATGAAGAAAAGATAGCCACGATAAAGTGTTTGTATACTTTTCAATTCGGGCACCCCGGAAAAAAATTGAATTTCATGGGCAACGAGATTGCTGAGTATATGGAATGGCGTCCCGAGAAAGAACTTGGCTGGAATCTGCTGACTTATCCTGCACATGATTCAGTTCACCACTACATAAAAGAACTACACCATATTTATCTCAACGAACAAGCACTCTATGAGAATGACTACAATGCGGGTCATTTCCGCTGGTGCGATGCCAATAACAGCAATCAGTCAATCTACGCTTTTATCAGGCGCGATAATTACGGAAAGGGTATATACTTCGTGTTCAATTTTTCAGGACTTATGCAGAATTACATCCTGAGAGTTGAGCAAAATGGCGACTATGCCGAGATACTCAATTCCGATAAAGACATATATGCAGGTACAAACTGTCTCAATGGCGATATGAGAGCCAGTAACTATTCGCTGAATCTTCGTCTGGCACCACTCAGCTGTGCTATAATTAAACAAAAGTAACAAAAAAACTCGGTACAAACCAGCTGTACCGAGTTTTTATCATTTGTCTTCCTTGTTTTTAAGGGCATCGTATTTCCGCTCAAAGTAGATATTCATAATCGCCGTGATAAGCGACAGCACAAGCATTATTATCATCAGCTTGTTTGAAGCCTTGCGGTTGATGAGATTCATTGTCGGGTTCATTATATCCAGCACCCAGAAAAACATAAACATTCCCACCATGACGATAGTTGCGTGGGGGAGTATCCTGACTAAACGTTTTTTCATTTTAAATCACCAAATTACATTGTATTTAGTTATCATTTAAACCATGTTCTATAGTTCCGAGTTTTTGTTTGTACAACTTTTCAGAATCAATGACTTCTATATCTTTAGCTCCGTCTGAGAAAATCTTTAAAATCGTAAATCTGAAGCTCTTGTATCTTTCGGGATGCTTTTTTAGTAGCTCAATCATTTTTTTATTTCCGCCATGATGTGAGTTAGCATATATTGCCCAGCGCCCTAAAATTCCATTATCGCCATAAGCAGAACCAACATATTGTTTGCCGTCTGTTGTATCGACTATTAGATATACACCTTTAACCTTTGATAGCGCATTGTAATGCTCCTCATAAGCGCCCATTCCCATATCATTTACGATTTCTTGCAATTCATCAAACGAATAAATAGCGTTTTCATATCCCTTAAACGGAATCTTATTGTTGTTATGGATTGAGACTATAGGTTTATTTTTTGTTGCTGATTGATACCATGATTGAGTTGATGTTCCCCAATCAATAATAAGTCCATCTTTTAAATCGGAAAAAAGATCTGTTTCTTCGAGTTCATACAAATTAGCGTCCTCAGAATACATTTCAGGACAAGGAAAACCGGTTGGCATTTTATGTTCAGAAACTGGTGAAAATCCCTTAAATTTATACACGCAATATAGTTTTGCATTCGTTCCTGTTGTACCAATGAACACCATCCAATATTTGGAGTTTTTTAGCATTGTTTTGTTTTTGCCCTGAATCTGAGTGTATTCTTTTATGAAGCCATTTTGATAGCACTGTTTGCAGTGCTCGCGGCTCAATACATGACGTATCATTACAACATCTTCGGGTTTTATACCGTTATTCTTCAGTAGATCGGAAAGCAGAATTCTCGTTTTGAATGGCTCGGCGCTTGTTATTTTGTGAAGATGCACACATAGTTCTTCGAGTTTACCGCTTTCGATTGCTTTAGCAAGTATTCCTTCACAGAAACGTTCACCCCTGATGATAGCAGTCAATCGTGTCAGCGTTTCATCTCTAGTTAGTTCTGATACGTTTTTCTGTTTTATCTGCTCGATATTATCAATATAGTCTTTATCTGCTATATTTAATGTACCGAATTGATTTATCCAATTCAAAACTTCATCGCTGTATTTAGGATGAGATAAGTTACCGTTTCTATTGTCAGACCACTCGACTTTTTGAGTTTTGATTATAGGTAATGCTTGACATATTTCATTGATCTCCATTGCCGTGAACTCCTTTATTTTCCGATATAGATTATATCGCTTATCTCGCGTCCTCTGTCGGGAATATTCACAAGTTCGCCCTCATATACCATCATAGCCGAACAGCCACCATCAAGATTATATGCGGTGGTACAGCCCTCGTCAGACATTATAGCCGCAAGTTCGCTGAGGGTAACGCCCTTGGAATATCCGGGGTCTCTTCCGTCAACTGTGACTATCTTGTAGTGTCCCGGCTCGATATAGCCTATGGCTGAACGTGGATTTGCACTATTGAGATAGGTGGTGGTGTTGAAGCTTTCAAGCACACCGTCCTTGCCGTCAAGAAGCATTGGTCCGAAGCACCACGCCTGCCATACGCCTTGTGCCAGTACAGCCTCGGTATCGAATTCTTCATAGGTGTAAGTCTTCATCTCGCCGTTTGTGAACAGAACACAGATGTCAACATCGTTAAGGTTGTCACGGTATTTTATTCCGTTGCGGACAACGATACCTTCCTCAGAGTTGCCGTAGAAATCGCCGTTAACTGCGAACACCGCATTGTTCTCAGATGCCATATTGAAAATGCTGTCCTTGATATTCTTACCGTATGTGTCCTTTGCAAGACCTGTTTTCAGTACGTCAACGCTGGTTACATATATATCAGCCGAATAATAAGTTATCTTATCATCGCCGTCGCCGAACCACTTTTTGTCGATATAGATTACTGCGTCATCGCCCTCATAGGTCACAACTCTTTCCGCTTGCACATCAGCATTAAGAACGGATTCTATCAGATTATTGTCGGCGGTATATTCATCGGTATCGGTGTTATCGTACCAGTTTTCCTTTGTATGTTCATGATGTTCCTTTTTCTTTTTTTCGGGACTGCTGCTTTCTTCGGAAACACTTTCGGTATTGGAACTGTTATCCTGTGAAAGATCATTGTTATCATCTTTGCTATCGCCATCGACAGTGTGTTCTTCCTGTTCGTCACTATTTTTGCCTGATTTTGGCAGTGCAAAGCTTGTCTTGTTGGCGCTGTCAACTTCAGCAACTACTGTGCCTTTGGTGTTTGCACTGTGGGGCATAACATAATCAAAAAGCATGAAAGTTCCCACAGCCGCGCAAACAAGCAGCGTATCTGTCAGTATCATTCCCCAGACAGGCATTCTTTTATTTTTGCTCATCAGTAGTCAGACCTTTCTTTTTAAATACAAAACTGCGCTGTGCTGTCCAGCTGAATAAGAACAGCAGAACTTCAACTATTATTTTTGCAATGTATTCGTTTTTGATAACGTACTTTACGATAAGATCCAGAAGGAAAGTGTTAACAGCAAGTATCACAGCTGCAAGTGCAAAATATTTCAGCGCCGTTTTATAGATCTTTTCCTTGTTTTTGAAAACCACCTTTTTGTTCAGCAGAAAATTGAATATCGAGCTGAACACTCTTGCAATCACGTTTGAAAGCTTTATGCTCCCGCTTAATGCGAATATCACCGAATATAGAACATAATCAACGCAGAAACTAAGCAGGGAAGAGCATGAGAATTTGAGAATATCTTTATAAATTCTGAATGAATCTTTTATCGGATTGAAATGTGAGCTCTTGTTTTCATCAAGGTAGACAGTCTCTATGGGGACTTCATAAAAGCCGATACCGTCCCTTGCAGCTTCAAGAAGCATATTCATTTCATACTCGTATCTGTCACCCGAAAGTCCAAGCATAAAATCTGTCAGCCTGTCTGAAAATCCACGCAGACCTGTCTGAGTATCACTGACACCTACACCTGCGGCGAATTTGAATACGGCTTTTGTCATATTATTTCCGAAACGGCTTCGCAGAGGGATATCACCCTTGAAACGTCTGCATCCCATCACAAGTTTATCGGGATGTTCTTTCAGTGCATCTGCTATTCTCATGATATCCGCAGGCTTGTGCTGACCGTCAGCATCGGCGGTTATGACAGAGTAATTACCTTCGCAGGTGTTTTTGATATAAGTGAAAGCTGTTCTCAGCGCAGCACCTTTTCCGCGATTAACTTCATGTGTCAGGAGGCAAGCTTTATCTTTTATATTGTCAAATATATCCTTTTTATCGGAGCTGCTGCCGTCGTCGACAACTATCAGCTTATATGTGTTTTTTGATGATAGTTCATCAATAAGCGCTATCAGCTTTTCATCGGGTTCATAGGCAGGTATCACGATATATATGCTGTCAATATCCATTCTTATCAGTCCTTATTATTTTATATCTATGATCATAGTGTACTATACTGAACTAAAATATACTTAAAATTCTCAATTGATAAGGCCCGCGATCCCGTCTTCCTTGAATCGCTTTTTATAGTAAGTAAGTTCTTCTGAAATGAGATCATCTATGACCTGCATACCCAGAAGTTCAACGGGAGCTTTGTCATCCGTAAGGATATTTTCTCCGCCCTCATATCTTTCCATATCCATGTAAATATCTTCCATTAGTTCTTTAAGTTCCGGGTCAACAAGCTTTTGAGAAGCAGAATAAAGTCTGTCAGGCATACCTGTAAGGTCAGATGCAAAAAGCTCACGGTTAGTGGTATTATCCACCTTTACTGTGTACACATTTCCGAAAACCGAAGCGATTGTATCGCATAGGTACTCGTTTATACTGCCTTTTTTGTCAGAATGCATATTCATATTTACAACCATTACTCCCCCGGGTGCAAGGCTGTTTTTCACCAATGTAAAAAACTCTACCGTAGACATCTGGAAAGGTATGGTGATATCCTGATAAGCATCTACCATGATAACATTGTATTTAACAGCTGAACCAGGGGCTTTTCTGTTTGCACCTTTCAGTGAATTGAGAAAAGCTCTTCCGTCGTAGGTCGTCACTTTAATATCTTCATCTAGGTCGAAATATTTATGTGCGAGATCTGTTATTTTATCATCTATCTCTACGCCCTCAACTTCGATACCAGGGAAATATGCTCTGCACTGTTTGGCATATGTTCCTGTGCCCATGCCAAGGATAAGCATATTTTTTTTGCTGATATCATCACCATCGCTCATAAGGGGAGCCGCCATTGCCGTATCGTAGTAAAGTCCTGTAAGTCCGCCGTCTTTCATGTATATGGACTGTATGCCGAAAAGCACGTTAGTGGATAAAGCTGCCTGTTTGTCATCTTCTTTCACCTGAAGATAGTTGTAAACGGATTCGCCCTCGTAAGTAAGTGATCTTTCCCAGAAAGCAAAACCGAGAACTGTTCCTGTAACGCAAAAAACTATGAAAAGCACTGTGCAGACCGCCATACGGATATATCCGCGTTTGCAGGAAAAGAAATAGACCAGGCCAAGCAAAAGAAGTATGCCTGAAAAAATCAGGAATGTCACAGCTGTGCCGACTGTGGGTATTGTGACAAAAGTCGGTGCAAAAGTACCGATGATACTGCCCACTGTGTTGAATGCGCCCAGTGTGCCGACAGTCCTGCCGTTATCTTCAAGACTGTCAGTGGTATATTTTACCAATGACGGAGTTACTGTTCCAAGCAGGAACAGCGGGAATACAAATATCACCATACACGCCAGAAAAGCCGCCCATATCAGAAAATTGGTGCTTACCGTAACAACAAGCAAAGCTGAAATTCCAAGTATTACCATCTTGCCTATAAATGGTATGGCAGCTATCCATACGGCTGAAAAAAGTATCCTTTTATATAGTTTGTCGGGATCAGGGTCTTTATCGGCGCTTTTTCCGCCAAAATAGTTACCCAGTGCCATAGCTATCATGATAGTACCGATTATGATAGTCCATACTATCTGTGAAGAACTGAAATAAGGCGCCAGCAGTCTGCTGGCACCAAGTTCTACAGCCATGACTGACATACCCGCAAAAAATTCTGTAAGGTACAGATATAGTTTGCTTTTCAGAATACCTGCTGTATTTTTATTATTGCTTTTCGATTTATTTTTCATAAGTTACACTCCGTAAAAATATATACTGCATACAAAATATAGTAACATATTTTTTGCATCAAGTCAATTGAATTTTTATAAATAAAGTGATGCTCTAAAGGTTTCAGGTGTATGGTATATGTTTTTTCGGCATAATTATCCACTTGAAATCGAAAGTTCCATGTGTTATAATATTAGATGCAGGCTTTTTCCTGTTGATGTATCTTATCTGTGTATGCGGAAAGGTAACATAATTATAAGGAGATATATGCTTATGAAAAACACAGTTTCAACCCTACTTAAGCAGAAGCAATCGGGAGAAAAGATCACGATGCTTACTGCTTATGACTACACTACTGCACGTATAATGGATGAGTGCGGTGTAAACTCCATACTGGTCGGAGATTCACTCGGCATGGTGATGCTTGGTTATGAGAATACTCTACCTGTTACTATGGAGGATATGATACACCATACCCGAGCCGTGGCAAGAGGAGCAAATAATGCATTTATTGTTGCTGATATGCCATTTATGTCATATCAGGCAAGCGTCAGGGAGGCTGTCCTCAATGCGGGCAGACTTATCAAGGAAGGTGGCGCTAATGCTGTAAAGCTCGAAGGCGGTGCTGAGGTCTGCGAGCAGATAAGAGCTATCGTAAATGCTTCTATACCCGTTGTTGCTCATCTGGGACTAACACCGCAGTCTGTCAATGTTTTCGGTGGATTCAAGGTGCAGGGCAAAAGTGCAGATAAAGCAAAGAAGCTCATTGATGATGCACTGATGATACAAGAGGCGGGTGCTTGTGCGGTAACGCTTGAAGGTATCCCCGCAAAGCTGGCTGAGATAATAACCAAAAAGCTGTTTATCCCGACTATCGGTATCGGTGCGGGCAACGGCTGTGACGGTCAGGTTCTTGTATATCAGGATATGCTGGGACTGACTGTCGGTCATACTCCGAAATTTGCAAAACGCTTTGCTGATATAGGCGAGCTTATGCGCAAAGGCATAACGGACTATATCACCGAGGTAAAGAATGGTACATTCCCCTCAGAGGAACATACTTATTCGATAGATGAAGATGTGATAAATGAAATAGTAAAGGAGTATGAGTGATATGAAGATAGTCAAGACAATAGATGAAGTACGCAGACAGGTAAAGGAATGGAAGTCACAGGGACTGAGTGTTGGACTTGTACCTACTATGGGATATCTCCATGAGGGTCATGCAAGCCTTATAGATGCTTCTCACCGCGATAATGACAGGACAGTAGTATCCGATTTTGTCAATCCTATGCAGTTCGGACCGACCGAAGATCTTGAAAGTTATCCCCGCGATATTGAACGCGATGCGGCGCTGGTTGAAGAACACGGCGGTGATATAATATTCAACCCCGAACCAAGTGAGATGTATCATGAAGGATTTTCTTCCTTTGTGGATATGGATGTGCTGACAAAGGAACTCTGTGGACTCAGCCGACCTGTACATTTCAGGGGAGTATGCACCGTAGTATCAAAGCTTTTCAATATAGTTCAGCCCGATAAAGCATATTTTGGGAAAAAGGATGCTCAGCAGCTGGCAGTTATAAAGCATATGGTCGATGACCTGAATATGGATATTGAGATAATCGGCTGCCCCATAGTGCGAGAGGAAGATGGTCTGGCAAAAAGTTCTCGCAACACCTATCTCAATGATAAGGAAAGAAAAGCTGCGCTGGTTCTTTCTCAGGCGATAAATATTGGCATGGATATGGTCAGAAACGGTGAGACCGAATGCAGTAAGATAACCGATGCGATGAAAGAGCATATCAACGCTGAACCACTTGCAAAGATCGACTATGTTAAGATAGTTGATCTTGCAACTATGCAGCAGATACCTGTCATTGACCGTCCCGCGCTTTGTGCCATAGCGGTATTTATCGGCAGCACCCGCCTTATAGATAACTTCTTTACCGAAGATATTTAAGGAGGGCATAATGAAACTATCTATACTAAAAAGCAAGATACACCGCGCTGTTATCACTCAGGCTGAACTCAACTATGTTGGAAGTGTCACCATTGACGAGGATCTGATAGATGCGGCAGGTCTTTATGAATATGAACACGTACATATCGTTAATGTAAACAGCGGAAGCCGCATTGAAACATATGTCATTGCAGGTGAACGCGGCAGCGGTATGATATGTCTTAACGGTGCAGCTGCAAGGGCAGGTCAGGCAGGCGACCCTGTTATCATCATGTCATACGCCGATATGACCCCCGAGGAGTTAAAAAACTTTGCACCGAAAGTTGTATTCGTTGATGATAAAAATAAGGCAGTACGTATTGCAAGCTACGAAAAACACGGTGAGCTGAGCGGATGCCTCATCCCTTGATCGTGTAAATACGAGTTCTAAAATACTAAATATGTTACAGACCGCAGGATGAACTATCTGAGTAGAGTTTATTCTGCGGTTGTTTTTTTAAGCTTATGTATCTATATACAAAAAAGGTAATACAAGCACGGGAGTATGCACCGCTAGTATTTTCACAGTATGTTAAAGTGCGGTGTAACTCGGAAAACACTATCAACATCTTATAATGCTTATTTATGCAAAATCTATAAATTCAAGAGATTCTTTTTAGTCCTTTTCTGAAAATCAACATTGCTATTTTTTGGATTATATGTTATACTGATAAGGTATAAATCTATTTATGGGACTGGTCAATAAAATGAAACTTGAATATGCCAACCGCATACTTAAAAATGAATATTATCAGGATCAGCTTCACAAGCTGTATGAGCTTGAAAAAGACAGGATCTTCTGTCGTCATAATATGGAGCATTTTCTCAATGTTGCACGGATAGCGATGATACTTTGCGGACAGAAAAAAATTGAGCTCTCCACTGATATCATCTATTCGGCCGCACTTCTTCACGATATCGGCAGAGTGCAGGAGTATACCGAGGGCATCGACCATGATGTTGCAAGTCAGGTGACAGCTGAGGAGATACTTGATAGTATAGAATGTCCGCGGAAAATGCGCGAGAAGATCATCAGTCTCATTGCAGCACACCGTAAAAACGAATTGGATCTCGACACACCTGAAGCTATATTCTATAAGGCTGATAAGTTGTCACGGAATTGCTTTGAATGTGAAGCAAGGGCGCAGTGCAAATGGAAGAAAGAAAAAATGAATTTAGAAATAGAGGTATAATAATGAAAATTGGCAGCAGAGAATTTGATACGGCAAACGAATGCTATATTATGGGCATTCTAAATGTGACACCTGATTCGTTCTCGGACGGAGGTAAATTCAATAACATAGACAGTGCCCTTTCTCATGCAGAGGCAATGATATCAGAGGGTGCTGATATTATTGACGTTGGCGGAGAATCCACAAGACCGGGATTTGTGCGTATCAGCGATGAGGAAGAGATAAGCAGGATCGTACCAGTGATCGAAGCATTAAAGTCGCGATTTGATGTTCCTGTCTCGATCGATACATATAAATATAAAGTCGCATCTGCTGCCGCTGAAGCCGGAGCAGATCTTATAAATGATATTTACGGGCTTAAATACGACAATGGCGAAATGGCGGATCTTATAGCAAAAACTGGTCTTCCGTGCTGTCTTATGCACAACAGGAATGATATGGACTATGACAGCTTTATGGATGATCTTATAAGCGATATGCGTGGATCTGTTGATATCGCTAAGAAAGCAGGAATCACCGATGATTCCATAATTCTTGACCCGGGTGTTGGATTTGCAAAGTCTTTGGAAAACAATCTTGAAGCTATAGATCGCCTGGATATGCTTAAAAATGAACTGGGATATCCCGTGTTGCTCGGAACATCCAGAAAATCAGTTATAGGGCTTACACTTGATCTTCCAAGCGATCAGCGTGTTGAGGGAACTTTAGCGACAACTGTTGTAGGAGTTATGCGCGGTGCCGCATTTGTTCGTGTTCATGACGTCAGGGAGAATTTCAGAGCAGTTAAAATGACACAGGCGATAATGAGAGGTTACAAGCGTGGATAAGATATGTATTGAGGAACTGAGAATATTTGCACATCACGGAGTTTTTGAGCATGAAAATCTAAATGGTCAGAATTTCTATATCAATGCTGAACTGTATGTGGATACTGAAAATGCGGGAATAAATGATGACCTTGACCGTTCCGTGGATTATAGTAAGGTGTGTAAACTGCTTGAAAAAGTGATGACGGAGAATACGTTCAAACTGATAGAAACTGCCGCGCAGAAAGCCGCTGAAGCTATTCTATTGGAATATCCCATTGTCGGAGCAGTGGATATGGAAGTACGCAAGCCCGAGGCTCCAATAGAAATGGATTTCAACTCAGTATCAGTTAAGATACACAGGGGCTGGCACAGAGTTTTGCTCTCTCTTGGTTCAAATATGGGTGACAGCAGGGGATACCTGGAAAAAGCATTTGAAAAACTGCGTGAAAGCCATTATATACGCAATTTGAAATGCTCGGATCTTATTATTACAAAACCATACGGTTATACAGAACAGGATGATTTTGTTAATGGTGCAGTTATATGTGAGACAATGCTCAGCCCTCATGGGCTACTTGAATTCACCCAATCATTAGAAAATGCTGCTGACCGCCGGCGAGAGATACACTGGGGTCCGCGTACGCTTGATGTTGATATAGTGTTCTATGATGATGAGGTGCTTTCACATCCTGATCTAATAATTCCGCATCCAGATATGCACAACCGTGAATTCGTACTTGTTCCTGCTAATGAGATAACTCCATACTACCGTCATCCTATCTTTGGCAAGACAGTATCTCAGCTTCTTGACGAGCTGAAAAAGCAATGATATGCATTATCGCGGCTGTAGCCGCTAACGGTGTCATCGGCTCAAAGGGTGGTATCCCTTGGGATATACCTGAGGACAGACAATATTTCAGGAATATCACTGAAGGCGGTGCGGTAATAATGGGCAGACGTACTTATGAGAGTATCGGAAGACCGCTGCCCAATAGATACAATATTGTGGTTTCAGCAAGTGCTGACTATACAGGCAAGTTGCTAATGACAGTCCCGAACCTTGATGAAGCTTTTAAAAAAGCAAAAAGGTACATCCGTCATAAAAGGGAAGGGGATATATTCCTGTGCGGAGGAGCAGAGATATATCGTCAAGGGCTTAGATATGCGGATAAATTGTATCTGACCGAGCTTTATGATGAATATGAAGGCGATGTATATTTTCCGGAGTTCAGCCGTAATGAATTCAAATGTGTGAGCTGTGATGAACGTCTAGAACTAGGACTTAGATTTTGTGTTTATGAACGTTTAAACGATAATTACACAGAGGTTTATTGAACTAAACCATTATGTATAATTAATCCATATTAAATATAGTTTATTTAAACGTCTCTTTCGAGAGGCGTTTTTTCTATATCTGAAAAGTTACCATGTTGTTTAGATATCGAAAAGCAATTTTTGATGCATAACAATATAGTATAAAGAAATAACGATTGTACAAAAATGCCGAAATAACGCATAATACCAACGATTGAATTGACCTTTTTGCCAAAAGAATATAATAGCGCAATATTTTACTTTACTTTTAAATAAAAAAATGTTATTATTAATATACAAACAAATAATTTATAAATACTAAAATATCAATATCTATTCTGACGCTTAGGTTCATTTCTGGATTAATTAACATCAAATTGATGATGCGTTTAATTCATTCAAAGAATACTCATTCTAACTCGATTAAATAATTGCCACGCTAATTTAATTATTATTATTAATGAACTGGAGACTAATAAATGTTTCAAAAAGTCTTTTTATTTAACGGTATTGGATCAAGCTATGAGAAACTTCTGGCTAAGCTTCCGCCTGAACTAAATGATAAATATTCATATTATTACGAAATTGCCTGCGCAAGACTGGGTTTGAACAAGGATATCGAAAAAAATCTGGGCTATGACTCAAAGATCGCTCAGTGGCTTGTTCCGTTTATTTGCGACAGAGTGATCTATGAGCACTTTATCGGCAAAGGAATTACTCCTGATATTGGAATGGGATACAGTTCCGGCATAGTAAGCGCAAGCGCCTGCTTCAATGCGATACCTCATGAAGCTGCATGGGATATTGTAAAATCTCACCGATCTATGCTGATTGCGCTGGATGAGGCTCATGAGGAACTTGATACAGGAATAATCGTAGGATTTTCCTATGATGACCTTTCAGAACTGCTGAACAAAGAGTTCTCACCGGATGATCTGGTTATAGGAAGCGGCAACTCTGCGTTCCACGCTATGATAAGCGGTAAAGCAGGAGCAGTTGAAAAGGCTGTGGAACTTTGCATAAAAGAGGGTGCGCTGAAAGCTTTCCGTCTGAATACGGGAACAGCTTTCCATCATTCCATAATGAAGAAATATTCGCTGGAATACATTGCTTACTGTGATGATCTGAAATACAATGCTCCTGAGTACCCGATGATGTCTGTTTTCGATTTCTCTGTTCTCACTACAGCAGAACAGGTTGCCCGTGAAAATCAGCTTAATGTATATACTCAGATGCGCTGGGATCTCGCTCTGAAAGAACTGGAACAGCTTGGAGCAACAGAGTTTTTCGACATAAGCACCAACGGTTCACTCAGTAAACTATCAAGGGTGGGAAGAAAGTGTAAAATCTACACTTTTGATGACATATTTTCTTAGGTGAAACCTGGTTCGCTTGTAATTATAATCAGGTGTGTTAAAATTTTATCAATATGACATTGCAATAATACTCGGTGAGCAGAAGCTGCCGGGTGTGGCTTTCAGTTTTCAGCGGAAAGCTTTGAAAGCTGAAAGCTGTATCCAACAGCTAATACACAGTTTTGGAGGTAAACATAATGAGAGAAATTACAAACGAGATCAAAGCTGAGATCAAGGACATGATATTTGATTATTATGCTGAGGAATGCGAAGTTGACAAGGCTTCGATCAATGATAATACCAATCTTCAGGACGATTTGGAGAGCGATTCGCTGATGCTTGTCGAACTTATCGAAATGACAGCGGATAAGTTCGACCTGGACATCAAGTTACAGAGCATTGGAAAATATATGCTGAAAACACCTATGAATACCATGAGCGACGTTATCGATATGTTCTGCAAGGTATACCAGTTCGGTAACGATATCGTTGAGCAGTAAGAGGATAAACGGTGAATTCAGTTTTATCAGAGATTCATTCCGAAGGCAGCATTGCAGTACTTACCATTGAAAATGGCGCGAAGAACCTTATATCCGAGCCTGAATTCATCGAGCGTGAGATACTTCTTGAATGGCTGGAGGAAAATCCGCAGACTAAGGCGCTTGTCATCACAGGAAAGGGCAGACATTTTTCCCACGGTGCTGATGTTTCGCTTTTTGATGCGGATAAAGTTAGAAATATTTCCGAAAAACTTAAAAAGGGCAGGGAACTGCTGAACACCATCGAGCGCCTGCCGATAGTAACTGTGGCTGCTGTTAATGGTGGCTGCTTCGGCGGCGGACTTGAAATTGCCATGAGTTGCAGGTTCCGTATCGCATCAGCTAAAGCACGACTTGGACTTACCGAGGTCATGCATGGAGTAGTTCCCGGTATGGGAGGAATTGAGCGGCTTTCACGGATAATAGGGACGGAAAAGGCTTTGCAAATGATACTCCAAGGGGAAATGCTCTCTGCCGATAAGGCACTCTCTATCGGACTTGTCACAAAAGTTACCGAGGAAAAGGATGCACTTCCCGAGGCGATGAGATTTGCTGAGGACATAGTCTCGTCTGTGAGTGTCACCCAGATAAATGCGGTAATAAATACAATGAATCGATCTTTTGACGGTGAACCTGACCCTTCATTCGGAGCATTTGAAGCGGCGCTGGAGGAGGCATTCAGAAAATGAGAAAATGTGTGTACGACCTGATAGTCAGGGGCTATGAGCTTGACTCTTTCGGTCATGTTAACAATGCTGTATACTTGCAGTACGCAGAAGCCGCACTCTGGAACTTTTTCAGAATAAACAAACTCATGGAATATACTCTTGACAGGGGAATATTCCCTGTGGTTATGGAGAGTTCACAGAGGTATATCCACGAACTGAAACTGCTGGACGAGGTTCGTATCGAGTCCGAGTTCACAGCTAAGGGCGGAATGATGATCTGCAAACACAAAATAATTAACAACGCTACGGGCGTTTTATCATGTAAAATAAAAAGCATAATAGTTTTCGTAAATAATGAGCGAGTGATCCACAATATCCCAGATGAGGTCAACGAGATATTAGGGTGTGAGACAGATGAATATCTTAATAAATGAATTATATACAGAAATTTGCAAAGTTGATATGCTCTCAGATATTATCTGTGCAGAACTAGGTGACCCATGCCTGCTAATTGTCCACGATAATGGCAGTATGCAGGCAGGGGACGAAGCAAAGGTGCGCAGTTTCTTTGCTGATCTCCCGTATATCTCAGCACTTGCTTCTGATAGGCCTGATGCAGATATCGCAGAGTACTTCGACATAGTGATTCCTGCTGATAATGCTGATAAATACGCAGAAAATCTGTTCAAGGACAAGACTGCATTTCAGATCAGGGAGATCACAAACTGTTTCGTTACAGCAAGGAACGGCAGTACAAATGATGTTCTTGATGCTGAATCAAGGTCATTTTATCGGCTTATCGCATTGATTGCAGGAGGTGAGCTTGATGAGTGATATCCTGCTTAATAATGAAAACGGAATACTCACCGTTGTGATGGATGCACCGAAAAATAACCTTATGACTACTCAGTTTCACGAGGATTATGAGTCTGTCATGGAAAAAGTACAAGTTATAGCAGATCGTGAAAGTGTCAGAGGAATGATAATACGCGGCAGCGGAAGAAATTTCTGTGTCGGTGCAGATGTTGACGCGCTTAAGAAGCGTACTGCTAATGAGTTATACGACGATTCTACTGGGAAACTCCCAGAAAGCCACATCGCTCAGAAGCGTCACTTCACATTTCTGCGTGACCTGCCGTTTCCCGTGGTAAGCGTAGTTACGGGCTTTTGTATCGGCTCAGGCAGCGAGATCGCACTGAACTGTCACTACAGGATAGTTGAGAAAGGTGCAAGGATAGGTCAGCCTGAGTCAACTTTCGGCATACTTCCCGGACTTGGAGGAATTGCCAGGACTATCGAGCTTTGCGGTATGAAGAATGCCTATGAGCTTGTTATGACAGGCAGACTATTTCCCTCTGAGGAGGCTTGTGAACTAGGCTGGGGAGATATTCTCACAGAAAAAAAGCGTGGTCTTGCCGAGGCGTATTCGCTGATAGATTTTATCTCGGATAAATGCGGTGATTTTTCACCTGCGAATTACCGTAGATATATAGAACTATATAAGAACAGGGGAGACTGATATGAAAATCGGAATTGCAGGGTACGGAAAAATGGGAAAGGACATTTTTTCCTTACTTTTTGATAACCTGAATAATGCTGAATTTACAGTACTTGTCCGCTCCTGCCCAGAAGAACATACCACTGCTGTGATGAAGACTCTTGACAAGCAGCTTCGACGAAAAAAGCTGACAGACGAAGAATACGAAGCTAAGAAAGCAGCATTTAAATTCACTTTTGATACCGCTGAACTAGATGGCTGTGATGCTGTGATCGAGACTATTTCTGAAAACCTTGAGGCTAAGAACTCTCTTTTCAGAAATATTGCGGATAAAGTATCGGATAATTGCCTTCTTTTGACGAACACTTCCTCTTTGAATATAAAAAAGGTGTTCGAGGGTGTTTCAAACCCTCAGCGTTGTTTGGGTATGCATTTTTTCTACCCGGTCAAGCTGACAGAATTTGTAGAACTTAACCTCATGGATAATACTTCCGGTGAAGCAATTCGTTTGGCTGAAAGCCTTGTGAAAGAATTCGGACGCAAGAGTATCTGCTTTTACGGGGTTTATCATGTGTATCTTAACCAGATTCTTTCTGCAATGATTTCGCACGGAATATACCTTTGTGAGTATTTTCACACTTCCGTTCCTGCACTTTCAGCTTCTTTGGAAAAGATGTACTCCGTTGCAGGTGTATTTGATATTCTCGACAGTATCGGGCTTGGACTTATGGCCGATAATCAGTCAAATTTCAGCCTGAAACGCAATAAGCAGCTTCTTGGATATGGCTGTGAGAGGATGAACCAATGGCGAAGTCAGGGATGCGCTGATAGTCCCCATAGTTTCCTTGATTTTATCAGAATTCAGGAACAGGGTAATACTGAAGACTGCGATGATGCACCGATTTATATGGCTGCATTTATCCTTGCTGAAACTTCTTTCGCACTTGAAGAAGTCGGTATCAAGCCTGATGTTTTCCTCGAAGCCGTAAGCTGCACTCTGGGCACTGTCGATACTCTGCCTGAAATGTACAGAAAATACGGTGCTGAAAGACTTAAATCTGCACTTGATAAACTCTATGAAACGTCAGGTTTTGCATCTTACAGATATGATCCTGATCTATTGGAAAAATTCTATTCGTGATCCCGAAGGGGAGAGCAGCAAAAGAGGTATAGTGGAATGAAAAAAGTAGTTATAACAGGTCTTGGCGCAGTAACAGCACTGGGAAACAATGTTGCGGATTACTGGAATTCGCTGATCGAAGGAAAAAGCGGTATGCGTACTATCACTCGTGTATCTGCTGAAAATCATGATACTACAGTTGCAGCAGAGGTTGATGACTCTTTTGAGGAGGTCGTTTCAAAGTACTGGAAAAAACGTATGCTCAGTGCAACTACCAAAGCCGTAAGAATTGGACTTGTATCTGCAGAAGAAGCTATCGAGGACAGCGGCGCCGATTTTGCTTCACTTGACCGTTCTCGTATAGGTATTATCTGCGGTCTTGCTGATAACACCTATGAAGGTGCGGAAAAGGAAAACAAGTCCAACATAACGCTGAAAAGTATGCCGAGCGAGCTGCCTGCTATGATAGCGATCAAGCACAATATCACCGGACCATCTTTCAATATGAGTACTGCCTGCGCTTCATCAGGATATGCACTGGCTCTGGGAAAGCATCTTATCCAGTCAGGTCTATGCGATATGATAATAGTTGGCGGACTTTCCTATGTGATGAATGACGCAGTGCTTTACGGATTCAACCAGCTTCTTGCAATGTCAGCAAACCCCGACCCTAACAAGGCGTGCAGACCTTTCACAAAAAATCGTGACGGTTTCATCATGGGCGAGGGCGGCGGAACAATGATCCTGGAATCTGAGGAGCACGCAATATCTAGAAAAGCTAAAGTATACTGTGAACTTGCAGGTGCTTCTATAAGCTGTGAGGCAAACAGCCTTACTGCTCCACAGGCAGATGGTGTGGGTATGTCATACTCCATGAGATGTGCACTTGAAGATGCAGGCATCGCTCCTGAGAAAGTAGATTACATCAATGCCCACGGAACTTCCACCACCCTCAATGATCTATATGAAACTTTGGCGATAAAACAGGTTTTCGGAGATAAAGCCTATGATATTCCTGTTTCTTCCATAAAGGCTGCTATCGGTCACACGCTATCCGCCTGCGGCGTACTTGAGGGTATCGCCTGCGTAAAGGCTATCGAAACAGGCGTACTTCCGCCTACAGTCCATTTTGATGAACCTGATCCGCAGCTTGACCTGAACTATATACCCAATACCGCACAGAAAAAGGATATCAACGTTGCCGTATCAAATTCATTTGGCTTCGGCGGTCATGATGCGACACTCGTTTTCAGAAAATACAACTGAGAGAGGACAGTATACAATGCCTATCGCACAGATGAAAACAAACTTAAAAATGAACGATGTTTCTAAAAAGGAATTTCTGGATGATATTGCAGGGGAAATGGCAAAACTTCTGAAAAAGCCTATCCCTGCTGTAATGGTCATGCTGGACAACTGTTTTATGGACATGAACAGATCCGAGGATACCGTATTTTTTTCGGAATTCCGCTACGTTATGCCACAGGAATTTGACGGCGATAAGAGTGGATTTATGAAACAGTTTGCGGATACTATGCTGGCAGTTATCCAAAAACACACAAAAGTTGATCCCTACCGCATATATATGCAGTTTACTGAAATGGACAGACAGAGCGCGTGGCACTATACAGAATAAGAAAGGAATGATACTATGAAATGGTCGATCAGAGAACTTCTTAACCCGGTGGTTACAAGATCAATGCTTTACGGAAGCGATCCTTTTGACACTGAGTACGTTCTGAAACGAGTGGACGAGATAAACGTTATGAGCGGTAAGAAGATTCAGGCAGTATGGCTTGGCGAATGGGGCAAGAAGATCGCTCACTACGCAGAACTTCGTGATCAGAATGAGGCTAAGGGAAACCGCATCTCCGCAAGAGCATACGCCAAAATGGTCGCCCAGTGCTGGTATGCCTGCTATATGGTCAATATCCAGGACTTAGAGCAGAAGGTCTCCATATATAATAATCTTGCCGAAAGCTACAGAAAGTATACTGAACTTTGCGATAACAAAATAGAGTATATTGAGATAGATACTGCTTTCGGCAAGCTTCCTGCGTATATCCACTACCCCGATGACGGCAGTAAGGAAAGCTATCCCATTGCCATTACATATTCCGGTATCGGAAGCTGCAAGGAGGAACTTGATATGCTGGCTATGCCCCTTAATGAGCGTGGCGTAGCAGTTATCACACCCGATATGCCCGGTACCGGCGGCGCTGTTATCTGGAATAACGTTAAGTGCGGAGGTGACGAGCTGGAAGCAGCTTTTGAGAGTATTTACAAGTTCATCGACAGCCGCAGTGAGCTGGACAGCAGCCGAATAGCTAACTTCGGTCTGTGCATGGGCGGCGGTTATGCTATCAGAGCAACTGTAAAAAATCCCGCTGTAAAATGCTGCGCAGCATTGTTCCCGCTTATGATATGCTACTGCAAGGTCGATTCTGTTCCGATATGGATGAAGAAAGGCAAGTGGACTTCCTGCCAGACAAATGACGACTACATGGAAACAATGAACATTCTTTCCGAGGGTACACTAAGCTCCGATTTCTTACTTGTTCACAGCGACTACGATAACTGGATGACCCATGAGGCTAATGATATCCTTTACAGCAAGGCTAAAGGTTATAAGGAGAGACTTGAGGTCACCGAAAGACCTGCCTATGTTTCCGAAGAAACAATCATGCACGCAATGCCTGTAGGTGAGCAGTTCCATTGGGTAAAACATATCACCGCTGATTTCATTGCACAAAGACTTACAGGAGAAACCAGATGAGCAAGAATTTCTTTGATTATTTCAGCAAATACGCTCAGGAGACGCCGAACAAGATCCTTTTGAGAATAGATGAAAATACACTGACTTACAGCCGTTTCATGGAGAAAACTGCTGTGTTCGGTTCTGCGCTTAAAAAGATGGGCATAGGCGTAGATGATAAGGTTGGTCTGGTAATGCCAAACAGTATCGAATGGTATATTGCATTCTGGTCAGCCGTAAGAATAGGCGCTCAGCCTGTTCCGATCGACCCACAGAGCGGTTCGCTGGAACTTTCCAGGCTTATACCGTCAACTACAGTCAAAATGCTGTTCGTGTCTGAAAAATACAGAACCAATCATATAATCAATGCAGTGGATAAGATCGTTCCCGAGGAGTTTTCTCTTTCAAAAGTCGTTTGCTTTGCTCCCGAGAACGCTGTACCTCAGAAAGAATGCTTCATAAGCGCCGAGAAGTTCGCAGCTGAATTCGGCGAGACTGAATGCGATATCTATCAGCCTGAGTACCTTCACACCATGTCACTTGCCTGCACTTCAGGAAGCACCGGCACTCCAAAGATACTTGCGATACCCTCCGGCGGATTTCTTTCCACACAGAAGGATATGGGCGATTATCTGGAATTCAAGTCCGATGATGTTATGATGCTTGGTATGACCCTGTATCATCAGGGTGGATTCGGAATGGGTCTGCAAATGGCACTCAAAGGCGGTAGTGTAATGTATCAGCCCCAGTTCAATCCAATATCCTTCCTGGAAACTGTCCAGAAATACAAAGTCAATATCATTCAGCTCACTTCCACACTTGCTAAGGTCCTGCTCTCAACTCCAGATTTTGACAAGTATGACCTTTCATCTGTTCGTATCTGCTACTTCGCAGGCGAAGTTTTGCCCAAGGAGATCGCCGATACATTTGTCAAGAAGCTGAACATACGAGTTATCAATATAATCGGTTCCTCTGAAACCTGTACTATGGTAGTATGGGATTCTGCCAAGGACGGTGACACTGACCCCAGTGATTTCAAGAAGCTTTACTTCACCGATTATCGGGTTATTGATGCAGACAAGAACGATGTTGCCGAGGGTGAAACGGGTGAACTATGCGTATACACCGACGGCGTTATCACCGAGTATTTCGGAAATCCTGAACTGTCCGCTGAAAAGATACTCACCGATAGTCAGGGCAGAAGATGGTTCTGCACAGGCGATCTAGTAAACAATCTGCCCGGTGGTATAGTACGTTTTGCGGGACGCAGCAAGCGTATAATCAAGCGTGGCGGAAACCTTGTCCATGCTGAAGAAGTTGAAGCTTGTCTGCTCACTCATCCTAAGATCGCTGCCGCAGCTGTAACTGATGAGCCGCACCCGATCATAGGTCAGCAAATAGTTGCCTACATTCAGCCAAAGGGTGATGAAAAGATAACAAGAGGCGAACTTGCACGCTATTTTGACGGTAAACTTTCTTCCTACAAAGTGCCTGATAAAGTAATTCCGGTTGAGGAGATCCCAAAGGATATCGGCAAGATACAGTTTAAATATCTCAGAAAAAAGGAGTATAAATGATTATGAACAATCTTGATTGGAACGAATTCAAACAGGTAGTTTCCGACTATGTAGGTGTTGACGCTGATGAGATCACAAGAGATACTGACGTTTTCGACGACCTGTATCTTGATTCTCTTGGACTGTTCGGTCTTGGTTCACATATTACAGATACTTACAAGCTTAATGTTGCATTGTCATTGGTAGCATCTATCAGCAGGGTAGGGGAGTTTTTCGACCTGCTAAACGAGAAAGGTACACCTGTTGAGGAATAATATATGACTCTTTTCTTTTTTCCACACGCAGGCGGTTCCGCAAAGAGCTACGCATCATTCAAACGTTTTCTCCCAAAAGATCTGAATGTGATCACAATGGAACTTTCAGGACGTTTTACACGTTCTGATAGGCCTATGTTACACGATATTGAGTCCTGCATCAGCGAACTTTTTGACAGCAATGAAAAACTGTCGGAACTACTTAAAGAGGGTGACTACGCCGTATTTGGTCACAGCATGGGAACGGTCCTTGCCACCGAATTTGTAAGACAAATAAGGGAAAAGGGTTATCCTGCGCCTGTTCATATGTTCCTATCAGGTAAAAATGCTCCCGACGAAAATCTTCACTGTTTCGGCGATATTGACAAAGTGACCGATATGGAGATAACAGAGTTTTTTGATCATAACAGCATGACATTTTCACAGGTGATACCTGATGCCGAACTCGTCGCACAGATCAACCGTATTCTTTGCAATGATGTGCGAATGGCTGAGAAGTACATCACTACGCCAAGACAGGTGCAGTTTGGCTGTGATGTTACGGCAATATACGGCACAGATGACACCATGCTGAAAAATGCTGACATGAACGGCTGGGGACGGTATACTGACAAAAGCTGTGAAGTTGTTGCGTTCAGCGGCGGTCATTTCTACTATACTCAGCACAAGGAAGAAGTCTGCAAGCTTATCTGCAATAAACTTCGACTCAATTAACACGTTTTGGTAGTAATCCTTAAGTACATTCTGAACGTGCTTAGATAGGTAGATACTTATGAAGATAAGGCTGCGTAATCTGCACCGGTTACACAGCCTTATTTTTTATGATATTTCATACTGTCAGCGCAGTCGCATAATAGTATTTGAGATTATATGTCCCCCCCTAAACCGCACTAAATTTCTATTTAGTGCGGTTTTGCATTTGTATCAATTTCGCTACTCTTTTATTCCTTTTCTGTCTATCAGTCAAATATCAAGGCAAAGTAATAACTTCAAGTATTAATCCTGAACGATCTCACCATAGCAAAATTCAATGTCCGCTGATATTATACGAACTTTTCTTATCTGTCTTCGCCATGAATCACCAGATTTATCTCTGGGGACTTTTACCACAACATAATTTGGTGCGTGGCCGCAGTGCCATTCAGCTTCGGTCTCTCGCTCGAACAATACCTCTAACACATTTCCGACACAGCTTGACAGATAATCAGCTTTTGTCTTAGCACAGACCTCCGCCATTCGTTTAGCGCGATCATGCTTTATATGCTGAGGTACTTGTTCAGGAAGATCATTTGCCTTTGTTCCTGCACGGCGTGAATACGGGAAAATATGCGCATCAGCAAAAGATATCTCCTTTGCGAATGAAAGCGATTCCTCAAAGGCTTTATCGTCTTCTCCGGGAAATCCTACCATGATATCGGTGGTTATGGCACAATTAGGGAAATACTCTCTCAGCGACCTGCAAAGCGCTGAATATTCCGTTGAATCATATCGCCTGTTCATCGCCTTTAAGATACTGTTGCTTCCGCTTTGCAGTGAGAGATGAAAATGCGGACAAAGCTTATCAAGCACAGAAAGTCTTTTGATGTCATCTTCAAGTATCATCTCAGGTTCGATGGAACCGAGCCTTACGCGGAACTTCCCTTCCAACGAACATATGCTCTCTATAACATCTGTCAGGGTCGGTCTGTCGGGCAGATCTTTTCCGTAAAAGCAGAGGTTTATACCCGTCAGTATCAGTTCCTTGTGTCCCGCTGCGATGTTTTGTTCAGCCTCCCTGATAACCTCTTCAAGCGGCTTTGAGCGAATGTGTCCCCTCACATACGGGATGATGCAGTATGTACAGTAGCAGTCGCAGCCGTCCTGTATTTTAATGTAGGAGCGAGTCTTCTCTCCACCTGAACTGTTGGTCATGCTGTCTATCTTTTCGCCTTTGGTGTGTTTGCTTATGCAGATGATACGCTCCCCTGTTTTCATGAATTTATCTGTCAGTTCAGGTATACTTCCTTTGTTTTCCGTACCAACGACTATATCACACTCTGTAAGACCCTCGGCTTTTTCCCTGAACGCCTGCGGAAAACATCCGGCAAGCACGGTCACAGCACGCGGAGATATCTTGCGAATACGTCTTAACAATTGAAGACATTTCTGGTCTGCCTGTTCTGTGACTGTACAGCTGTTTATTACGCAAACATCAGCCGATGCTATATCTTTGACTGTGGCATTACCTTCCTGCTCGAATTTCTCTCGGATATGCTCTGTTTCATACTGGTTCACCTTACAGCCGAAGGTGTAGTAATATATTTTCATGTTTAAAATTCTCTCCTCAAAATATGTAGGATATGTACAAAATATTTAGCTTTCCATTGTTAAAATCACACAATTGAAGCTTTTGTAAACTTGCTCTATTGACTATTGTACCATATTTTATTTTTTTTTGCAAATAAGCCTTGACATTTGTGAAAATATGATTATAATTATAATTGTAGCAAGAAGCTACGTGATTAATTAAGTAAGAATTGTGTTAGGAGGAACCAATATGAAAAAGGTTAAGATCTCACTTGATTCCATTCAGGCTGTTAAGGAATTTGTAGGCATCGTTATGATGTATGACTTCGACGTTGATCTTACTTCCGGCAGATATGCTGTAGATGCTAAGTCTATCATGGGTATATTCAGTCTTGATCTGTCTAACCCCATTCAGCTGACAGCTCACACTGAAGATGCTGACAAGTTCTTCGCAGAGATCAAGAAGTTCATCGTTGAGTGATTTCAGGATACTTTAGTGAATAATAAAACGGCAGACTTTAGGGTTTGCCGTTTTTTATGTTTGTCTGATTGTCAAGTTAAAAATATATCCCACAAAACTTGATATTTTAGATATTGAGCAAAGTTAAGTAAGGTGGTATAATTATCAAGCTTGATTCTAAAATATAAAGAAGGATTGATCTGATGATAAAATTTATAAAATCACAGCCTGTGCTGGTCGCGGCATTCCTTGCGGCTGTTGTGACTATGTTCATTATCCCGCCTGATTCGGGATATGCTGGATATGTGAACCGTGCTGTACTGATAGAGCTTTTCTCACTGATGACCGCTGTTGCAGGGCTTAGAAGTATCGGTATATTTGAGCGCGTTACAGACGTACTGTTGGAAAAGGCAGGAACGATACGTCGGCTTGGGCAGATATTCGTGCTGATATGCTTTTTCACTTCGATGCTTGTGACAAACGATGTCGCTCTGCTGACATTTATCCCACTTACTTTGATAGCTATGAAGGGTTCGGACAAAAAAAGTCTTATCATGACCATTGTACTGGAAACGGCGGCTGCAAATCTCGGCAGTATGCTTACACCCGTCGGTAATCCGCAGAACCTCTTTATTTATTCGAAATATCATATGACAGCACTCATGTTCGTCAAAACTATGGCACCTGCGGGAATAATAAGTCTTGTTATACTTTTATTGCTGACTTTGCTTTTGCCGAAAGATAAATGTACCCATACAGAGAATGCAGATAAAGAGAACTTCCCTGCCGTTCAGCTATGGGGTTATCTGGTGCTGTTTGCAGTTTGTCTGCTGTCGGTTTTCAGAGTACTGCCCGACTACATCTGCTTTATCGCGGCTGTGGTATGCGCACTGATTTTAAACCGCAAACTGCTGCTCAAAGTGGACTATTCACTGCTTGCGACCTTCCTGTGCTTTTTTATTTTCGTAGGTAATATTGCAAGGATTGGTGCCGTGAACGAGTTCTTTTCAAATATAATGAAAGGCAGAGAACTTCTTGTGTCGGCGGCTCTTTCGCAGGTGATAAGCAATGTACCTGCTGCAATGATGCTTTCAGGATTTACAGACAACGGCACACAGCTTATGCTTGGTGTGAATATCGGCGGATTGGGAACGCTCATTGCTTCACTTGCCAGCCTGATATCTTTCCAGTTTTACAGAAAGAGCGAGGGCGCGGATTCGATACGATATATCGCAGTATTTTCGGTAATTAATTTCGGCATGCTGATAATTCTGCTTGCGCTTCAAAAGATTATCACTCTACTATAAAATATTACGGTATTTCCAAAAATCGGAAATACCGTTTTGTATTGACAGTCATGAAGATAAGAGTTATGATATAATTAATATTTGTTTTAGTTTTGAAAGGAGGACATCATGAAAGCAAAAGCATCTGATTGGTACAAACACAACTGGGGACTTGATATCAAAAATATGTCCTGGGTTGAAAACACAGGAAGTGAGGTCGATTACATAATAAACCTCTGCGGACTTAAAGGCAACGAGCGCATACTTGATCTTGCATGCGGTTTCGGCAGACATTCACTGGAGTTTGCACGTCGTGGATTCAGCGTGGTTGGTGTGGATATAACCGAGATCTATATTGATGACGCTGTCAAGTCGGGTAAAGAAATGGGGCTTTCAAATACGGAGTTCATATGCTGTGATATCAGGGATATAGCCTACAAAGATGAATTCGATGTGGTGCTTAATCTCGCTGACGGTGCTATCGGTTATCTTGAAAACGATGATGAAAATCTGAAGATTTTTGATACGATAGCAAGGGCTCTGAAACATGGCGGTCATCATGTCTGCGACCTTGTATGCGGAGAATATGCGGACGATCACTTCCCTGTCAGGTTATGGGACAGCGGCAGCAATACTCTTTCACTTTCGGAATTTGATTGGGACAGAGAGAAAAGGATAATGCTTTTCGGAAACTTCGATATCGCATACGGTGAAGTGCTCAGAGTTCCTGAGATACCCGAGGGCGACCCCACAAGGGTATATACAACTACGGAGATAAAAGAGATCATGAAAAAACGTGGCATGGAAGTTAAAGGCGCATTTGCGGGATACAGTGATATTCCTGCGGGAAAAGATAGTTTTCAGATGCTTATCCATAGTGTGAAGAAATGAAGCGATTTATCTCTTGCTAATATTATTATATCAAGCTAAAATATTTACATCAACTGTACGGTATTTTTCCCCACAAATAAAAGCAGATGTGCTATAATATATATATACAAACGGAAAAGCTTGTCATCCGTTTGTTAATTTCATAATAATACACCTCTTTTTTGCGCCGATCCTTCGGCAAAGCCGTGCTTGTGAGAGAGCGCGGCTTTTTTCTTGGTGCAAAACAAAAACCGCAATAATTAGTCACTCGGTGGCTTTACATTTTCTCTTCAATGTGATATAATAAGCTCGTTAATAAACGCATAAATCTATTGATCTCTATAAAATCAGAAGATCGTTTGTCGGAGGACTCAAAGATGAAAACTGATAAATTTAAAATAAACACAGCTTCCCTATCGACAGATCAGGGCGATATCGTCATAGATGAATTCATTCCGGAAACAGAGGGAAGATATCCCAGTGTGATAATGAGTCACGGGTTCAATTCATGCGCCGAGGAACTTCATGATGTAGCAAAGGTGCTGGCAGAAAATGGCATATACGCTCTCTGCTACGATTTCAACGGCGGCGGCAACAAGGGCAGAAGCACAGGCAAAACAACGGATATGAGCGTTCTTACCGAGCAGAACGATCTGAGGGCTGTTCTGAATCATGTGAAAAGCTCACCGCAGACAGGTGATATTTATTTGTACGGTGAAAGTCAGGGCGGATTCGTTTCGGCAATAACTGCGCCTGATATACCCGATATCGCAGGACTTTTCCTTGTTTATCCCGCTTTTGTTATCCCTCATGACTGGTTAAGCAGAGATGAGAGCACCATGCAGGGCGAGTTTGAATTCATGGGTGTAAAAATCTCAAAAACATACTATGACGGCATACCTAGATACGATGTTTTCGCTAAGGCTTCAGAATTTAAGAAGCCTGTAAAAATATGGCACGGCGGCGCAGACCCTGTGGTTGATCCCGAATACTCTCTCAAACTTGTGAAAAGCTATGAAAAATGTGAACTTAAGGTGATAAGCGGTCTTGTACACTGGTTCCCGCCCGAACTGCGTGCTGATATCGCAGAAGAGATAGTTCGTTCTATAAAAGCATAAAACAAGGCTGTGTTCCTTTTTGGATAACACAGCCTTGCTTTTATTTGGAATTTTTTATGATATTACTTCATTGTGGCAAGCAAACCGTCTATATTCAGAGAACCATTCAGTTCAGCAGTCTTCTTATCATAATCTACAAAGAATTCAGCGTAGTTTACTGATTTGCCTGTACTCTCATTTGTTAAGGATACTGTGATAGTCTCAGTCTTCTTACCTGAGATATCCATTGTTATCGCACCACCTGCAACAGTTTCGCCGTTGGATATGGTCTGAGTATAACGTCTATTTCCGTTTACATAGCCATCGAGTGTAAATTCACCGCTAAGACCGTCAGGCATAGGAATGCTGATCGTCAGATCAACGGGATCCGACACGCCTGTGGAAATATAGATCCTTATCTCTGAATCTTTCTCAACTATACGATCCGACTCAAAATCCTGATCGATAACCATACCCTTATCGCCGTCATGAGGCAAATCAACAACTTTGGCTTTTAGATCGTTCTCTTCCAGAAGTTTGATAGCACTTTCTTTGTTCAGACCAATAACGTTAGGTACCTTGACTTTAGTATCCAGCGGACCCTTGCTGATGTAAAGTGTAACTGCACCTTCGAGAGCAAATTCAGTACCTGCTGCAGGTTCTGTGCCAATAGCTATACCTTCAGCAACATTATCATCGTATTTGCTTCTCAGAACGACTGTGAAGCCGGCAGCTCTAAGTTCGCTCTCTGCAACTTCGGATTCAAAACCAGAAACATCAGGGATAACTGTCAACTGCTTGCCGCGGCTTACCTTAAGAGTGATAGTGAAACCTTCCTTAACGTTCTTACCTGCTGTCTGGCTCTGCCAGAAGATGATACCCTCTTCGTAATCATTATTGTACTCATCCTGAACCTCGATATTTAGCTTATCTCCCCAATCCTGCTGTACCTGATCTATATTTTTGCCAACTAAGTTTGGGAGGACAACAGTGTTATTTCTGCCGCTTACTCTAAGAATGACTTTATCATAGCTGTTTATCGGTTCTCCGGGTTCAGGGCTCTGCCAGAAGATAATACCGTCATCATAATCAGGATTGTTTTCATATGCGATAACCACATCGGGTAAATAATCATAATCCTGATCTAAACTATCAATATTTTCTCCTATCAAATCAGGCATAGTAACATTGTCGTCGTTCTCTGCTGATGTAGTCTTTTCATCTGCGGAAGTATTCTCCGTCTTTGACGAAGCGGGACTATCGGTATTGATCTTTTTCCCGAAAAGCATGGTTGATGTTACTGCACCAGCCGCCAGCACTGCGATACAAGCTGCTATTGCTCCGCCGCGGTGTATCCTCAGCTTACCGTTAGAAGTGGTTATATTTTTATCCGTTTTGTTCTCTGGGATATTTTTATGTCCCTTTATGATACCGTTCGTATTATTCATTTTGAATCCTGCCTTTCCCATTACGGAGGAGAGAATACGTTCTTTGGCATCATCAGGTATCTGAGCATCTTTGCCGAAATCAGCGAACTCGTCACGAAGGATATCAGCGTCACTGTCAGATGCACGATAGCCTAAGTTTTTCAATCTGTTCTTCATCATTCTCTGCCCTCCAATATCTTTTTTAGTTTTTTCAGACCGCGGGATATTCTCATGTTTACCGTGCCTTTGCTCATGTGGAGCTCTTTGGCAATGTCAATGTTCTTCTGACCGAAATAGTACTTGCGTATAAATATTGTGCTGTCAGGTTCGCCAAGCTCTTTTACTGCTTCAAGCAGTTCCCTGCTCTCATCCTTATCATCGGCAATGCAGTTTTCAAGCTCATCGTAATCTACCGTATCTATGCATTTGCTTTTTTTGCGGAATACATCAATACAATGCCGCTTTGCTATAACACCCAAAATAGCTTGTACCGAACGGAATTTGAAGCCGTTATCCACCCCTGCATTGTAAAATGCAAGAAAAACATCGCTGACAGCTTCCTCGATATCCTCATTTGTGCATACATCATAAAGACGTGTGCAGGCTATCTTATATACATATGCGCTGTATTGTCTGACAGTCTGTTCAAGCCCTCGCTCGTGATCGGACTGCAACAAGATCAGAAGTTCATTGTCATTCATATGAATACCTCACTATTGAAACGTTTCAATATATACAGTCGAAACTAATGGTGAAAAAGTAACGGTGTCGGGAAATAAAATATGTAAATAATTTATTAACACAGATAAATACTGAAATTGCCCAACTCATAGATTATACCATAATCCAACAAAAAATGTCAATTATAATCATCACTCAACTTGTGGAGATTTATTCAATTTTCACGGGCAAAAGTTATACCATAATAAATGATCAGATGATATAATTATACTTGATAAATTCTTTATTTACCGATCATAATTAGGAGTGATATCATGGGATACGAAAGAATAAGCGATGCAAATATAATCAACGAAAAGTATATGGACTCCATACTATTTGAGGAACGGCTGATTGATTCTATTGCAGCGGACACCGAAATGGAATTCTTAGGCGAGAAATTTTCAATGCCGATATTTATGCCAGCATTTTCGCACCTCAGTAATTTCGGAGGACGTGAACTTACAGGTCTGGAGGAATATTCCCTTGCGGCAAAAGAACTCAATGTGCTGAATTTTGTGGGCATGGTTGAGAATGATATGTTTGAGAAGATAGTAAACACAGGTGCTAAGACGGTTCGTATAGTTAAGCCCTACGCCGATAACGGCAAGGTACGCGACCAGATGCAGTTTGCCGAAGCTCACGGGGCTTTTGGCATCGGAATGGATATAGACCACATTTTTGGTACAAGCGGATACGATATCTGCATGGGCGAAAATATGACAGCGCAAAGTGCAGATTTGCTTCGTTCCTATGTTGAGTCTTCAAAGCTTCCGTTTATTGTAAAGGGCGTGCTTAGTGTACGCGATGCTTTGCTGTGTGCTGATATCGGAGCAAAGGCGATAATAGTCAGCCACCATCACGGCAGACTTCCCTATGCAGTACCGCCTATGATGATACTTCCCGAGATAAAAGAAGCCCTCAAAGGCAGAGATGTTCGTATAATAGTTGACTGCGGTATCGCAAGCGGTTCGGATGTCTACAAGGCTATTGCTCTTGGTGCTGACGCTGCTGCGGTAGGCAGAGCAATACTTCCGTCACTAGAGAAAGATGGAACAGAGGGTGTAAAAGCCTGCTTCTCCAATATCCGAGACGAACTGAGATACGTCATGAGCTTTACGGGATTCTCGAAAGTAAGAGATATCGATGGTTCTGCACTTAGATTCACAAGATAAAACAAAGACCTCTTTGGCACCACCCAAAGAGGTCTTATTCATGTTATATAAACTCAATAAATGATATCACAATACCTTGTAAAGCCCATTTAACTGCCCCTTTAAATAGGCAAGATATTTCAGATACTCCTCATCCGTATTCAGATGTTCAAGTATCATCGGCATATCGCTGTCGATCTTATCCATAGCCTCTGCGTAATATCTCAGCGGAAATTCTCCCTGACCGGGAGCAAACTCTTCAAGTTGAATGGTATACTCCTGTTTAAGGTGAACATCTTTCAAATGACAGCTTCTTATTTTACTACCCAGAAGTTCAGCGCACTCATCAATGAATTCTTCCATGCCAAAATATCTCTCGGCTGAATTTATCATATTAATAGCATCAAGATGAACTGCAAATCTGTCACGGTCTACCATTTCGATAAGACGGAGATACTGTTTTGGGCTGGTTGGTATCATCCATGGCATTGGTTCAATGGTGAAGTATGTATCCTTCACATTAGCTGTATCGATGATGTACTGTATCATAGATACAGTTTGCTTCCAAGCTTCGTCGGTGAAATTAGCCTTGTATCCGCCGTCCCAGCGTTCTCCGAAAGCACCTGCCACATTCACCGCACACCTTGCTCCAAGATAATCTGCAAGCCTTAACTGTTCAACACAGTAGTCGAGATTTTTACGTCTCTCCTGCTCATTAGCAGCGAGAGCATTTCTCCAAATTCCCACCTCTGCTATCATGAGCCCGTTTTTTTCAGCCGCATTTTTATATTCATCGATGCGGTCTAAAGGTTCATTGCTCTGAACGGGAAAAACCACTGCGGAACACCCTAACACGCAGTGATTTTTTGCCCATTCATCAGCAGAAGAATGTCTGAGAGGCGACGATGTACCAAGTCTCATAGTCCATCCTCCTGTCAGATTATTTCAGCATAGCTGCAATGTCAGCAGCTATTTTCTCGGGTGTGATACCCAGATTGTCAAGCAGCTCATTGGCATTATACCTGTCATAGAACTCCTTGCACATTCCATAGCATCTGACATTTACATCGCTGCTGCCGAAATATGCAGCGATCTTCTGTCCGAAACCGCCGTCGAGAGAACCATCCTCCAGTGTGATGACAACCTTGCAGTTCTCTTTGAGAGTATCCAGCATCGGCGTATCAAGACCTGTTACGAATCTTGGATTTATCAGTGCAGCGTTTATCCCCTGCTGTGAAAGTATGTCAACAGCCTTTTCGCCTATCTGATAAAAACCTCCAACTGCGATAATAGCTGCTCCGTCACCATGCTTTACGAGTTCAGCCTTGTTCAGTTCACTGTAATCAGTGGGAATTTCCCTGTCGGTATGTACAACGCCGTTTCCGGGAACACGTATAGCCACAGGATATGAGTCCTGCTCAACTGCCCAGTCAAGCATTGCAATATACTCTTCTGCACAGGTTGGCGCAAGGTACGCAAGTCCGGGGATATTCGATATCATCGGGATATCATATATACCGATATGTGTAACATCACTCATACCGTATACCGAAGCTGAGAATACAAGGAATGTAACAGCAGAACTGTTAAGACAAACGTCCTGCATTATCTGGTCGTATGTTCTCTGCATAAATGTGCTGTTTACACCGAACACGGGCTTACCGCCGTTCTTTGCTATACCCGAAGCAAGAGCGACCGCAGTTTCTTCTGCTATGCCAACATCGAAAAACTGATTTTTGTACTTCTCGCGCAACTTCTCGTCAAATCCAAACACCATAGGAGTTGCCGCAGTTATTGCGCAAACTGACTTGTCCTTATCCATCTTTTTGGTAAGATAATCAGCTGTCAGTGAACCGTAGTTTTCGCCGCCGCCCCAATTAACAGTAGATTTACCGGTTTCGGGGTCAAAGGGCATTGACCAGTGCCAGTGCTCCTTATTGTTTTCAGCAATCGTATAGCCCTTGCCCTTCTTGGTGACAATATGTACCACAACAGGCTTTGTAGAATCTTTTACACCCTTAAAAGCTTCTATAAGCTGTTCGATATCATTACCGTCTGCCACGAAAACATAATCCAACCCCATAGCTGTAAACAGATTTGTTTCAGCCTTACCATTGCCTTCGCGCAGAGCTTTAAGATTTTTGTACATACCGCCGTGATTCTCGGCGATGGACATATCATTATCATTCACCACAATGATAAAATTGGTGTCCATCTCCCCTGCGAAGTCTATACCCTCCAGAGCTTCGCCGCCGCTGAGAGAACCGTCACCGATAACTGCGATTATATTTTCCTTTCCACCTGTAAGGTCTCTGCCCTTAGCAAGACCTGCAGCAAGGCTCACCGAAGTAGATGTATGACCAACATTGAAGAAATCGTGGGCGCTTTCTTCAGGGTTAGTATAACCTGAAACATCTCCGAAGTGCGCATCATCTGTGTAAGCCAGCTTTCTTCCTGTGAGTATCTTGTGAGGATAGCACTGATGAGATACGTCAAATACGAACTTATCCTTCGGAGAATCAAAAACATAATGCATAGCTATCGTTGTTTCAACTATACCGAAGTTAGGACCGAAATGTCCGCCGCGCTTGGAAAGACGATTCATCATAGCATCTCTGATGTCCTGTGCAAGTCCTTTCAGTTCGGCGATATCCAGCTTTTTAACGTCCTCGGGAGAGTTTACCCTGTCAAGTATCTCGTACATATGCAATACCTCTCAGTTCATATAATAATACAATTCTCATTTGTCGTTCTGCTGTAATATTGTAGCACAATCACTTATTTAAAAACTATAATATTTTGTCAGAAAAATTGTATAAACCTATAGAAGCAACCTTAATATGTTGAATAAAGAAAACTCAGTATAAAAACAGGAAGATACCATAAAAGAGTATCTTCCCGGATATTATAGCTATTATCAAGCTGCTCTGAGTTACTTTAAAAGGCGTATCGTGAAATTATCTAAGCAAGTCTTCAAGTATAACAGCTGCATCGGTCACACAGCCTCGGCAAGTTCTTAGTACCTTGCCCGTACCAATACCTTTAAGCTCATGACACATCAGCGAAGAGTTCATTTGCGTGAAACGCATCTCAAGTTCGGATATCTTCTTTAAAGCTTCTTCCTCACCGAATTTCTTTTTAAGAACGTGTTCTGCTGCAAGGACGGCACCGCATTTGCCCATCTTTCCGCCTGCATAACGCATTGCAGCTTCCCAAGCTTCATCGATAGTAATTCCTGCATCATCTATGAAAGCATTCAAAACTGCGCTTGAACAGCTCTGACCATTCTTGTGGTTCTCTATCGCCAGATCACTTTTATTATTCATCTCTTTCCTCCATGCAAAGACCGCAGAGTTACGTCTGCGGTCATAAAATTCATTATCTGTTCAGCGGAAGTACCGAGTTCTTTATAACAAGGTCACCCTCGATGGTACGCATACGGTATATGGTACTGGGGTCGTTCAGACGCTGTATAAGAGTATTGACAGTCAGCTCAGCCATATACTCAGCATCGATGCTGATAGTGGTTATCGTCGGATCGCTGACTTCGGAGATGAGGTAGTTATCGTATCCAACTACAGATACGTCTTCGGGTACTGAATACCCATGCTCACGAAGCTGCTTGATGGTCTGGAAAGCGACCTCGTCACAGTTGCAGACAAAAGCAGTAGGCATATCATCGGGGAAGACAAGATCGATAGGATCTGAATACTTGTCTCTGTCATCGATGATCCAGTCATCGCGTATTTCAAGGTCATGCTCAATAAGCGCTTTGAGATATCCCATGTATCTGTCGAATATACTGGATGTAGCTTTCTTGGATCCGATAAAGCCGATACGTCTGTGACCAAGGCTTATGAGATAATTTGCAAGCTTATATCCACCGTTATAGCCGTTGGTAACGATGGAGTCAACTTTAAGCCCGGGGACATAGTAGTCCAGAAGAATAAGATGCTCAACATTTTCCGAAAGATTCTGAGCATACACATGGGAAATTTCACCCAACGAGATAAGAGCAGAGATCTTTCTGTCTGTTACGATATTAGGCAGTACCAGATTTTCCTCGTCCTTGTATTCAAGGTTCTCGATGACACAGTACAGATTTTCTCTTTTCAGTCTTTGTACAAGGCTGTTGTACAGTGTCCAGTAGAAAGAGCCGCTTAGTCCCACATATTTTTCGGGTATGAGGACACCGATATTGCTCTTCTTGCGTGATGTCACAGTCTTGGAGGGCACATAGCCCATTTCTTCAGCTACCTGTTTGATCTTAGCTCTCAGCTCATCGCTAACACCGCTCTTATCAGCAAGGGCCTTTGAAACGGTAACATTGCTGGTGTTACAGGCTTTAGCGATATCTATCAGGGTAACAGGTTTTTTCATTGTTATCACTCCTTTGATTGTTATAACTTAATATTAACTTTATTATAAACAATTTTCGTCAATTTGTCAAGAGTTTTCTTTAAATTTGATAAAAATAATGTAAATTCTGAATGGCGAGTTGTATTGTCAGAAAGGAAAAAGCGGTAAAACGGCGTGTTTACGAGGTTAATGAAATTGTTAAAAATTATTCGTTAAATAATGATTCTATGGTAAATATTTCAAGTTATCGGGATTGATAAATTATCGACAATATCAAATTTGTAAAAACGGAATCGGGTCCTGTCACAGATAAAAAATACACCGGTACCTTGTCGATACCGGTGATCTGTATTTATATTATTTATTGTAGAAATCGTTCTGCTTGTCGTATACTACCTGAGCGGTGTATTTCTTTATCGCATCAGAATTCTCTTTGATGTCTAACTCTTCGATCCAGCTGTCGATCTTTCCCTGGAACTCATCGCCCTTCATGTTCTGGAGAAGAGTATCATGATTATCAGAAGCATACTGTTCGCTGTTTTCAGTAATATCGCCCTTCATTACTATGTAATAGAAGCCGTCATCTTCATGAGCAGTTGCCTTACCGATCTCAAGTCCTTTGATGAATGTTGCAAGCTTTCCTTCATCGGTGTTTTTAGCTTCTTCACCCTGTCCGCCGAGATCGTACATTGTATCGTTATTGGGTTCTTCCGCAGCATCTTCACTGTCGGTAGCAGTCTCGTCTGATTCTTCATTTTCTGAAGGTGCTTCAGCTTCGTCTGCTGCGCTGTCTTCGGGAGCATCTACCTCAGTAACTGTATCAGATGAAGGCATAGGACCTACAACACCGTCTTCTGCAGTGCCGTCTTCATCGGAAGAAGTTGCTTCTTCAAGCTTAGCAGCTGCATATTCATTATACTCTTTTATAAGATTGTCAAATTCCTCATAGGAAAGACCTTCTGCTTTAGCAAGGTATTCATCACGAATTGCCTCGTTCTCTTTGTTTTCCTTTTCAGCTTCGGCTGAATCTTCTGCGTTGGATTTCTGTATCCTTATCGCCTTGTATCTTACGTAGTTATCCTCAACGTACTTCTTCATATCTGCATCGGTAACTGCTTCTACGCCGTCTGCTGCGTAATAGTAATCGAACAGTCTTGTACGCATTGTCTGAGCTTTGAGCACTGTTCTGATGGATTCTTTGGAAATTCCCTCTTCTTCCATCAGGTCTCCGCTGGCATCCCAGATGCTCTTTATATTGTCATTTATGCTCTTAAGTTCTTCATCGGTAAGCTCAAGACCCAGCTCATCGAACTTGTAGGTTATAGCAATGCATTCTTTTGTGTTCTTCCTTGCCTGCTCAACCAGATAATCACGGAGCTTCTGACCGTCTTTGTCACTGTCGAGGTCGATGATAGCCTGACCTGTTGTATAATAAGACATTGTCAGCTCATATGACATTTCGGAATACAGATTGTATATGTACACGCCTGCATTGACTTTTTCGCCGCCCTTATATGTCATAACATATCTTGTATCGGAACAGCCCGACATAGTAAACATCATAGCTGCAGCTGAAATTGCAGCAAATGCTTTTTTGATTTTATTCATTTTAATTCCAGATCCTTTCCTGCTTTTTTATGAAAACAGACTTTAACTTATACATTATACAACATTTATCCGTATAAGTCAAGAGCTGAATGAAACTTTTTGTATAAGTCTGTAAAAGTTTATAGGCTCACAGTAACGAGATATCTGTATCAAGTGTTATCCTTCTTCCGTTTGAGCGCAGTATGCCTTCGTCATTCAGACGTTTGATCTCACGCATCATGGCACTTCTGTCGCAGCAGATGTAATCCGCCAGTTCTGACAGTGATACGGGAAGTTTCTGCTGTATGCATTTCTTGGTATCAAGAAAAAAACAGAAAGCGGCGATGACCTTTTCGCGTATTGTACGCCGGCTGAGTATATCTATATGGGCTGCGTATCTGCGGGCTGCTCCTCCGATGATACTGTCTATGAAAATACTGTGTCTGCTGCATTTTTTATCACAGCCGTCGAGAAGTTTGTTATAGCTTAAATATGCTACACTGCAGGCACTGCCTGCGATAGCACAGCAGGCATCAAGTCCTATTTTCGGGAAAACTCCACAGCCGAAGGAATCGCCTTTGCGGCAGATATCGAGTATGCTTTTCTGACCGTCACTGCTGATATTGACTATCAGCACTGTACCCTCGGTTACTATCGCTGTTTCAGTTAAAGTATTGCTGAGATTTACGACTATCATCTCGCCTTTTGAATATTTGTGGGTATGAGCGCCCAGACACTCAGCGGGACTTCCCTCTTTATCTGCCGAATATACGTATCGTGTAATTATTTCACTCATGTTTCTCACTCCATAATGTGATGAAATTTCAAAATAGATACTACATCTTGTATTATATCACATTATTGTTGCTTTTGCAACAGACATTCACATTTTTTTGTAGTATAATCAAAACTACCGATATTATTGAGTGATATTATGACATTGTGACTTATTCGGAGGAATATAAGATGAAGATAATAAAAAGAAACGGCGCTGAGGAAGTATTTGATCAGGCTAAGATAATTAATGCTATAAAAAAAGCAAATGCAGCAGGTGAAAAAGGCAGGATAAGCGATGAAGAGATAGCCGATGTCACCGATTACGTTGAATACAAATGCAACAAACTGGGCAGAGCTGTAACCGTTGAAGAGATACAGGATATGGTAGAGAACCAGCTTATGGCAAAAGGTGCTTTCGAGCTGGCTAGGAGGTATGTAAGATACCGTTACACCCGTTCTCTCGTAAGAAAGACCAACACCACCGATAACAAAATACTCAGCCTTATCGAGTGCGCAAACGAAGAGGTCAAGCAGGAAAACTCCAATAAGAACCCTGCTGTCAACAGTGTACAGCGTGACTATATGGCAGGCGAAGTCAGCCGTGACCTTACAAAAAGGCTTCTCCTTCCCCCCGATATTGTTGAGGCTCACGAGGCAGGCATAATCCATTTTCATGATACGGATTATTATGCACAGCATATGCACAACTGTGACCTTGTCAATCTCGAAGATATGCTGCAGAACGGTACTGTTATCAGTGAGACACTTATTGAGAAACCTCACAGTTTTTCCACTGCCTGCAATATCGCTACACAGATAATCGCCCAGGTAGCTTCAAATCAGTACGGCGGACAAAGCATCAGCCTTGCTCATCTAGCGCCTTTCGTTCAGATATCCAGAGTCAAGATACGCAAGGAGCTTGAGGTCGAGATGGCAAAGCTGGGTGTTACACCTACTCAGGAAAAGCTTGAAATGATAACCGAAGAAAGGTTGCGCAGAGAGATAACCAGAGGTGTACAGACGATACAGTATCAGGTCGTTACTCTGCTGACTACCAATGGACAGGCACCTTTTGTTACTGTGTTCATGTATCTTAATGAAGCTAAGAACGAGCAGGAAAAGAAAGACCTTGCAATGATAATCGAGGAGACCCTGAAACAGCGTGCCGAAGGCGTTAAGAACGAATCAGGAGTATGGGTCACTCCTGCCTTTCCGAAACTGATATATGTGCTTGAAGAGGATAACATCGATGAGGGCACGCCTTACTTCTACCTGACTAAGCTTGCTGCTAAATGTACTGCAAAGCGTATGGTGCCCGATTATATCTCAGAGAAGGTTATGAAGAAGCTGAAAGTCGATAAAAACGGTGAGGGACACTGCTATACCTGCATGGGATGCAGAAGTTTCCTGACACCTTATATAGATGAAAACGGCAAGCCTAAGTATTACGGACGCTTCAACCAGGGCGTTGTTACGATAAATCTTGTTGATATCGCGCTTTCAAGCTCAAAGAATATGGAGAACTTCTGGAAGATATTCGATGACAGGCTGGAGCTCTGTTACAGAGCACTGATGTGCAGACACGAACGTCTTAAAGGTACACTTTCAGATGCTGCACCGATACTGTGGCAGTACGGTGCGCTGGCACGACTTAAAAAGGGTGAAACGATAGACAAACTGCTGTTTGGCGGTTATTCGACTATATCTCTTGGATATGCGGGACTTTACGAGTGCGTGAAGTACATGACAGGCAAGAGCCACACCGACCCGGAAGCAAAGCCTTTCGCACTGGAGATAATGCAGCACATGAATGATGCCTGCAAGAAGTGGAAAGAAAAAGAGAACATCGATTTCTCAATATATGGAACTCCCCTTGAATCGACTACTTACAAGTTCGCAAGATGTCTGCAAAAGAGGTTTGGTATCGTCGAGGGTATTACCGACAAGAGCTACATCACAAACAGCTATCATGTCCATGTGACCGAGCAGATCGATGCTTTCACAAAGCTGAAATTCGAAAGCGAGTTCCAGCATCTCTCTCCCGGCGGTGCAATAAGCTATGTAGAAGTTCCCAATATGCAGAAAAATATTCCTGCTGTGCTGAAAGTTATCAGATTCATCTACGATAATATAATGTACGCTGAACTGAATACCAAGAGCGACTACTGCCAGGTATGCGGATTTGACGGCGAGATACAGATCGTTGAAGATGACGGCAAGCTTATCTGGGAGTGTCCTCAGTGCCACAACCGCGACCAAAACAAGATGAACGTTGCAAGACGTACCTGCGGTTACATCGGCACACAGTACTGGAACCAGGGAAGAACACAGGAAATTCGAGACAGAGTTCTGCACCTGTGATAATATATCGGGATACGGGAGATAAGGTATGGTAGAGCTAAGACCTGTTGACAAGAACAATATCGATGATGTGCTGACTCTGGAAGTTCATGAATACCAGAAAAGCTATGTTTCAACTGTGGCAGAATCTTTGGCACAGGCTTATGTCTATAATGATAATGCATACCCATTTGCGGTGTACAGCGGCGATGAAATAGTCGGATTCATAATGATGGGCTACTACGAGGTCAAGCAATATTACACTTTGTGGAAATTCCTCATAGATAAAGACCATCAGCGCAGGGGCTATGGCAGACAGGCACTCGCTCTTGGAATAAAATTCCTCAAAGACAGGTTCGATGTCGATTCTGTTTATACAGGAGTAGTTCCAGGCAATGCAGTCGCAAACCGATTGTACCGTTCGGTAGGATTCGTACCCACCGGGCTTATCGAACTTGGAATGGAAGAGATGCGACTTGTACTTTCACAGGAAGGACAGTGAGCAAATGTACTATGGTGAGATAAAAAACTGCGATATCGCGGACGGCATAGGCGTAAGAGTCAGTCTTTTTGTTTCGGGGTGCAGACACCACTGTGAGGGCTGTTTCAATGCGATGACATGGGATTTTGAGTACGGCAAACCATTCACCGAAGGAACCGAAAATGAACTGCTTGAAATGCTTTCACCTGACTATATAGATGGTCTTACACTGTTGGGCGGTGAACCGATGGAACCCGATAATCAGCGGGCTTTGGTACCTTTCATGCGTAGAGTCAGGGAAAAGTATCCCGACAAAAGTATATGGTGCTACACAGGCTGTGTGCTTGAAGATGAACTTCTCCGTGAAAGTACGTGGCGATGCGAGTACACTGACGAAATGCTTTCAATGATCGATGTTCTTGTTGACGGAAGATTCATTCTCGCACGCAGGAACATTTCACTTGCCTTCCGCGGGTCGGACAATCAGAGGATAATCGATCTGAAAAAGACGCTGGCACAGGGCAATACAATAACTCTCGATCTGGATTAAATTTATCCCGTGAACATATAATGTCCACGGGATAATTCAGCTTTTCCAGTGTTTGAGTTTGGGAAGTTCCTGAGATAAATATTCTCTGGCTTTCTCGGGTGGAAATTGGTCATTGGATATATGTCCAACAAGAAATTCTGTCAGATCGTCTAATGATGAATAAATAAACTTTCCGTCGGTGTAGCACCACTTGCAGTATTCCTCGTTGAATGTACCGTCAACTTCCCTGCTGATGCTTGTATCATCAAGGGGCATACCACAGCACTGACATATAAGTTTTCTTGGCGAACCAAGGATAGTATTTATCGAAACATCGAAGAGTCTAGACAACAGTTTCAATGTTTCGGTATTTGGTACAGTTTCGCCATTTTCCCAGCGTGATACAGCCTGACGGGTAACAAATACCTTATCGGCAAGTTCTTCCTGTGAAAGTCCGAGTTTAGTGCGAAGTTCGTGAATGATAGTTTTGGTTTCCATGGCGTATCTCCTCCTTTATGCACATTATACCACAAAAGTCCCGTCAATTCAAGCAACTCGCTGTTGCTTAAAGATTGCTTGTCCGCCAGAGAAAAACAAGCGTATTTCACAAACGCACACAATAATCGTTGGTAAAGTTTGTATATTTGACTATTGACTATTTCGGGTAAATTGGGTATACTTTTTAAGGTGCTAAAATGCATGAACAGTATTTAATTTAAGTTAAGAAGGGGTCTGAACAATAATGACTAAGGTAGTAAAATTCGGCGGAAGCTCACTGGCCAGCGCTGAACAGTTCAAGAAGGTTAAGGATATAATCACTGCAGAGGATTCTAGAAGATTCGTAGTTCCTTCTGCACCCGGAAAGAGATTTTCTGCAGACACTAAGGTTACAGATATGCTTTACGGCTGCTATGATCTTGCTGCAAAGGGCAAGGATTTCACTAAGGAATTCGATGCTATAAAGGAAAGATACAACGGTATAATCAGCGAACTTGGTCTTGATATGTCTCTGGAAAACGAGTTCAACGTTATAAAGGCTTGCTTCATCGGTAAGGCCGGCAGAGACTATGCTGCTTCCAGAGGTGAGTTCCTGAATGGTATGGTACTTGCAAATTATCTGGGTTATAATTTCATCGATGCTGCCGATGTCATTTTCTTCGACGAAAGAGGTCAGTTCGATGCAAAGCGTACAAACAAGGTGCTCTCCGAGAAACTTGAAGGTCTTGATAATGCTGTTGTTCCCGGTTTCTACGGCTCTATGCCCAACGATACCATCAAGACATTCTCCAGAGGCGGTTCTGATATCACAGGTTCTATCGTAGCTGCTGCTGTAAATGCAGATCTCTATGAGAACTGGACCGATACTTCAGGATTCCTGACAACAGACCCCAGAATAGTTAAGGATCCCGCTCCTATAACCACTATCACTTATAAAGAGCTGAGAGAGCTTTCTTACATGGGTGCAAGCGTGTTCCATGAGGACGCTATCTTCCCTGTCAGAAAAGCAGGTATTGCTATAAACATCAAGAACACCAATGCTCCCGAGGCTCCCGGTACTCTTATAGTTGAGTCTACTTCTCAGAAGCCCGCATACACCATCACAGGTATCGCAGGTAAGAAGGGCTTCACCGTAATCAATATCGAAAAAGATATGATGAATGCTGAACTCGGTTTCGGCAGAAGAGTTCTTGAAGTATTCGAAAAGAACGGCGTAAGCTTTGAGCATATGCCTTCAGGTATCGACACTATGTCAGTTATCGTTACTCAGGAAGAGTTCGCTGACAAGGAGCAGGAGATACTTGCAGGTCTCCACAGAAACTGTCACCCCGATATGATCGAGATCGAGACAGATCTTGCACTTATTGCAGTTGTGGGCAGAGCTATGAAGGCTAACAGAGGTACAGCAGGCAGAATATTCTCTGCACTTGCACATTCTCACGTAAATGTTAAGATGATCGACCAGGGCTCCAGTGAGCTGAATGTCATCATCGGTGTAAGCGAGAGCGATTTTGAGACTGCTGTTAAGTCTATCTATGATATCTTCGTTGAGACCAAGCTTTGATAAAAACCTTTAAGGAAGTATAGATCTTTATAGATCACAGTCCGTACATAATTTTTGTGCGGACTGTTTTTTCATTTCGTTATCAGATAAAACGGTTGACTAAAGAGTGCAAATGATGTATAATCTGAATACAGAAAGTATCCCGAGCATGCTTACTGCATATAGCTTAATTAATATTTGTGAAAAAGGAACGATGACAATGTATACAAATAAAAAACGTAAACTTGCAGTACTCTGCGCAGCTGTTATGACCTCAGTTATTCTTGGGAGCTGCGGTGGTGAGAAAGATGATTCTTCATCTAAAAAGGCCGATGTTTCGGTACCCGAAACTGTTACACTCTCTACGCAAAAAGATGAACCTGATGAGCTCACTGATCTTGATACAACAGGCGAATCCGATATCACTCCTGCTATCTGGACTGTCAAAGGAGAAAACGGAACTGAGGTAACGCTGACAGGTTCGATGCACGCGCTGAAAAAAAGCGATTATCCAATGCCTAATGAGATACGCAGTGCTTATGAAAAAGCTGATGTTCTTGCAGTTGAAGCTGATCTTACTCAATCGGGTTCAATAACTTTCCAGTCTGCCATGCTGGCTGCTATGTATTACGATGATACAGATGATAAGCTTTCAAATCATATCTCCGATAATGGATATAAAGCACTTGAAAAGTATCTTGATCTGTACTCACTGGATATATCATCCTACTCGAATATGAGACCATGGGCTGTGTATACCGTGGTGGAAAATCTTTCGCTTGCCAAAAGCGATCTTTCAGGTGATATGGGTCTTGACAAATATCTGCTTTTAAAAGCCCATAGTGACGATAAAGAAATCTATGAAGTAGAGGGCTTGGAATTCCAGTTTGATCTTTTTGCTGAACTTTCCGACGATGTGTACAGTATGCTGTTTGAATCCCGAGAAAACAGGACGGTCGAAAACGACCTCAGTGAACTTGAAGAGCTTCACCAAGCTTGGGCATCAGGTGATCTCGACTATATTGAAAAAGCTTCAAATGAGGAAATCGAGACCGACGACAAGTATGCCGCTGCCATCGAAGAATACCAGTCTAAGATCTATACAAACAGAAACAAGGTCATGACAGAGTCCGTAGAGAATTTCCTGAAGGGCGACAAAAATGTTTTGTTTGTTGTGGGCGCTGCCCATTATGCAGGTGATGAGGGCATAATCTCTCTGCTTGAAAAAGACGGATACACCGTTGAACGAGTTGAATATAACCCTGACTGAAAAATACCAAACGGCACTGCAAACCGATGCAGTGCCGTTGTTCTTTTGTATTATCCGATAAGCCAGTCGTACATCTCCTGATATTTTCTAGCAGAAGCCTGCCATGAGAAATCCTTGGACATAGCCTGACGAATTATGCCGTTCCATTCATCACGCCTGTCAACGTAAATGTAGTGAGCAAACATGACGGTATTGTACATCTCGTGAGCGTTATAATTGGAAAAGCTGAATCCTGTACCTGTTTTTTCAAACTGATTGTAGGGCTGAACCGTGTCACGGAGACCGCCTGTCTCTCGGACGATAGGCAGTGTGCCGTATCTCAGGGACATCAGCTGTGAAAGACCGCAAGGCTCAAACAGAGATGGCATCAGGAATGCATCACTTGCCGCGTAGATCTTGTGGCTCATGGCTTCGCTGTAATACATATTCGCTGAAACCTTATCGGGATATTTCCAAGCGAAGTATCTGAACATTTCCTCGTACTTCTGGTCACCTGTGCCGAGTACAACAATCTGAATATCCTGCTGGCAGAGTTTTTCCATCATGTAAGCGATAAGGTCGAATCCTTTCTGGTCAGTAAGTCTGCTGACAATGCCTATCATGAACTTGTTGTCATCGCAGGTAAGACCAAGTTCGGACTGCAAAGCACGTTTATTCATGATTTTCTTTTCGAGAACACTGTTAATATCGTAATTGCAATTTATCATCTTGTCAGTGGCAGGGTCGTATTCAGCATAGTCGATACCGTTGACGATACCTCGCAGATCATTCTTTCGAGCCCTCATAAGGCCGTCAAGTCCCTCGCCGTAGAATTGTGTTTTTATTTCTTCGGCATAGGAATCGGATACAGTTGTGATAGCATCTGCATAGACAAGTCCGCCCTTCAGCATATTGCCGTCAACGTCCTTGAGAAGCTTATCATAGGTCATGTAATATGATGACAGACCTGACAGTGCCATAAATCTTGCGGCATTATCATTTCCCTGAAATTTCAGATTGTGTATAGTCATAACAGTCTTTATGCCGCGGAAGAACTCCCCTCCCCAGAAAGAATCATGGAGATATACCGGTATAAGACCGGTCTGCCAGTCGTGGCAATGTATAACATCGGGTCTGAAATCCAGTACAGGCAGAGCAGAAAGTACAGCTCTGTCAAAGTACATGAACTTTTCGATATCCCAGTGCCAGTCACCATATGGCTTTTCACCGCTGAAATAGTACTCGTTGTCGATGAAATAGAATGTAATTCCATCGTATTCCATTTTCAGCAGACCTACATATCTGTTCTGACCCGCAAAATCCATGTAGAAGTTTGTGATATACTCCATCTGGTCTTTCCATTTCTGAGCGATGCAGGCATATTTGGGCAGTATAACACGAACATCATAATACTTTTTATCAAAACACTTCGGCAGAGAACCAACAACGTCTGCCAGACCGCCTGTCTTGATAAAAGGAACTACTTCCGAAGCAGCAAAAAGAACTTTTTTCATAACATTTATCCCTTCCTTTTATGATTTACTATAAAAAAAACTCATTTCACGAATTTGAGATTATATACAATCTATTTAAGTTAATTATAACACGCTTTGTTATTTTCGTCAATAGGATAATTAGATAATTTAGTATTATTTGTCAAACCCATCAAGCGGGAAAAGTACTCGCTTTTCAGCTAACATTTCTTTGATACGCGTTTTAGTGACGGCATATTCCTTTCTGTCCTCACCTTTTAGTACAAGACTTTCCTTTTCCCAGCGTACGAAGTCTATATCATCATACTCTTTATAGTCCATCGGCACTTCTCCATGCATTCTTACCATACGGGGATCAAAGTGAAGAGGGCAGGAAAAGTCCATTACAAAGATCTCATTCGGACAAGCCCAGTAACAGCCGTCACAGGCAAGCAGATTACTGTCCTTATCATAGAAAATATCGCATACTATAAATGATTCACCGCCGCTGAAAGAAATATCATGTTCCATTCCCTCGGGGATATAATCGTAATTTCTGTCTGTTTCAACTTCAAAAAAGCTTATACCGTAAAGGTCGGTATGGTACGGGATATAGGTATTTCCGTTTGAATGATGTATTAAAGATCTGAAAGGGTGAAGGTGGTGGCTGTCTGTAAAATGCTCAAATATCTGCATATCGTCCTTGTAATAAGTACATTTCGCTATCCTGGCACCTGTATATTTGTTCCCAATACCAGACTTCTCGCCGTAAACATCATACTGTACTCTAAAACCATCACTCAGATCATAATTATCTGTGCAGATGAAATATTTCTCATCATAAAATTCCCTGCCCTCGGGGTGTACACCTGATGAGTAGATATTAGTATACGAAAAGTTTTCAAATGTGCATAAACAGCAGGAAATATTCTCACAGTAAAAATGTATATGTTTAAAGTCTGTCTCACCGTTGATTTGACTTTCACAGTTCAGTGTTACCTCATATCTGCCGTCTGTTTTATTTATGTCAAAGTCAAGTATGTCATAGTCTTCAAACTTTGAAAGCCATTGTCCCTCATCAGTCTCGGGATATGGACTGAAAACAAAGTTAAATGATTTTAGTCCGCTTTTCTCTGTTTCCTCCTCGGGAAAAACGCCCCATAAAGCACACCTTGCACTGTTTACAGTACCATCATGATAAATATGTTCGGTGATATCTTTATTTTCAAAATATCTCATTGTTTTTTCACCTTTTTCTTTGGCTGAGGAAGTTCATCCGCAACAGAGGTTATTAGTTCTTTCAAACGTTCCCTGTCATCGATGACATCTACAAGAAGCATTTCCTTAGCACCCTCATATGGTATTTCTTTTAAAGCGTTCGGAAGAAGATTTTTCGCGGAAGAAGTGGGTTTTATAAAAAATCGGTCATCATATATCCCTCCGACTACTTTGCCTCTGCAATATATTATGAACTCCCCCATCATACTGCGGTATGAAATTTCTTCTGAATCTGAAAGCTGTTCAAGTACGTATTCAAGATATTCTTTTGTTGATGGCATACAGCTCACTCACTTTCTTTTGTTTAATGAAGATACGTTCATATCATATTAATTATTATATCATATTTTGGAGCGTATGTAAAGATACGCAGAAGCAAATATTTGGATATATCGGGTTTTGTATTGGTGCTGATTCGGTGGTTTAAATTTGGGTGTTATTTGATTTTACGTTATTATGATAATTGTTCTATTTGAAATATACAGTTTAATATATTCTCAAATGTAATATTTAATTAATAATATAGGATTAAAAAGTCTACATTATTAGTGTATAATTAAATTGGAAATTTGTATACAAATATAGCATGAAGCACTTTAAGGAGCTGATACTATGTTGAATAAACTGAAAGTAATAAATGGTAAACTGACAGACGGTGAAAAGCCTGTCAGACTTTTCGGATTGTCTACCCACGGTATCGCATGGTACCCCGAATATGTATGTGAAGAATCCTTCGCGGCGCTGAAAAATGAATGGCGCACAAACTGTGTGAGGATAACTATGTATACCGATGAATTCCGCGGATACTGCAAAGACGGCAATAAGCAGCACCTCAAGGAACTTGTGGAAAAAGGTGTCAACATTGCTGAAAAGCTTGATATGTACGTAATTGTTGACTGGCACGTTCTTAGTGATCAGGATCCTATGAAGTATATAGATCAGGCTGAGGAGTTTTTTGGGGATATGTCAAAGCGTTTTGCCGGGAAGAGCAATGTCATATACGAGATCTGCAACGAACCGAACAACAGCGGTACGTGGGAAAGAGTGACTGAGTATGCCGATAGGATAATACCTCTGATAAGACAGAATTCTCCTGATGCGCTGATAATTACAGGCACCCCTAACTGGTCGCAGGATATACACTGTGCGCTTGATAAGCCTTTCAAATGGGATAATGTCATGTATTCCCTTCATTTCTATGCGGCAACACATAAGGGAACTCTTCGCAGCCGGCTTGAGCGCTGTGTTGAAGCAGGACTACCTGTTTTCATAAATGAGTTCAACCTGTGTGAAGCTAGCGGAAAGGGTGAGATAGATCACGATGAGTCAGAAGCGTGGCGCGAAGTGATCGACAGACTTGGGCTCAGCTGCATATGCTGGTGTTTATCAAACAGCGGTGATACTTGTGGAGTTTTTGCGAAGAATTGCACCAAGCTTTCGGATTGGACAGATGAGGATCTAAAAAATTCGGGTCAGATCATAAAGAGCTGGTTCAGTAAGTTTGCAGATGAGGAGAATAACAGATGAACAATGTTTTCGGGCTTATAAGCGAGCGCAAAAGTGTCAGGACATTCGACAGTGATGAGATCACACCACTGATACGCGATAATATACTCAGGTACGCCAGAGGGATAAAAACTCCCTATGGACAGGAAGTTGATGTGCGCATACTGGACAAAGGTATGCATGGACTTTCAAGTCCTGTGATCGTGGGAACGGATACTTACATTGCAGGAAAGATGGAACGTGCAGAGCACGCCGAAGAAGCATTCGGCTACTTTTTTGAAGAGCTTGTGCTGTATATACAGTCTCTTGGACTTGGTACCACCTGGATCGGTGGCACTATGGACAGAAAGGCTTTTGAGGATGCGATGGAGCTTGATTCAAACGAAGTCATGCCTTGTGTCAGCCCTATTGGAAAACCTGCGGATAAGCGTTCTATCAGGGAGACTATGATGCGTAAGGGTCTCAGGGCTGACAGCCGTAAAAAGTTTGAAGAGCTGTTCTTTGATGGTAGTATCGATGTGCCCCTGAGTGAAGCAAGATATCCGGAACTTTCTGAAATCCTTGAAGCAGTCAGACTTGCACCATCAGCAGTAAATAAACAGCCATGGCGTGTGATAGTCACACCAACAGGCGCACATTTCTACATTAAACACGATATGGGCTATATCGACAGCACAGGTTGGGATATGCAGAAGATAGACATGGGTATTGCACTATGTCATTTCGGACTTTGTGCCGAAGCTAATGGTATCGAAACACGATTCAGTATCGAGGACCCCGGGCTTGATGCCGGCAAACTTGAATATATTGCAAGCTTTCTGATTGAAAAATGGAGTGAAGAATGAAGACCATCGAAGAAATAAGAGAATTTTTCAGCCACGACCTCTATGCTTATGATACAGGCGCATATATCGAGGAAGTCGGTGACAGATATGCAAAGATAAGCCTTACCCTGACAGAGCGTCACAGAAATGCTGTCGGCGGTGTAATGGGTGGAGTTTATTTCACTATTGCTGATTTTGCATTTGCTGTCGCATCGAACTGGCAGTCACCAGGTACGGTATCGCTAGATTCTGATATATCTTTTATAGGTGTACCATCTACCGATAAGATATATGCCGAGACCGAACTTGTTAAGGATGGCAGGTCTGTCTGCACTTACATAGTGAGAGTCAACGACGGTACTGGGAAACCGCTTGCTGTGGTAAAAACAGTTGGATTTCATAAAACATGAAAAATATTAAAATCCCGGAAAACATAAAGCTTTTCGGGATTTTTTGTATCAGTATCTTCTAAGATAGCGCGAGTAATTTTTGCGCTTTTTCTCTTTGTACATTACTTCATCGGCCTTAGTTATCAGCTTGAAAAGTGTCATATCGTCAGCAACTCTGGTAACAAGAGTACCTATACTGCACTCGACTTGATAGGGTTTTCCGGTTATCTTGTTGGTATGTTCTACTCGGCTCTTGATCGCAGTCTCTACCTTTTCGATGTCCTCTTCTTCCGCATTCAAACCTATAACGATAAACTCGTCACCGCCGAATCTTGCACATATCATGCCTTCTTCGCAACTTTCGCTGATTATTGTGGCAAGAGTTTTAAGAGCAAAATCACCCTCGCTGTGTCCGAAGTTATCGTTTATGTATTTCAGTCCGTCCATATCAACAAAACTTATAAGCAGTTTCTGTCCCAACATCCTGCATTCGTTGAATACCGAATCGGCAGCTCGGATAAAACCATTTCTGTTGTAAATATTGCAGAGCGGATCGATGACATAGAGCTTATCCAGCTCATCGATAACGTTATTGAGATTGATAAGCTTTCGGATATCCTCAAGGCTTTGGCTGATACTCATTATCAGTGAATGACATACCATGCTTCTTGTGGGAAACTCGCTGTTAGTGATTATAGCATAACCGAGACATCTCTCTCTGAAATGCAGCGGAAGATAATAGCTGATATTTCCGCCTGTGGCAAAGTTTCTTGGAGCAATGTTGGAACTTCTGAAGCACTTAACTTCGGATATCTCACCCTTGTTCCATATCAGCGGCGCAGACATCTTAGGTGTGTATCCGTGTATGAGGGAATCCTCTATCTTCACGGAATAATTGCTTATCCAGTCATCACAAAGACAGATGCAAAAACGGTCACAGTCGAGTTCTGAAACTCTGTTTCCGATGACTCTCATGCATTCCTCGGGTGTTTCGGTCTCGGCAGTTTCGGATATGATGCTGTTGAGCAGACGAACTTTTGACCTGTTGTAATCGAGTATATTATAGGTGTACCTGCGGTAAGCGTTGATATCCGTTAGTTCGGTAGATACACAGCCGCAGCTTTCCGATAGTACGAGCTTAGCATCAAGATTCCTGATTTTCTCCCATGATTTACCTTCTATTGCATTGTAAAGTATCTCACAGGCTGAATATCCGGCTTCAGCAAGAGGTCTTTCAACGGTCGTCAGTGCTGGATAGTGATGACGGGCATTGTAGATATTATCAAAACCTGTCACAATAATGTCATCCGGTATAGTATATCCCCTGTCCTCAAATACCTTTATTGCTGAAAGTGCAGCGGCGTCATTCGCACATATCAGTGCATCAGGCAGTTTTCTGCCGCTCTTTAAAAGCTTTTCAGCCATGACTTTACCATCACTTGGACGGAACTCACCGAACATTATCCTGTCAGGGTCAACGCTCTTCCCTGCTGCAGTCATTACCTCACAGAAGGCTTCATATCTTTCCACGGCTTCGGGATTATTCTGAGATCCTGAAAGATATGAAATATCATTTGCACCGTGAACCTCAATGATATGGCTGACAAGCTCAGACATGGCTTTTTTGTTGTTGATAGTCACATTCATGAACTGCGGATATTCATTGCAGTCAAAAACAACAACAGGAAGCATTGAAGCTTTAATTGCCGAAACGAGTTTCTGTTTGACCTCGACATCGGGGATAGTATTTATCATAAGTATAACGCCATCGAACATTTTGTAGTTTATCAGGCTGTAAATATTGTTCTCTCCCACATCGAATCCGCGGTCTGAAACAACTCCGCAGAAACAGGAAAAACAAGAGATGTTGAGATCTTTCTCTTTAGCATATTCGATAACTCCGTCGATAACGCCGCGCTGATATTCTTCGTCAATGCCGGCAGCGATCAGAGCGATCTCAGTGGGTCTGTTCATAAAAACGACCTCCCTTTTTTATATAATAGTATTATCTTTTATAGTATACAATATTTTTTGTAAAAAATCAATAGTTTTTGAAAAAAACTTCCAAACATCACCATAAAACGCGGTGATATTTGGAAGTTTTGATGGTATACAGATCTCAGAGTTCTTTTTTGATAAATGAAATCATATCGTTAAGCTTGCCGTTTTTTGCCTGCTCAAGCTGTTTTTCCATATAGCTTCTAAGTATGTCGATAAAATCATGTTCGGTATGCAAAGCGAAGATAAAACGGTATCTTCTGCGCTGCCGCCTGGCTTCGGCTCGGATATGTTTTTTCAGCTCATCATAGCGTATGACCATTTTGTTTTCGGTGGCAAAGGCTTTGATCTTTGCGGTAAGGCTGAAGGACATTACCAAGTCGATAGTAAGTATACCGTAGAAAAAACCTATCACAAAAGAGAACAGCAAATTATGCGAGAACCATTCAAGACCAGATAAAATTCTCGGGTGAATGAAAAAATAATAACCTGCTCCGAGCATAGCCCAGTAGAATGAAAATCTCAGACAGATTATACCCTTGTAGTTAAATCTCAACTCAGAATAATCCCACAGTTTAATGTGGCGTCTTATAATGAAAAGTTCACCTGCGATAAGTTCAATGACTGTCATGGCTACAGCCATTACGGCAAAAAGCACACCTTTTCTTATCGAGTCATTATCTATCGGTATGAACTTTTCCAGCATCGCCATCAGGTAAAGTGCTGTCAGTCCGAAACCGTAAAGCGGAAGACATGGACCATTGAGAAATCCCGGGTTTATCCAGACTCGTTCCTTGTTCGTCGGTTTGAAGCGGCGGTAAAAGACTTCCAGCGTCCACCCGAGCATACTGCCCGATGCAAACAGAAGTGCAAGTATCATAAATCCGTATACGATAGTCATAAGTACACCTCGCAAAAATGACCGTAATTCATTTTAATTATATTATAGCTGAAATCTATGATTTTGTCAACTGCAATATGCCGTCCTGCCGCAGTGCGGAAGAACGGCATATGCTTATGTATATTCCTATCAGCGGATATTTATTTCTGAGCGATCTCATATTTGTGTTTAGTTGCAAGACCGCCGCGTATATGACGCTGCTCTTTGTTTTCCTCAAGTATTTTACGGACCTCACTGAAAAGAGAGGAGGACAGCTTCGGAAGTTGTTCGGTAAGGTCTTTGTGTACTGTGGATTTTGATACTCCGAATTCTGCTGCGGTGGCTCGTACAGTAGCTTTTCGGCTGACCATGAATTCGCCGAACTGCACAGCCCTTTCCTTATCGGTTCTAAACATTGTTCACACCCCTTTTGCTACATAATATGTCGCAGTGAGGTGTGATAGAACATTATATTATTTTTGTTGACTGCTTATGATCGGTAGTGAGTTCACAAAATATGAACCGCCTTATAAAGTTATCGGAAACCATCCCGAAAAATGACAGTATGAACCATACGGCAGAGTAACGCAGACATATCTGACCATCGAAATTAAATGGTATGTTATGATAATTCCATATTTTCATGCCCATTTGTCGGTTCAGTATCTCTCCTGCAAGAAGCTCACCCGAAGTGATAAAAAGCATTGATCTGAATAGTACCCCGATACAGGTCATGCGACCCGCACGTCGTTCTCCGTTCAGTTCGTGTATCACTATCATCGCAATTGCACCGAGCAAGCCCATAGATATATGTGAGTATCCCCTTTTTAGCATCTCGATACAGCCGTAGCATATCCCACCGAATATACCGATCGTAAAAAGCTTCAACAGTTTTTTCATCTTGTCACCCCGAAAATATCTTCTCGTCAGAAGTATTGGCAGAAATATGAACATAATACAAAAAAGGCGGGATATTCTCCCGCCGTTGATATCAGATTATATCATCTTCCTGATTAGGAATGTTAAGCTGTTTCTTGGGAACGCGCTTTATCGGATCATAATCCCACTTTTTGCAGGCGAAATCAGCATCTACAAGACCCTGCTTTTCACACAGTACCTTATTACCCTCTTTGGATTTGTTGCCGAACTTACAGTATGAACATGACGGTGTTATCTTATTGCCGAAAAAACTTTTCTTTGCCATTATTTATGCAACTCCTTTTGCAAAAAAGATATATTATATTTTCAGTTCTGAATTATATACATTATATCACACTCGATCTGAAAATACCAGACCTTTTTTGTAATTCAGTAGAAAAATCATGAATATTAAACATAATGAAGCACTTAAATTGTTTACTTTAACCAGATTATGATTATATGAAACAGCAGTTACAGTTTCGCTGATCAAATGTGGCTGTAATATTTTACATAACACTGCTGATAGAAGTGCGGCGAGAGGTCTATGTTTAATAAAACTGAACATTGATAATTTTTCTGATTTCAGTGCAAATAACTGTATGATTATACATAGTCCGCCGAAAGAACAGACTGCACAGATAAATGGTAAAAGACGATAAGGTGATCCTTGCAGTTCTGAAAGTGATGTAATTTCCATAAAAGCTGACAGCATGACTGTTTCGTTATCAGAAAGTCCGAAAATATTCTGTAAAAAGTCTAATATGCCGCCTGCTTCAAGTAAAGCCGTAACAGCCGAAAAGAATATAACTGTCATACAGATAACGCCCATGGACTTCCCTGCCAATGTGATACTTCCGACTAACAGATCACCATTTCTCTTTTCAGATACAATTCGGTTTTCTTTAAGTTCAGAAGTTCTGCACACGAAAAATGCTATAACAATATTAGATAAAAGTACCGATAAAAAAATCAGCAGTCCGACTTCTTTACTTCCGAAGACCGTAAGTCCTATAGCACCGCTGTAAAATGCAGGGCCTCCGCAATAGCAGAAGCAAGATGCTTTTTCTGCAGTTTCTGCATCGATTTCTCCACTGTCAAGCATATCGGAAAGAATTTTGATTCCAACCGGGTATCCTGCAAAAGTGCTTATAAGAAAAACTGTGAAAACGCCTTCGGGCATACGAAAAAATACGAGTGGTATCCACTTGAATGGTTTGGTAAGTATTCGTAAGCATCCGCTGTTAACAAGCATAGAAGATGCCGCCATGAAGGCAAAAAGGGACGGTATCAGGATATTCAGACACCTCATTACAGAATCTTTTACGGCTGATGATATCTCCGCGGGATAGAACGCCATTCCCACTGAGATAAGGAACAGTGATATACATAATAAAACGTCTTTCAGCTTGGATATGTTTTTGTGTTTCATAGGTTTTACCTCCGATACAAGTATATGCCGCAGACAAGCGTAATATAATATTTGTGACGAAGGGAGGTATAACAATGGCTAGAATACCGGGGATAAGCTTTTTCGGAAAAACGCGTGAACTTATGTATCTGCAGTCATACATAAGTATAAAAGACAATACTTCGGCGCTGGTAGAAAATTGCAGACAGATTTACGAATGTACAGAGGTGTGTGTAAGGCTTCTGACAGGCAGTTTTGAGATAGAACTGTGGGGAAATGGATTGATGCTGAGTTCATATGCGGAAAACAGTGTTGAAGTCCGAGGAACGATAGAACAAGTGAAGCTTGTTTCACGCGAAAACAGGAGGGATTCAGATGACGCTGGGAAGCATTGATTACAAAATCGAGGGAGGTAATGTCGCCAGACTTCTGGAAGCTTTTACGAAAGAAAAACTCATATATTCAGAACTTTGCGAGACTAATGACTGCCTGACTCTGAAAGTTTCTTCTGAGCACAGTTTCAGATTTGAAAAGCTTTGCAGAAAAGAGGGTTTTGAGCCGGAGAAAATGGCTTACCACGGTATGATGAGATTTTATCGTAACCTTATCAAACGTCCGGGAATTATCTTGGGTGCTTTTATGTCGGTATTGCTGATGGCTTATTATTCTAACGTTATACTAACTATAAAAGTCGATACCGATGATCCGATCATTTATGGTAAAATAATCGATGTTTTGAACTCTGACGGAGTGAAAGCAGGTGCGTATATTCCCGATATCGATCTGGTAATTGAGGAACGTTCGCTGAAAAGTCAGATAGAAGAAGTAGCATGGGCGGGAATAAGCCGCACGGGTTCGGGTATCGCTGTGGATATAATCGAAGCTATCGAAGCTGAAAAAGGCATCAATGTTGGAATGCCATGTCATCTTGTTGCTTGCGAAGACGGCGTTATAGAAGAGATAGAACTGATAGACGGACAATTGATGAAATGTCTTGGCAGTGGTGTTACCAAAGGCGAGATAGTTGTAAGCGGAAAGATAGTTACTGAGAATTCCGAATGGACGAAAGAGGGCGAAGTAGTTAACTCAAAAACCCGATATACAAGAAGCATCGGAAAAATTCTGGGAACTTTTACAAGAACAATAGTCTTTGAACAGCCTTTCGATACGGAAGAAAAGGTTCTGACAGGCAAAAAGCGGAAGCTTACTCACCTTGAATTATTCAGTGCCCGTATACCACTTTATACCAAAACACCCGAAGGCTATTATGAGACAGAAAAAGAAGAAAAGCACTTTCCGGAAATAGGTGGCTTCGTATTGCCATTTGGTTTATCTGAAATTAATCTTCGGGAATTTGACGTAAGAAGTCAGGTGATCAACAAGGAGGAAGCGCTTTCCCGCGCAGAAAAAGCAGCATACAGATACGAACAGAATTTTCTGGAGCCTTATGAGATACGCGGAAGGGACTCAAAAACTGAAATTACTAAAGACGGAGTAAGGCTTACAGTGACCTACGAACTCTACGGAAACCTCTGTAAAGAGAGCGATTTCTTCATACCGAAATATATTGTTCCCGAATCAGAAAAACGCCAAAAAGAAAATGTGCAAGATAGTGAAAATTATTGATATTTTTTGTTGCATTTAATTAAAAATTTGATTTTTTTTGTTGCATTCCATTAAATAATGTGGTATAATGGTTCCATAATGTAAAATTGAGCGGAGTGTATCCTAATGGCAGAAAAACTGATAGCCGTTGACAGCATGGAAACTATGCTGAGTTTGTTCGGCAGCTATGATGAAAATGTGAATCTGATACAGCGCGAATACGGTGTTGCCGTACTGGGACGCGGTGAGGATATCAAGATCACCGGTGACGAACAAGGCGTGTTTAACGCCTGTGAAGCGATCAACGGATTGATAACCATGATAAACAGCGGTGAAAAGCTCACCGAACAAAGTATACGCTATGTTTTCGCACTGGTGCGCGAGGGCAGGCAGTATGAGCTGAACAACCTCAGCGATGACGGCATTTGCGTAACGATAACCGGCAAGGTCATAAAACCAAAAACTCTGGGGCAAAAGCGGTATGTAGATTTTATCCGCAAGAATACCATTGTTCTCGGCATCGGACCTGCGGGTACAGGCAAGACCTATCTTGCGGTGGCGATGGCAGTCAAAGCTTTCAAAGCTCATGAGGTGGAAAAGATAATCCTGACAAGACCCGCAGTAGAAGCAGGAGAAAAACTGGGATTTCTGCCTGGTGATCTTCAGAACAAGGTAGATCCATATTTACGACCTCTTTATGATGCTCTCTTTGAAATGCTGGGACCCGAATCCTTTGCAAGACAGCAGGAACGCGGATGTATCGAGGTAGCACCTCTGGCATATATGAGAGGCAGAACTCTTGATAACGCCTTCATAATACTGGATGAAGCCCAGAACACTACCAACGAACAGATGAAGATGTTCCTTACTCGACTGGGTTTCAACTCAAAAATAGTAATAACGGGCGATATAACTCAGATCGACCTGCCCGATAACAGAAAATCGGGACTTATTCAGGCGATGCACGTTTTAAAGGACGTTGACGATATCAAAATAAACAGATTTTCCGATAAGGATGTAGTCAGACACAAGCTGGTACAGGATATAATACTGGCATACGAAAAATACTCAAAAAGGAATGGGAAATACAATGGACAAAGTCAAGGTAATGATCACCAATAATCAGACAGAGATTAAGATACCTGTAGGTATAAGGATGTTGGTTAGGCGCTGCTGTCATGCGGTGCTTGAATATGAGGACTTCGGAAAAGATGCTGAGGTTTCCGTATCTTTTATAAATGACAAGCAGATACACGAACTCAACAAGGAACACAGGAATATCGACAGACCAACCGATGTGCTGAGCTTCCCTCTCGGTGAAGACGGAGAGTATGACGTCAATTACGAAACAGGTGCCTGTCTTCTCGGCGACATTGTTATCAGCCTTGAGACAGCAACAAGACAGGCTCAGGTATACGGTCATTCCCTTGAACGTGAAGTCGGCTTTCTGACTGTTCATTCGATGCTGCATCTGCTGGGATATGATCACGAGGAAAGCAGTCTTCAGGAGCGTATAATGAGGGAAAAGGAAGAGGCTATTCTCGCTCAGCTGGGAATTTCCAGAGATGAGACATTTGTAGAGGAACATGAACATAAAGACTGAACTTCTGAAGTTTTTAAAGGGCTTCAGATACGCGGCTAGCGGGATAATCCGCTGTATAAGGACACAGAGAAATATGCGCTTTCATATCGGCGCCGCAGGGGCTGTTGCGGTCGTTGCGGTGTTATGCAGTGTCAGCATAGCGGAAAAGCTTGCGCTTATGCTGACTGTCGGCGGTGTTATGGCGCTTGAATGTGTCAACACTGCAATAGAGAACGCAGTTGACCTTGCCACCAAAAGCAGACCTTCACAACTGGCAAAAGCAGCCAAGGACTGTGCTGCCGGAGCGGTGCTGATATTCTGCATAGCAGCTGTTTTTGTTGCAGCTGAGGTTTTCGGCAGAAGGATACTTTACATCTTAGGCTGTTTTGCAGAATACCCTGAACTAATCATAGCTGCGGTGCTTTATTTTGCATTGTGGTTCTGGTGGGTCTTTCTATGCTTCAGGGAGAATGATGATGACTGAAAATAAAGAACTGATGACAGAACTTCGGGATACCGAATGGGAATTTGAGTACACCGACCATGACAGGCTTATTGCAAGAGCTATCATTTTTGATGATAAGAGGTCATTCTATTTTGTCAGAGCTGAGCGTGACGATGATTTCGGCAAGGCAGTGCTTATAGAAACTTCAGGCGGCGGAGTTGAGGAAAACGAAACTTCCGAGACAGCTATAATCAGGGAACTTCGTGAGGAGCTTGGTGCAGAAGTCGATATAATATGCAAGATAGGTGTCGTCAGTGATTACTACAATCTAATCCACAGGCATAACATAAATAACTACTTTCTCTGCAAAGTGAAAAGCTTCGGTGAAAATCATCTTACTGAACAGGAGAAAAAAGATTTTCATCTTTCAACTTTGAAGCTTAGTTTTGATGAGGCTGTAAGGGAATACAAAAACAGAAGCTGCACAAAGATCGGAAGACTGATAGCAGCCAGAGAACTGCCTGTACTTATGCGTGCAAAAGAACTGATCGATAATAAAATTGCAAAATAATACAGAGGGATAATGATGGAGATAAAAGAAGCATTACCCGAAGATCTCTGCACTGTAAAGGAGATCACACGTAATACGATAAAGACCGTTTATCCGAAATATTATCCTGTCGGTGCAGTAGAGTTTTTTCTAAAATATCACAGTGATGAGAAAATAGCCGAGGATATCAGATATCAGAGAACTTTTCTATGCATTGACGATAAGGGCAATAAAGTAGGAACTGTTACTATAAAAGGAAATGATATCGGAAGGCTTTTCGTACTGCCCGAATTTCAGGGTAAAGGATACGGCAAGGCGCTTCTCGACTATGCCGAAAAACTGATAAGCCGAAATTATTCCGAGATAATACTCGATGCATCACTTGCGGCTAAAAAGATATATCTTAACAGAGGATACGCAGAAATTGAGTATAAGACAGTTTTGACTGATAACGGTGATTTTCTGTGCTGGGATATAATGACCAAGAAAGTAAAGGAAAAATAAAATGACAAAGAATATTTTTGTGACAATAGCAGGCAGAGCAAACGCAGGAAAATCTTCCCTGCTGAATGCACTTGTCGGTGAAAAAATAGCGGCTGTAAGCGACAAACCGCAGACCACAAGAACTAAGATCACGGGAGTTCTCACAAAAGGGGAAACTCAGTTCGTTTTCATGGATACTCCCGGTATGCACAAGGCGAAAAATAAGCTGAGCGAACATATGGTGAATACCGTCAACGAAACTATAACAGGCGTTGATATGATAATCCTTATGTGCGACTGCACAAAGAAGATATCCGATAACGAAAAAAGCCTGATAGCAAGCTTCAAAGGCGGAAAAAGCAAAGTCATTCTTGCACTGAATAAGATAGATCTTCTTGATAACAAGGAAGAAGTTATTGCAAAGCTGGCTGAGTATTCAGCGCTTTATGATTTTGCAGAAGTTGTTCCGATAAGCGTTGTTCAGAATGACGGGCTTGATATCATCATGGATATACTGGAAAAAAATGCAGCCGAGGGACCCCACTTCTTCCCCGATGACAAGTTCACAGATCAGCCCGAGAAAGTCATCATGGCTGAGATAATACGCGAAAAGGCGCTCAGAAATCTTAACGATGAAGTTCCTCACGGTGTAGCTGTTACTATCGAACAGCTTGGTGAGCGCGAGGACAGAAGCGGCGAAGCTATACTTGATATAACGGCGACCATATTCTGCGAAAGAGAATCCCATAAGGGCATAATTATCGGCAAGGGCGGTTCAATGCTGAGGAAGATCGGTCAGGACGCAAGAGCCGATCTGGAGGATTTCTTCCAGATAAAAGTCAACCTTCAGTGCTGGGTAAAAGTCAAGGAAGGCTGGCGCAACCGTGAGGGTATGATAAAGAATTTCGGACTTTCCTGATTGGGAAAATGTTCCGCTCATATTCCGTCCTTTAAAGAGCAAGCTATCTTTAAAGGATGGTGAGCGAATTGGTACTATGGGAGAAATTTCTGAAAAGCGGCAGTGTTGATGATTACCTCGCGTATGCGAGAGCTGAAAGGACTGATATGAATGACGACCATGAAAGGACTTATCCTGAAAGAGACTGACAGCGGTGAATCAAGCAAGTCAATATGTGTACTGACTGCCGAAATGGGAGTCATCTATATTTACGTAAGGGGCGGAAGAAAGAGCAGCAAGACTGTTTCCGCTACCCAATCATTCAGCTATTCTGAGCTTTGCTTTGAAGAAAAGAAAAATGCCAATGGACAGGTCAGCCGCTATTTGAACAGCAGCGAGCCTGTCAAGCTGTTTTATAATATAAGACTTGATGCGGCTAAAGTTGCACTAGCTTCGTATTTTTCGGAGCTTTTGATCTATTCGGGTACTGAGGGACAGGAATGTAAGGAAGTAATGCGGCTTGCGCTGAACACGCTGTATTTTCTGGACGAGGGAAAAATGGCACCTGATCTTCTGAAATGCGTGTTTGAATTCAGGCTTCTCTGCGAGATCGGTATGCGCCCGAAACTGGTTGGCTGCGCTTTCTGTTTCAAATACGAAGATGACAAAATGCACTTTAATTTTCTTGAAGACAGACTTGAATGCAGCAGCTGCTGCCCCAATCCCGAAAGCATACACACTCTGATACTTGATAAGCAGCTTCTCTATATAGTGCGTTATATCGCCCTGACGGAGTATGAAAAATTATTTTACTTTAAGATAAGCGACAAATATCTTAAAAAGCTCACCGAATTCACCGAGAGATACGTGGGATATCATTTCAGAAAAAAATTCGGTGCATTGGAATTTTACAAGATGTTGAAATGAGGTATTTTACATAAATGGGACTTGATAATATAAATCATGAGATCCTTGAACTGGATAAAGTTCTTGAAAAGCTTTCAGAGCTTTGTTCAAGCAAGGATAGCAAACAAGCGGCGCTGGCTGTCAGACCATCTGACGACCTGTACACCGTGCGTACCGAAATGGCTAAAACAGCCAGTGCGCTGAATATGTCCATTAAGAACGGTACACCTGCTTTTTACAGTATAAACAATGTATCCGCAAGCCTGAACAGAGCAAAGGCAGGCGGCACTCTTTCACTTGGGGAACTGCTGGAGATAAAAAAAGTTCTGGGTCAGACCAATGAGCTTTGCAAATGGTTCGACCAGAACGAGGACAAGAACACTCCCCTTTCCTATCTGTTTGAACAGCTTTTCCCGAACAAATCATTATGGCAGAGATTGGAAACTGCCATACTTGACAGCGAAAACCTTTCCGATGATGCCAGCCCTGAGCTCAGGTCTATCAGAAACAAGATAGCAAAGGCTGGTCTGAAGATACGTGAAACTTTGGACAAGATGATAAAATCGCCCTCAACACAGAAGTACTTGCAGGAATCAATTGTCACTATGCGTGACGGCAGATTTGTTGTACCTGTAAAGACAGAGTTTAAAGGAAACGTGGGCGGTCTGGTTCATGGCACTTCGGCAACAGGCTCGACCTTATTTATTGAGCCGATCTCCGTAGTTGAAGCCAACAACGAAGTCAGGATACTTCAGGGCAAGGAGCAGGACGAAATTCACCGCATACTCACCGAATTCTCCAATGAATGCGCTATGATGCAGCCACAGATAGAATCAAACTACGATGCGGCTGTTAAGCTGGATCTGTATTTTGCAAAGGCTAACCTCGGTGCAAAGATGCGAGCAGTCGATCCTGAGATATCCGAAGACGGAATAATCGTTCTGAACAAAGCAAGACACCCTCTTATTGATGAAAACAAAGTCGTGCCGATAAACTTTCGCTCGGGTACCGATTACAATGTACTTGTTATAACCGGTCCGAATACAGGCGGTAAGACTGTTACACTAAAGACTGTCGGTCTGCTGACACTGATGACAATGTGTGGTCTGATGATACCCGCATCTGACGGCTGTAAAATATCGGTATACAAGAATATACTTGCAGATATCGGCGACAGGCAGTCAATTCAGGAAAGTCTCTCAACATTCTCCTCACACATGGGCAAGGTGAAGGATATAATAGACAAAGCCGACCATGAGAGCCTTGTACTGATAGACGAACTTGGTTCCGGTACAGACCCGGTTGAGGGTGCTGCTCTCGCGGTTTCCATTATCGAAAGACTGCGTCAAGTAGGCGCAACAGTAGTCACAACTACTCACTATCAGGAGATAAAAATGTATGCTCTTGATACCGACGGAGTAGAAAATGCGTCCTGCGAATTTGATGTTGAGACCATGCGCCCGACATACAAGCTGGTTATCGGTTCACCCGGTAAGTCGAATGCATTTGCGATATCTAAAAATCTTGGTATTGATGATGATATAATCAACTATGCGAAATCTCTTATATCCGAAGAAAACAGGAGATTCGAGCATATAATAGATGACCTTGAGAAAGCAAGGATAAGCCTTGAAGAGAACAATCTTCTTGCAGAAAAATACCGCAAAGAGGCCGAAACCCTGCGAAATGAACTTAATGAACAGAAGAAAAAGTTCATGGAAGACAAAGAATTCGAGCTTGAAAAAGCAAGACGTCAGGCAAGTGATATCGTAAACCGTGTTCAGCGTGAATCACAGGCACTGGTAGATGAACTCGACAAGCTTCGCAAGGAAAAAGAAAAGAACGGCTTCACACAAAAAGCAATGGATGCAAGGCAGAAACAGCGTTCTACAATGAATAAGCTTTATCTTGAGGCAAATCCTGTTTCAGAACAGCCCGATGATGATTATGTTCTGCCGAGACCTCTCAAAAAGGGTGATACCGTGCTAATAACCGATACAAAGCGCAACGGAATAGTTGTGACTCCTCCCGATGACAAGGGAATGTGCTTTGTTCAGGCAGGCATAATGAAGACAAAGATCGATGTAAAAAAACTTCGTCTTGTGGAAAAACAGCAGCCTGCCAAAACTCCTCAGAAACAACAGACAAAGAAAAAGCGCGGAGTATCCACCAAGGGCGTTGAAAGCCGCATGACAAGACGTTTCTCGACTGAACTTGATATCAGGGGTTACGCAAGTGATGAGGGCATCCACGAGATGGACAGCTTTATCGATAACTGTGTAATGTCAGGAATCAGTATGGTAACGGTCATACACGGAATCGGTACGGGAGTACTGAAAAATGCGGTTAGAAATCATCTGCGCAGACATCCGTCGGTTAAATCTTACCGTCCCGGAGTTTACGGCGAGGGAGAAGACGGTGTAACTGTTATAGAACTTAAATAAAACAAGACGACCCGAGGAATAACCTCGGGTCGTTTAATTATCTTGTCAGAACTGTCCTCCCGCCTGTGCAAGAAGTTCGCGCAGAGCATTCAGAAGTTCGATATCATCGGCATTGAGCTTGATGCTTGCCTCGATCTTCTGACCTGCAGCATTGGTAACTTTAAGGTCGAGAGCGCCGCCATCTTCCATACCGCTTGCAGCTGTCTGCATAAACTGAGGTATCCTCGGGTGGTTTTCTCTGAATTTTTCAAGCAAAGGTTTCAGCTTGACTACTGCCATTGGGTTCATATTACAATCCTCTTTCTTTCAGGTCTTTGACTATATCCACGTAAAATTCGCGGACATCAAATCCATCTATATTTTCGCGGAAAAGGTCGATCATATCACCATGTGAAAGACCTCTTCTGCCTTTATGGTTTATCATAAGTGTATTCTTACCGCGCAGAGCAGATTCCTTAACTACCAGACCATCATTTCCTGTACCGTCTTTGCAGTTCATCATGTAGCCGAGATTAAGTGGAAATCCGGCGGAGAATACATTTTTCATCACGGACATAACCGATCGGTAGTATACATTCGGACTATCAGGTATCTCCTCGTCAAGCTTAGCGCAGTTTGAATGAGTAAGCTCACGCAATCCTTTTTCAAAATCGGGGGCTGTATCACCGAGAACGGTGAACAGCTTGTTGTATCTGGCTGCCACGAATTTCAGCAGACCATCGGGAACTTTAGCCAGTATATCATCAACGAAGTTACAGCCGTAATGGGGCGTATTTATCGTTACCAGACTTGCAACATACCTGTCCATGCCCAGTTTTGATATGGCATATCTTGAATCAAGTCCGCCTTTTGAATGGGCGATGATGTTCAGCTTTTCAGCTCCTGTTTCTTTTATTACTTCCTCGATCTTGTCACGAAGCTCTCCTGCACTGACGGATATCAGGTTTGCCGACTGCTGACCTCCGTAGTATATCTCTGCGCCGTTTCGTACAAGTTCCTTTGGTACTCTGCCCCAGTAATTGAACATCTGCCAGTCGCGGAAAAAAATGCCATGTACCATAAGTATTGGGTATTTCGTTTTGCAGACTTCATTCTCCTTGCGCATATCATCAAGTTCCTGCTTTGCCTGTTCAAAGCGGAATTCTTTTTTAGCCGATTTGGAGATCGCCTTCAGTATAAAGATGTTCACCACAGGTATATACCAGGTAAATATCAAGGCTATGTATTTTATTACTTTGACCTGTCTTGAAGATATCAAAAGTCTGATTATCCCGACAAAAGCACAAATGGCAATTATAGCATATCCCGTAAGTGCATTTGCGACCAATCGCCAAGGGTCAGATCCGCCGATGATAATAAATGCGAGCACTGTCGCAGTATGCAAAACAAGAGAAATTACTGCGCCGTCAATAAGGAATGAGCCTTTTGCTATGCGGCAGAGTTTTTTGTTCTTGTCGGAATGCCCGCCTGCAGATATAAGATAGATAAAGCAGAACAGCGCCAGCCCAATTATAATAAGTATCTTGACCGCTGTAGAAAACTGAACTACCGTCCATAAAATAACAGAATTGCAGAGGCAAAGTATCAGAAACTGGTCTAAAAATAGTCTTATCTTTCTCACGATAGTTACCTCAAATAATACCGTTTCTCAGCTTGACCAGTCTTACATCACTGCCCGCAAAGAAGAAAGGTCTGAAACAGCCTGTAATTCGTGAAACTATTCTGTCGTTGTATTTTTTGCCGACTTCGTTAACTGTAAGATTAGTTGATATAAGTGTAGGTCTGCGCTCGTTTATGCGCTCATTTATGAGTTCATAAAGTACCGAATCAGTGAACTGCGTCTGAAATTCGGAACCAAGGTCATCAAGTATAAGCAGGTCTGCTTCAAGCATGATACTCATGGTATCTCCCTCGGCTCTGTGAAAACGTTCGTCTTCCACCTGACGCATAAGTTTAAGCATCGAACCATAAACAACATTCCAACCCTGTGATATAAGCTCTTTTGCGATACATGACGAAAGGAATGTTTTGCCCAATCCTGTCTTTCCAAAAAATATCAGCGAGCTTGTATGGGGTTCAAATCGTGTTGCATAATTTTTGCAGTTCTCAAAAATGGTCTGCATCTTCACCCTGGGGATCTCACCGTTAACAGGAGCATCGCTGTAATACTCAACCCTGAAATCAGCAAAATCGTGAAGCTCTATGGAACAGTTTGCGTTAATTTCTTCGGTCGTATACTTTTTAAGTAGCCTTTTCATGCACTCGCATCTTACACCGTCATGGTATCCCGAATCACTGCAGATCTCACACTGATAGTGCATCTGCAAGTAGTCCTCGGGATAACCGCAAGCCTTTAGCATCTCGTGCATCGTGTGACGAAGGTTGATATTTTTCTCCTTGATCTCGGCTATCTTCTTTGATACGTCAGCACTGCTTTTCCCTTTTCCGATATTTCCGATAAGCGCATAGTTCAGCCTTATGGCTTCGCTGTGCATACGATATATTTCGGGAGCGTTCTGAGCTATCTCGTCAAGTCTTCGCTGATATTCCTCGTTCGCATTATCCTGACGCCGTCTGAGTTCAAGCTCGGCGCGGTCAAATGCCTGTTCGGTATATTTCATTGATCTTCTTCCTTCCTGACGTTCCAGGGAGCGTCACCGAAATCATAATTCCTTGCAAAATTCTCATACTCATTCAGATCATAAGAAGGCTTGTCTTCGCTGACAGCAGAGTATTTTTTCTTATGCTGCATATCAGACTGTTCTGCATCTTCTACACTGCTTACACCGACCTTAGCCCAGTTTTTGAGTATACCGTCTATATAGCTGAAACTGAGTTTACTTTTGGTATCAAGGCATTTATTGTAGGCAAGCTCTATAAGATCATTGTTGAAACCAAGCCTTCTCCATTCCGTCATATACTGCTGCTGCTTCTTAGAAGGACGATTTTCCATGCCGAAAATACCAAGAATCTTATTCTCATAGCTTCTTCGTTCCGAAGCAGTGATTATTGCCTGCTCAACTTCCGCATAGGTGTTTATGCCTTCATTGTACCAGTTTATCATGACAGTATGAAGATACGCTATACTGCACTTTCCTGCTGCACGGCAATGATCGGCAGCTAGAAGTATAGATGGTGCATCAAATCGGTAAAGCTCGTAAAGTTCTATAAGCTTTCCAAGCTCCATGCCATTTATTGAAAATTGGAGAGACTGTATCTCATTAATAAGGCTTTTTAGCGTAGCGTCGTTTTCAGCCTTTTGCTGTATCTCGCGCTGTGAGTATTTTACGATTATCTTTTTTTCGACAGCTGCTGCCTTAGTGGGCTTTACAGATTCAACCAGCGAAGCCGGCTCGTTCTTACCCGAGAAAGTATGTGATACTTCCGGCTTTGAAACAACTGGATTTTCACCGTTTACCTTTATAACTCCGCGTTCCTTCCAATAGGTAACAGCTGAATCAACATCTGCCTCTGAAAAGCCTGACATAGCAGACAGTATGGCTGAATCGGTATATCTCGGACCTGCAAGAATGCAGAGAAGTATTTTAATCTGAGCTTCATTGCAGCTTTTTATATATCCGCCTGCCGCAGCCCACGGGAAACTGAAAGATGCTCCCCAGCTATCAGCTTCAAAACAATAATCCATAGTTACAGACCTCCTGTGCGTAACTTTTATTATATCATATCTCCGACTGAAAATCAACCCTTTTCGCTTTATGTCAAAGTGCTCGAAATTTCTGACCTGTTGCAATTGCGAATGTTTTATGTTATAATAATATAAAAGAAAAATGCGAAAGGAATACAACAATGACTATTAAATACATTATCCTTGCAGTAGAGATTTTCTTACTGCTGCTCTTTATTGCTCCATTTCCGATCCTTAATGCTGGAAACGTCGCAGGCATCGTTTTTTTCACGATCATGATAGCTGCGACCATAGCGCATCGGCAATTCTTTAAACTACTGAAGTCCATGTGGGCTCACGTATGGGGCAAAGGGATTATAATAGCAGTTTGTGTCTTTCTGGTAGTCGGATTTACCTATGTGGGCATACTTTCCTATAAAATGTACAAAGCTCAGGAAAATGAACCCAAGGATACTGAACTGATAATAGTTCTCGGCTGTAAGGTCAAAGGTGAAAAGCCCTCGCGTATGCTCAGATACAGGCTTGATGCCGCATATGAAGCTATGAAGAAGCATCCCGATGCACTGGTAGTTCTCTCGGGTGGAAAAGGCAGTGATGAAAAGATATCCGAAGCCGAGGGTATGCGCAGATACCTGGTAGAAAAAGGCGCAGATGAAAGCCGCCTTATCATGGAAGACAAATCTACCAACACATTTGAGAATATCAAATTTTCATTCGCCATAACCGATAAACTAGGCTGCGGAAGAGATATCACGATAGTAACAGACGGCTTCCATCAATACCGTGCTAGTCTTATCGCAAAGCAAGAGGGCGCCAGAAATGTGACCGCTTATTCCGCCAACACTCAGCCAAAATATGTTCCGACATACTGGGTGCGTGAATGGCTGGGTCTCACTCATTTCTTCGTATTTGGAAACTGATAGAAAAAAACAAGTCTCCTGCGGGATAAGCGCAGGAGACTTGTTGCATTTACTGTATCAGGCTGCCTTTTTGTGCTTTATGTTGCTTACGGTGTTTGAAAGAACGTTTTTGCAGTGTACACCGAACTCCAACATAGCAGCATACTTGTCTATCATTACGATAACATAGGACTCTGCATATTTGGGCAATTTAACTGTCAGCGGCCACATATGCTTGATTATCATATCCTCTTCGACCTTGCCAAGCTTAAAATGCTCTTTTGCATTTTCAAGGGCTATCCTCGGGTGAGTAAAGCCATGTGGCAGCTCGCCTTTCTTTCTTGGCTCATCGCGCCAGTCGTACAGAAACAGATCGTGGAGCATACCGGCTCTAGCAGCGGCTTTCGCATCCAGACCCAGTTTTTTGCAGACAATATAGTTATAATATGATACATTTAGACAATGCTGGTAACAGGTCGTGCTGTAATGGTGTCTGAATTTCTTCATCTCACTCACTACTTCATTGTCAAGCAGATCCTTGACATATTCAAAATATTCTCTGCTCTCCTTCGAGGTCTCAACAGAATATCTTGAACCCATTGCTTTGGACATCGGCATTCCCTCTTTTCTTTATCTTACAATCAGTATTATGTGTTTGTTTTGTGATAAGAACTAATTCATAGTTCTTAATGTCATTATAACGCATTTTGTACTGATTGTCAAGGGTTAGTTATTACAAATCGGTTAATATTTAAGAGATAATTATATCATTTTACAGTACGCCTGATATACTTCTGATAAAAGCCAGAATTTGTCCAGTATTCAAGCTTTTCAAGTATCTCTGTTTTTGAGCGCGAAGAAAAAACTTCCAGTGGATGTTGAAAGGGTGCTTCAAAAGTGATATTGACCATATACAGTTTATATCTTCCCTCAAGATCACCATGCGGATACCAACCGAGATCAATAAGAAGCTCGTTGTTTTCAAGCTGTAAAAGATCCTCATATAGCTCGTATGAATATTCCGATTCATCTTTCTCAGGGTCATATTCCGAGAAATTATTATAGGCTACTTTCCAACCAGCACATATCCGCAATGGCTGTAATTTAAATTCTTTCATTTGCTGCTCCGATATCAATAGTATTTCTTATCAAAAAATTCGGGGACATATTTGTCTTCGGCTGCACTTCTCTGCTGGAAAAATCCGTCAAATCCGCAGTTCTCAATAAGTCTGCAGACGTACTCATATTCAAAGGTTGAAGTTCTGCGGGACAGTGCCTTGATATCCTTTGCTTTATACATAGGAACATACTGGCTCATAAGACTGACAAGAATTTCCTGAGGAGCAAAGTTGTCAGCCAGCCAGCCGATTATCTTAGCAGAATCATGACGGCAACCCGGTAGTACCAGATGCCTTACGATGACTCCACTTTTCATTATGCCGTTTTCATCGAATTCAGGTTGACCAACAAGTTCGTGCATTTTTATCAACGCTCGTGTAGCTCGTTCAAAATAATCAGTTGCGCCTGAATAATCAGCTGAAAGTTTGTCCGAATAATATTTCAGGTCGGGGAGAAAAATATCCACCTTGCCCCTCAGCATTTCAAGAGTTTCAAGGCTTTCATATCCGCCGCTGTTATAAACTATCGGGATGTTCAGCCTGTCCCCTGCTATGTCCAGCGCTTCAATTATCTGCGGAACATAGGGTGCAGCTGTAACAAGATTTATATTGTGCGCTCCTTTATCCTGCAGCATCAGAAACGTGTCAGCAAGTTCTTTAGCAGTAAGCTCAAAGCCCTTTCCCTCAGCAGATATCTCATGATTCTGACAAAAACAGCACTGTAGATTACAGCCTGAGAAAAAAACAGTTCCCGAGCCTTTAGAACCGCTTATCGGTGGTTCTTCCCACATATGGAGATCGGCACGGGCTATCTTTATTACAGCACCCGCGCGGCAGAACCCTTTTTCGCCCGAAAGTCTGTCTGCCCCACATTTACGTGGGCAGAGCATACATTTATTCAATATGTTCATATCACTCATTTTTGTCAAGGTCAATGTTAAAGAAGTATTCAACGTTCTGTCCATTGTATTCAAGATCAACAACTATATATGCATTATCAGAAGCTTTATCGCATAACAGCTTGGGTCTCATATTCGATCTGTCGCCGATACAGTATATAAAATTGTCTGACAAAATGCCAGTATATGTGCTCATGTCGTGATTTTCGGAATCGTAACCCTGAATGTATACTTCATTGATTTCAACATCGCCGTTTTCAAGGCACCTGTGATCTGAGTATTCAAACTCAATGGTGAGGTCTAACACATAGAGTTCACGGGGGTCACATTTTGAACTTTCCTTCCACTCATCGTTTTCATTAAATAAAAGACTATTCTTATGGAAAGAATCAAGGCTTTCATCGTTAGACATGATCTCACTGATATTGCACTCTGTCAGATAAGCATCTATATCGCAGTCAGTGGTCTTTACACCCTCTATAGAGTTTTTCCTGTCGATCTCGTACTTTTTCTTTTCAGGAACTGAAGAAGACACCGATTTATCTGAAACAGCACCTTCAACCTTCTCCCTGACAGTATCTATCAGGTCGGGATAGTTTTTAAATACCATACCCAAGGTTATCAGTATAATGAGCGGAACTGCACAGCCCTTGCCGCAACCACCGGGTTTCTGAGATTTATTTCCATTATTTGGATTATATACATTTTGCGGGGCATTGTATTGTGTTCTATTAAAAGACTGCCTTGATGGAGTAGCCTCAACATTGATATCGCCGCCGTTCCTGCGTTCATATTTTGCAGCAGCTGCGCGGTTCTCCTCACGACGTTCTTCTTTAAGGAAATCTGCATTGCCATCTCTGAAAGTATCACTTCTCACAAAGCGGTTATCGTAAAAAGCACTGTCATCATACTGCTGATGGCTGTGTTCATCTTCACCGTATATACCGCAGGATATATCATCTTCGCGGGCAGTAAGGCATTCGGGACATATCTGTTCGTCCTTGTCCTTGAATCTGTATCCGCAGAATCTGCATTTATAATTCATTCAATTGCCGACCTTTCTTAGTTTATCTGTTCACCCACATAAGCTCATACCCGCCATTTACAGGTACGCAAGACTTGCAGTAGCTGTATTTCCCTGCCAGTTTTGCAGCAGCTTCCTCAGCATAACATTCTTTTTCAAAAACGCCGAAAACAGCAGAACCGCTTCCGGTCATAAGGGTATTCAGCGCACCTGCTTCTTTAAGTTCTTGCTTTGCCTGTTCTATCTCTGGCATATCCATCACAGCTTCAAATACATTGAACAGGTATATGCTGGTCGAGAATATATTACCGGAAGCAAGAGCTTTCAAAAAATAATCAAGATGACTTCTTGGCGGAGACTTCATCAGATCGTAGCGTTTGTAAGCCTCGGGAGTTGATATACTCACATCGGGCTTGATAATAACAAAAGCACAGTCCGGGGACGGCAATTTGTTTGTAATCTCGCCGATACCCTGACACAACCGTGTTCCGCCTTTGATGCAGAAAGGTACATCGGCACCGAGCTTTGTGCCCATCTCACAGAGTTCGTCCTCATCTTTCAGAGTGCAGAAAAATGTGTTCATCGCTTTCAGCATGGCGGCACAGTCAGCACTTCCGCCGCCCATTCCCGCCTGTGAAGGCAGATTTTTTTCAACTTTGACTATCAGTTTTCCGCCGTAGGTTATACCCGTCTGTTCCTTGAAAACATCAGCCGCTTTCCATATAAGATTACTGCTGTCAAGGGGAAAGCCTTCCTTATCGCAGATTATCTCCATACCCTCGGGAGCATTTTTGTCTATCGAAAGTTCCAGAGTATCATACACGCTGACAGTCTGCATAACGGTATTGAGCATATGGTAACCATCATCACGCCTGCCGATTATATCCAGCAGAAGATTGACTTTGCCGTATGCTTTGACTTTTATATTCTCATAAAGTGCCATTTTTAAGCTCCTCTAAAAATTCTCCGATACGCTTTATCGCTTCTCTCAGGTGACTGAGAGAATATGCGTAGGAAACACGCACGAATCCCTCGCCGCATTCGCCGAAAGCGTTGCCGGGTACAACAGCGACTTTCTTGGTGTAAACCAGTTTTTCGCAGAAATCACTGCTGGAAAGACCTGTGCTTTTTATACAAGGAAATACGTAGAATGCTCCTTGCGGCGTAAAGCAATCCAGACCCAGCTTGTTGAATGCGTCAACAAGATATCGTCTTCGCATATCGTATTCATCGCGCATTTTAATGATATCTTCATCACATTCCCTGAGTGCGGTAATTGCAGCAAACTGGCTCACCGTCGGGGAAGACATTATTGCGTACTGGTGCAGTTTCAGCATCTGCGAGGTAAGTTCTCTCGGTGCGGCAGCGATACCAAGTCTCCAGCCGGTCATAGCGTAAGCTTTTGAAAATCCGTTTATAACGATAGTCCGTTCTCTCATATCGGGCAATGAGGCTATTGAAACGTGCTTGCCGCTGTACGTGAGTTCGGAATATATTTCATCAGACAAAACCAGAATATTAGTTCCGCGCAGAACATCTGCAATTTCTTCAAGATCTTCTTTTCGCATGATCGCACCAGTGGGATTATTCGGAAAAGGAAGTACAAGAAGTTTTGTTCTGTCGGTTATCTTACTGCGAAGTTCTTCGGCAGTTAGGCGGAATTCATTCTCAGCCTTGGTCTCAATTGGAACGGGTACTCCCCCGCATAGAGTCACAATGGGACTATAACAGACAAAAGAAGGTTGAACTATCAGTACCTCATCACCTGATGTGACTATCGATCTTATGCAAAGGTCGATACCCTCAGAACCGCCTACTGTAATAATTATTTCATCATTCGGATCGTAATCTACGCCGATGCGATCGCTGAAATAGCGAGAGACTTCCTTGCGAAGATCGGCAAGACCTGCATTTGCAGTGTATGAAGTTCTTCCCTTTTCAAGGACATTTATAGCTTCGCGCCTTACCACCCATGGGGTCTTGAAATCGGGTTCGCCAACACCGAGGGAGATAACGCCTTCAAGCTGCTGAGCAATATCAAAAAACTTTCGTATACCTGAGGGCTTCATGTTCACGATGGCAGGCGAAAGTACCTTGTTGTAATCTATCATGGGAACATCAGTCCTCTCTCATCTTTTTCATCAGCGGTAACGGATATACCGTTGACCTTGTAGCTTCTCAGCAGGAAATGTGTAGCGGTGGACTGCACGGCATCTATGGCTGCAAGGTTCTCTGCTACAAAGCGGGAGACCTCGCGGATATTTGTGCCTGTTACAGAGACAAGAATATCATAAGCGCCCGACATAAGTCTTACTGATTCCACCTGTTCGTAGGCTGCTATGGACTTTGCTATATCGTCATAGCCTGACTGTGACTGTGGAGTAACTTTCAGTTCGATCAAAGCGGTAACTGAATTTGGATCGTAAACAGCTTCATCAACGATGGCAGTATAGCCTGTAATGATACCGTCTTTTTCCAGCTTTTCTATATCCGCGGCGACTTCACCCTCTGTCTTACCGAGCATTACAGCAAGCTCGGCATTAGTCAGTCTCGCATTTGACTTTAAAAGTTTAAGCAGTTTTTCCATAAGTAGACCTCCTTCTCGGGAACAGGCGCTAAAAACTCCAAAAAGAGTTTAGCCTATTAAAAAATAAATAATGATGATTATGCGTTTATTAACTGCCTTCAAGCTCCTCACACAGAGCGACAAAATTTACATACACGGTGATCGTCCATATATAATAATAGGCAGTACCGCATTTACAGTACTGCCTTAATTATAACATAGTACAATTTAAATGTCAATCTGCAGACCTGACGTCTGCGCTGACATTATTTGAAATACTTTACGCCGCTCTCAAAGATCTTCTGATCCTTAGCACCTGGAACGTTGATGCAAACGCCGTTGCCCATTCTTTCGGAGTGACCCATCTTACCCAGCACTCTGCCGTCGGGAGAAGTGATACCCTCGATAGCATCGAATGAGGTGTTGGGGTTGCAGTGGATATCGAATGTAGGTTCACCATCAAAGTCAACGTACTGTGTTGCGATCTGACCGTTAGCTGCAAGCTTTGCGATCTCCTCAGCGGTAGCTACGAATCTTCCCTCACCGTGAGAGATAGCTATACTGTGGATATCATCTACTTCGCAAGCAGCCAGCCATGGCGACTTATTAGAAGCGATACGTGTATTTACCATCTTGGACTGATGTCTTGCGATGGTGTTGAATGTCAGTGTAGGAGAATCATCGCGCATATCAACAATCTCGCCGTAAGGAACAAGACCCAGCTTAACAAGAGCCTGGAAACCGTTGCATATACCCAGCATCAGACCATCGCGGTTCTTCAGCAGATCGTGGATAGCATCTGTCAACTTGGGATTGCGCAGGAATGATACGATAAACTTACCGCTTCCGTCTGGCTCGTCACCGCCGCTGAAACCGCCGGGCAGCATAACGATCTGTGACTGCTTGATCTTCTTTTCCATAGCATCAACAGATTCCTTGATAGCCTGCTCCGAGAGATTTCTTACTACGAATATCTCAGCCTCAGCACCAGCCTTTTCAAACTGTCTTGCAGTATCGTATTCACAGTTGGTTCCGGGGAATACAGGGATAAGAACCTTGGGCTTAGCAACCTTAATTGCGGGAGCTTTTCTCTCATCAGCCTTGAAGCTGTACTTGTTAGGCTTCTCAGCAGGTTCCTTAACGTGAACAGGATATACGGGTTCCAGCTTCTTCTCCCAGAGATCCTGGATCTTTTCGAGGTCGATGGTATAACCATTGTTCTCAATGGTGTAAGCCTGAGTGGTCTCACCGATAACTCTTTCAGCAGTCTGAACACCGTGAGCAAGCTCGATAACGAAACTGCCGTAGCAAGCGCGGTAAAGTTCTGCAGGAGTAACCTTATCTGTGAATTTAAAGCCTATCTTGTTACCAAATGCCATCTTAGCAACAGCCTCGGAAACGCCGCCGTAAGCAACAGACCAGCAAGAAAGAACGTTGCCGTCTGCTATCAGCTTCTCGACCTTCTCGAATACCTTTTTCAGGCTGTCAAACTTGACTATATTGTTTTCATCATATTCAGGCTTGATGAGTATTACTCTTGAACCAGCCTTCTTGAATTCCTGAGAAATGATCTTATCGGTCTTGGCAGTGGATACTGCAAAGGATACCAGCGTAGGAGGGACGTCGATGTTCTCGAATGTACCCGACATAGAATCCTTACCGCCGATTGATCCGCAGCCCAGTTCGATCTGAGCCTTATATGCACCCAGCAGAGCGGAGAAAGGCTTGCCCCATCTTGAAGGATTGTTCTGAGTTCTCTCAAAGTATTCCTGGAAAGTCAGCCAGCAGTGTTCATAGGAGCCGCCTGTTGCAATTACCTTTGCTACAGATTCAACTACCGCGGACATAGCACCGTGATAGGGGCTTACACTGGAGAGAAATGGGTTGAATCCCCAGCCCATGATTGAAGCAGTTGTAGTCTCGCCGTTAAGAACGGGAAGCTTGCAAGCCATAGCCTGTGTAGGAGTGTTCTGATACTTACCGCCGTAAGGCATAAGAACTGTACCGGCACCGATCGTAGAGTCAAATCTTTCAACAAGACCCTTCTGTGAGCAGATATTCAAATTGGATATCATAGCTTCCCAACGGTCTGCATTATCCTCGCCGCCGTCATCGTTTGCGAATACGGGAGTAGGAACTTCGATATCGGTGTGCTTCTCGGCACCATTAGAGTTGAGGAACTCTCTGGACAGGTCAACAATTGTGTTGCCGTTCCAGTTCATTCTCAGTCTGGGCTCTTCGGTAACTCTTGCTACCATAGTAGCTTCCAGGTTCTCCTTAGCAGCCTCAGCCATGAATTTTTCAAGGTCTTCCTTGGCAATAACAACTGCCATTCTCTCCTGAGATTCTGAGATAGCAAGCTCTGTACCGTCAAGACCGTCATATTTCTTGGTAACGAGATCAAGATTTATCTGAAGACCGTCAGCCAGTTCGCCGATAGCAACTGATACACCACCTGCGCCGAAGTCGTTGCAGCGCTTGATCATTGCAGTAACTTCAGGATTTCTGAACAGTCTCTGAAGCTTTCTTTCTTCGGGTGCATTACCCTTCTGAACTTCAGCACCGCAGGTCTCGAGAGAGTGCAGTGTGTGGGACTTGGAAGAACCTGTTGCACCGCCGCAGCCGTCGCGTCCGGTCTTACCGCCCAGCAGGATAACGATATCCTCGGGGGCAGGTCTTTCACGTCTGACGTTGGAAGCGGGAGCTGCACCGATAACTGCGCCTATCTCCATACGCTTTGCAACGTAGCCGGGGTGATATATTTCGTTTACGTGACCTGTAGCAAGTCCGATCTGGTTACCATAGGAAGAATAACCGTTAGCAGCACCTACAACAAGCTTTCTCTGGGGCAGTTTACCTGCAATGGTATCTTCAACAGGAACAAGAGGATTGCCTGCGCCTGTTACACGCATTGCCTGATATACGTAAGAACGACCGGACAGAGGGTCTCTGATAGCGCCGCCCAGACAAGTAGCCGCACCGCCAAAAGGCTCGATCTCGGTGGGATGGTTGTGAGTTTCGTTCTTGAACATCAGCAGCCAGTCCTCATCAACACCGTCAACATCGACTTTGATCTTTACAGAACAAGCATTGATCTCTTCACTCTCGTCAAGATCTTTCAGCAGACCGGCTTTTTTCAGCTGCTTTGCGCCGAAGCAAGCAAGATCCATAAGGGTGATGGGCTTGTCTGTTCTGCCTGCGTAGAGGTCTTTTCTGGCATTTATATAATCGGTAAAGGTAGCTGCGATATAATCGGGCTCAATAGAAACATTGTCAACGATGGTCGAGAATGTGGTGTGACGGCAGTGATCCGACCAGTAGGTATCGATCATTCTGATCTCGGTTATGGTAGGATCGCGCTTTTCCTGCTCCTTGAAATACTTCTGGCAGAACTTGATATCATCGAGGTCCATAGCAAGACCCAGATCTGCAAGCATTGCTTTGAGATCATCCTCTGAAGACTCGATGAAGCCCTTAACTGTATCAACAGTTGTGGGGATATCGTACTTGATATCAAGAGTCTCGAACTCATCAAGAGAAGCTTCTCTCGATTCAACAGGGTTGATCATATACTGCTTGATCTGCGCAAGCTCCTCATCATTTAGGTTGCCGCTTACTATGTAAATACGGGCGGACTTGATAACGGGACGCTTACCCGCAGTCAGCAGTGAGATACACTGCGCACATGAATCAGCTCTCTGATCGAACTGACCGGGAAGATACTCAACAGCGAATATCTGCTCGTCCTCACCTACAGCGGGAAGATGATCATAGGTAACATCAACCGCGGGCTCGGAAAATACCACGGGAATAGCAAGCTCGAAATCTTTTACAGGCAGACCCTCAGCATCATAGCGGTTAATAACGCGAAGACCTTTGAGGTTTTCAAGACCCAGTGCAGACTTGATACCGCCCAGCAGTGAATCAGCTTCAACTGCAAATTCCGGCTTTTTTTCTACATAAATTCTGTATACTGACATATCAGCAGCTCCTTTACAGATTAATTTATACAAAATGTATCCATGTAAAATATATTATACTACATCTTGGGGGTCTTTGTCAATGACTTAATTATTAAACATTGACTTATATGGAAAAATGTTATATAATGTAAACACAGATCATATTAGAGGTGAACGATATGGAAAAGCTGTTTCCCTTTTCAGATGCGCCTGATACGGCAGTATTTACCTGCTGTCATGTACTTTCGGGCGAAAGACCAGTGCTGTACGTGAGCCATGATGAAGATGGATACTGGCAGTTTTTATGCGGTGAAGAACATGAAGAATCTGATGCAGGAATAGTATCACTGCATAGCATATATATGTCAGATAAAAGCGTAGGACTTCTGGCTGAATTAGAATGCGGATATTCGGCTGAAAGAGAAAACGTTGAAAGCAAATGGGTAATAATTGAAGATACATAAAAACGGAGGAATATGAAATGACCGATTTCAAGCGAATATTGAAACAGATAAGAAGCCTTGTGATATTCAAGAAACTTCGCAGAGATGATGTTTTAACTGATATGATACAGACCATTCTAGCAATTTGCGAAGAAGATACCGAAAATGCAGTTGAATGGTACTGCGATATGTGCGGCGACCTTTATAAGTCGGGCGACGACCTCACAGAGTACATCATGAAGATAATTCTCGAAGACGAGAATCTTTTTATACTCAAAAAGGGTGAGGGGCTTGAAACGGGAACGATGCTGGATAATTGTCTTGCAAATGAGCTTGCTTTTCTGGAAGAGTTAGCAACTATCCCCAGCAGTGAATTCATCGACAGGATAAATTACGACGGATTTCTGCCCGAATACAGGATCAGTCCCAGAGATTTTTCCCAGATATATGCTCAACGTGTGCATGAGATCAAAAAGATCGGCTACGGCATATATTCAAAGTACAATATTTTCATAATCAAGGACGGAGTTATGACTCCTGTTGAACACGCCGATCCAATAAGACTTTCGCAGCTGCATGATTATGAAAATGAAAGATCTCAGGTCATTGCCAACACAAAAGCACTGCTTGCGGGCAAACCCGCAAACAATGTTCTGCTTTACGGTGACTGTGGCACGGGCAAATCCTCGACGGTCAAAGCTATCGCAAACGAGTATGCTTGTGAAGGTCTAAGGCTTATCGAGCTGAAAAAGAAACAGCTGCACGAGATACCCAACATCGTCGAAAAAATCAGTAAGAATCCGCTGAAATTCATTATCTTCATAGATGATCTGTCTTTCACAGAAGATGACAACGACTACGCTGCACTGAAAGCTATACTCGAAGGCAGTGTTGCTTCTACGGCTTCAAATCTGGTGATCTATGCCACATCGAACCGCCGTCATCTGGTACGTGAAACTTTCACAGCACGAAAAGGCGACGAGATACATTTCAAGGATACCATGCAGGAACTTCTTTCGCTATCTGACCGTTTCGGACTTACCGTGACATTCCAGAAGCCGGATAAAAATCTGTTCCTCGATCTTGTAAACAAACTGGCTGATGAATATGAGGTAAAGACCGATCGTGCTGAATTGGAGATCAAAGCGGAAGCTTTTGCACTCTCAAAGGGCGGACGTTCACCACGTGTTGCAAAACAGTTCATTGAATACGTCAAGGGCACAGAAGAGTAATGATTCTAAATATTATAAAAACGGCAGTTTCTTCGGGAACTGCCCTTTTTATGTTCTGTAAAACTGTAAATTACTGAATAGTAACAGTTACTGCATTCTTGATAGGATCGGACGTATTCCACTTACCGTTAACTCTTGCAGCAATAGCTACCTTATAAGTCATGCCCGGAGTAAGGTTCTTAGGAGTAATGTACCTGTTTGTAGTAATGTCGGAAGTCTGAATTCTCCATTTACCTGCAAGGAATACAGCGATACCGTACTTGTCAGCACCCTGTACTTTGTCCCAGATAAACTGAACCTGATGATACTGAGAATTGTAATTAACCTTGATGTTTGTAGGATAATCAGTATTGCCGGTCGATCCACCGCTGTTCTGATCGCTGTAAACTGCCTTTACGGAAGCATTAGAACCAGTTAGTTTGATCTTGATACTGCCTGACTTATCAGAGCCGTTTGTTATCTGTGCACCGCTGATCTGCCAGTGGTCAAATGATTTTCCTTCCTTGGGTGAAGCTGTCAGATCAAGTTCGTAATCCTTGTGGTACTTACCGGACCATTTGTCTATTGCGCCGAGTTTCAGGGTGTTGAGCTGTATCTCTCCGGAATTGCTGCTGTTATTCACTGTAAAGGTCACAGGTTCACCTGAAAAACCAACAGCCTGACGAAGATAACGCTCTGCGGGATCGAAACGCTGTTTATAGAAGTTTACAATAGTCCTCCACTGGTTAATATATGACTGCGCATTATTGCCTGATCCGAAACGCTTGTATGTATCCGCTGCCTGCTGGCTGAAATTATCGGAATAGTACTTAGCTTTATCTGCTACCCTGTTTGGCTCAAAGTTGTAGTTTGCCATATCCATCATGGTACGTGCAAAATCTTTGGCAAACTGGTCATTTTTGAGCAGTGCTGTGAACATTCTGCTGACATCGATCTGCTGATCCTGCTGTAAACGGCGGAATCCGTTTGTATTAACAGAAGTATCCTGGCTGTTGTAAAGTCCTACGCTATATTCGGTATCAAACATTATCATGCGCCACTTTCCGTCTGCATAGGGATTGGAGCTGTCAATGGTATTTGAACGCCATGATGCGATATTACGCTTGGGCCAGTCCTGATTTGCCCAGTAGATCTGCGCTGCAAAGTAATCCATAAAGCTTTGGATATCTATCTTTTCGCAGATCTGTGCATAACTCAGACTGCCGTTTGCAGCACCCTTTACGAGGGCATTCCAATCCTGAAGATCGGAGTCGGAACCTTCTTCAACTTCCCCTTCCTTTATCAATGCGACGTCACTCTTCTTAACACCGTAGTGATCGCTGATGTAGGCATCGTTGAGCTTCTCGCATATCTGATAGATCCCCCAAAATTCACCATCGATAAATACCATGCACTCGCTCATTGCCTGATGTCCGAAATCACGGTCAGCTACAAGGCTCTGATTGAGAGAATCACGGAAGATCGCGTTATTGTTATCATTACCGCCGTCACGCAGAGAGATGGTGGTATAACTCTTTATAGCTTTGCCGTTCTTTGCCTTTACGGAAGTACCGTCAAAGAAATCGTAGCTAAATTCAGGAGCACCATAATCCAGACGTGCATAAACATTGAAACTCTTCTGAGCATTGTGGCGTGAAGCACCGCCCTTGATGCGGATACCTACGTCCTGGTCGATAACTTTCTGCCCTTTATCGAAAACGGTCATAGTAGCAGGACGCTCCCAAGCCTTGCCTGACTGAGTGTAGTTAGCATCCCTTTCCCATTCTCTCTTACCGTTGGAACCTGCGGACGCTCTGAATTCATCGTAGTACTTGCCCAGAACATAGATACCTGTTTCATAATTGAACAGACTATCAGGGTCGGTCACAAGGGATACGACCTTCATATCCTTGTAGTATCCCGAATTTGTCTTGCCTACGAAATATGTTCTGGTGATGACATCACTCACACGCCCCTGAGTATCGACTGCAACAGCGCGTATGATATTAGCTTTATCAACAGGTGAAGAAGGCGGATTGTAGCCGTATGTAGAAATATTTCTCTCAGCGCTCAGCTTATTGGGATTAGAGGAAACATCCGTGAGAGTGAAAGGTGAAGTATATTTCTGTGAAGATGTGGTCGGTACGGAGCCGTCTGTGGTATAATATACAGTAGTTCCCGACGGTACCTGAATGGATACAGTCTTTCCTGCGTCATAGTAGCCGCTTTCAAGAGAGAATTCAGGAGTAGCCACTGCTGCTGAACCCTGGGGTTCAACATTTGTTTTACCCGGTGTGCAGGCGAGTTCAAAGAAATTTCCGCTGCCATCGGGATACTGTCCATAGGAAGCATCAGAAGCGATGGAGCCGAAAGTCAGAGTATCAGCTGCGTTGCCGTTTGCATCGGAGAGCGTAAGAGTCTCGCCCGAACCTGACATACCGAATGGAGCTATGGAAGTGTTGGTCTCCCCTGCTGTGCTGTCGCAGTAGATGACCAGATAAGACTTGGGTTCGATCTTCGTGCCATTGGGTATCTTGAATTTAAATGGCTTTGTTGCCTTGTCTGAAAGTCCCCAGCCTGACAGGTCAACAGCAGAATTTCCTGAGTTGTAAAGCTCGACCCAGTCGTAGAAATTTCCGTCGGGAGCCGCAATAGTCGTGTTCTTTGAGCAGACCTCATTGATTGTTACACCGCTCGAAGCAGCGTAAGCAGGGATAAGCCCTGCATTCTGGCAGACAAGCCCCAGACAAAGTATGCCTGCAGCAGCCTTTCGACCGATATTATGATTCATATTATATTTCCTCCTTATTTAAAGTAACAATTTGTTTGGTATTTTAACAATTTTATTATATCACACTTGATCTGCGTTGTCAAGATGAATAAAAATTGCTAAAAGAACTTTGCCGTTTTGTACATAAATAAAGCCTCCTAATTAATATGATCGGAGGCTTATCTATACTGTGATTTTCTGTAATTTATCGTGGCTATTTTATCATTTCCATAAATTCTTCTTCGGTGATGATCTTAATGCCGAGCTGCTCAGCTTTTGCCAGTTTGCTTCCTGCTTCTTCGCCTGCAAGAACATAGTCTGTTTTCTTTGAAACCGAGCCGCTTGCTTTCCCGCCGAACTTCTCAATGAGTTCTTTAGCATCGTTTCTTTTTAAGGTTGGCAGGGTTCCTGTAAGAACGAAGGTCTTTCCTGCAAAACGATCGTCCTGCTGAACTTTTTCGTACTCGGTGTTAACTCCGCAGTCTTTCAGACGCTGAATGAGTGCTATCATATGCTCTTCATGAAAAGCACTGTAAACACTCTGTGCCATAACATCTCCAAAACCGTCGATCTCGGAAATTTCCTCTGTGGTGGCTGACATAATGCTGTCAAGCCCACCAAATTTTGCACAAAGAAGTTTTGCCGAAGCCTGACCGATATTTCTTATTCCGAGACCGAATATCAATCTGTCAAGAGTATTCGACTTGGACTTTTCAATTGCAGTTACCAGATTATGTGCTGACTTCTCCTTGAAGCTTTCCAGAGCAATGAGGTCTTCTTCCTTAATATGATAAAGGTCAGCAACGGATTTTATTAGTTCCTTATCAAGCAGAAGTCGAACTATCTGAGGACCGAGGCCATCTATATTCATTGCACCTTTTGAAGCAAAGTGAACTATGCTTCGGAATATCTGGGCGGGACATTCAACATTGGGACAGCGGACAGCTGCTTCTTCCTCAGATCTTACAAGCTTTGCATGACACACGGGACATTCATCGGGAAGCATGAAAGATCCCTCGGAGTTTTTCTCAACAGAACCGAGAACTTCGGGTATTATATCCCCTGCTTTGCGGACACGGATAATGTCACCAATGTTGATGTTTTTCTCGATTATAAGATCCTGATTGTGCAGTGTAGCACGGGACACCTGAGTGCCTGCAAGGAAGACAGGTTCAAACACAGCAACGGGGGTCACAGCACCTGTTCTGCCAACATTCAGCTCGATATCAAGAAGTTTTGTATTCTTTTCTTCCGGCGGGAATTTATACGCAACTGCCCATTTCGGGACTTTTGCAGTAGCACCGAGAATGTCACGGTGCTTGAAATCATCTACCTTGATAACAACGCCATCGATATCATAAGGAAGCTCGAA